>JBDSTA010000085.1:0-14422 GCA_039928475.1 Gemmatimonadaceae bacterium | reverse complement strand
CTGCGGAAGCGACGCCGCGAATGCGGGTTCCAGCTGCGCGTTCGGCCATGATGTCAGGGACTCTTCTTGCGGGTGGGGGTCTTCGGGGCGGGCGTCTTCTTCGGGGCTGCGGGAGGAAGCTCGATGCGAATCTGTGCGAGTGAGGAAGAATCCGGGAGGAGCTCGGCCGGCCCCGCAGGCATCGCGTTCATCTTCAGCAGGTAGGCGACGACGTCGGCGTACTGTGCGGGGTCGAGGCTACCGGGATCGTTCTTCGGCATCTGCGTGCTCATGTACGCATAGAGATCGCCGAGGGTCCTCCCCTTCCACCACTTCGCGAAGGTGACGCCGGTGTGCGACGCCGCCGTATGGCACGACCGGCAGCTGATGGCGTACTGCATCTTGCCGCGCTCCGCCTGCGCAGGCGAGTAGACGCCGGCGCGGATGCTCCTCGCCGCCGCGGTGTCCTGCGCGTGCGCGGCTGTACCGACGAGCAGTAGCGCGGGAAACAGGAATCGCATCACTTCGGTCCGGCCTCGGTCCCGAGTCTCGCCGTCGTCATGCGGCGGCCCGCAGCGGACAGCAGCCACATGGCGAGCAGGGCGACGATGAGCACCATCGCTGCGCGCATCGCGGCCACGAGCAGGCCTGCGTCGAGCGCGGGTACCGAGAACGTGTAATTGCGAAGGGCAGCGCCGCGATCCAGCATCCAGTGCCACGCAGTGTGCGCGATGAGCGCGGAGACGATGATGGTACCCATCCGCTCCCTCATCACACGCTCGAACACGAGGTTCAAAAGGGGCACGGTGGCGAGCAGCACGACGACTTGCCCCGCCTCCACGCCGACGTTGAATGCCAAGAGCGACGTCGCCACGTGCGAACCCGCGAACTGCATCGTCTGGCGCAGCGCGAACGCGAATGCGAAGCCGTGCACGAGCCCGAAGGCGAAGGCGATCTTCCAGCGCTGTCCCACGCGCGCGCCGGCAATGTTCTCGAACGCCATGTAGACGATCGAGAGTGCGACGAGGAACTCGATGAGGGGCGGGAACCACAGCGCGCTCGGCGCGAAGCCAAGAACCGACGCCGCGAGCGTGATGCTGTGCGCGACGGTGAATGCGGTGACGACGCCGACCAGCGGCTTCAGCCGTCGGAGGGGAATGACGAGGCAGAGCACGAACAGCAGGTGGTCGATTCCGCCAAGAATGTGGGTGAAGCCGAGGCGCACGAAGGTGAGTGCCGCCTGGTGCCAGCGCGGATCCAGGCGCACGACACCGGGATCGCCGTCGTACTGGAAGGCGTGCTCGTCGCCCTCCGCCGTGATGAAGCGCAACGACGTGCTCGTGCGCACGCCGAGGCGCGCGAGCGCCGGGCGGATGGCGAAGCGCGAGGCGGGTGACGTGATGGGGTAGTCGATGGCGACGTCGAGCATCGCCTGCTGCCACGGAAGGTCCGCGACGCTGAGCGGCGTGGTATCGCGAATGTGCGCGAGCGCCGCGCCAAATTCCGAGAACGAGCGATCCGACGGCAGCGAGAGGCGGGCGCCCGCGATGGTGCGCGACGCCAGCGGAACGTCATTCTCGTACAGCGTGAGGTACTCGGCGAGCCAGGTCGTCGCGGCGTCGCGCAGCATGGGCGTCGCCCGCTCGACGTCGAGATAGGTGCCCCGACGGAGTGGGAACTCGACGTCGCGGATTGCCTCGAGCGGCACGCGCACGAGCACGTGCAGCGTGTGCGCCTCCGGCCGCACGAAGACGAGCGCGGTGACACGCGCGGGAATCTCGTGGGCGAACTGGGTGCCGGGTGCGCCGAGCAGGAGCAGCAGCACGAGGAGGACGACGGGGCCCATGAAGGACCGGGGACGGCGCACTGGACGGATTCGTATCACGGGTCGTAGAATCACCGGTCACTTCGCCCGGCAATTCTACAGCGCGGGGCGGGCGGGCGCAGCACCTGCGCCGTGGCGACGGATCTCCTGCGGAGGCGATTGATGAACCGACGTGCAATCGTGATGGCGGGCGCGGCAATCGCGCTGCTTGCCGCACTTGGGGCGGGCCAGGCGGCGCTGCAGGCGGCGACCGACGCGCAGTCGGTGCAGGCGCCGAAGTTCGAGGTCGACCCGATGTGGCCGAAGCCGTTGCCCCACCACTGGGTGCTCGGCTCCACCATCGGCGTGGGCATCGACTCGCGCGACCACGTGTTCATCATCCACCGCGGCGACTCGACGCTCAACCAGCGAACCGAGGGCGGTGCGGACGCGAACCCGCCCATCGGCGAATGCTGCCGCTCGGCGCCGCCCATCGTGGAGTTCGACCCGGCGGGCAACATGGTGCGCGCGTGGGGCGGGCCCGGCGAGGGCTATGTGTGGCCGAATTCCAATCACGGCATCACGATCGACGACAAGGACAACGTCTGGATCGGCGGCAACGGCGTCGGCGACTCGCACATCCTCAAGTTCACGCACGACGGCAAGTTCCTGATGCAGATCGGCATGCCGAAGCAGGAGGTGAACAGCACGGCGCTCGATCACTTCGGGCGCGTGGCGAAGATCTCCTTCGACAAGAGTGCCGGCGAGGCGTTCATCGCCGATGGCTATGGCAATCACCGCGTGGCGGTGATCGACATGGCGTCGGGGAAGGTGAAGCGCATCTGGGGCGCCTACGGCAACGTGCCGTCCGACTCGAACTACGGCCGCTACAATCCTGCGGCGCCGCTCATTCCACAGTTCCGCACGCCGGTGCACTGTGCGGAGCCGACGAGCGATGGCCTGGTGTACGTGTGCGACCGGCCGAATGACCGCATCCAGGTGTTCCAGAAGAACGGGAAGTTCGTGAAGGAGCGGCAGATCGCGCCGTTGACGCGCGGTGACGGCTCCGTGTGGGACATCGCGTTCTCACGTGACCCGCAGCAGCGCTACATGTATCTCGCCGACGGGAAGAACGAGCGGATCTACGTGATGGACCGGCAGTCGCTGGACGTGCTGACGAGCTTCGGCGATGGCGGGCGGCAGCCGGGCCAGTTCTTCGCCGTGCACTCCATCGCGACGGACTCGAAGGGCAACATCTACACGTCCGAGACGTACGAGGGAAAGCGCGTGCAGAAGTTCGTGTACAAGGGCATCGCGTCGGTGCCGAAGGATCAGGGCGTCGTGTGGCCCGGGAAGTAGCGCCATGAGCAACGGCGACGTGGTATTCGGCGGGTCCGTCGCGAAGCTGTACGCGTCGCACCTCGTGCCTTTGATCTTCGAGCCCTACGCCAAGGACCTGGCTCGCCGCGTTGCGGCGGTGTCGCCCGCTCGCGTGCTGGAGATCGCGGCGGGCACCGGCGTGGTCACGCGCGAGCTCGCGGCGAGGCTGCCCGCGTCGACGACGATCGTCGCCACGGACCTCAACCCGGCGATGCTCGACGAAGCAAGGGCGGCGGGAACGAGCCGGCCGGTGGAGTGGCGCCATGCGGACGCCATGCAGCTGCCCTTCCCCGACGCGTCGTTCGACGCGATCGCGTGCCAGTTCGGTGTGATGTTCTTTCCCGACAAGGCGAAGGCGTTCGGCGAGATGGCGCGGGTCCTCGCGCCGGGTGGTACGCTGGTGTTCAACGTGTGGGACCGCATCGACCGCAACGAGTTCGCGGAGGTCGTGACGACGGCGCTGGGGTCTGTGTTCCCAAGCGAGTCGCCGCGGTTCATGGCGCGCATACCGCACGGCTACCACACCAACGCCGAGATCACCAAGGACCTCGCCGCTGGTGGATTCACCCATATGCCCTCGTTCGACGTGATGGGCGAGCGCAGTCGAGGCGCGTCGGCGCGTGAGGTGGCGATCGCCTACTGCCAGGGCACGCCGGTGCGCAACGAGATCGACGCGCGAGATCCGGCCAAGGTCTCCACGGCGACCGACGCAGCGGAACGTGCGCTCGCACAACGTTTCGGCGATGGGGCCATCGAGGGTCGGATCCAGGCGATCGTCATCACCGTGACGCGATAGTCGCCACGGTTCACGGGCGATGCGCGCGCGACTCGTCCCACGCGATGCGCTGCAGCGTGACGGCGATGTCCGGTGCGATGCCCAGCTCCGCCGCCGCGCGCTCCGTGCGACCGAGCGTGCGTGGATCGCGACCCGTCACCTTCACGACGAGCACGAGCGCGTTGAGGTACGAGCCGTAGATGCTCGGGTGATACGAGTCCGCACCCCAGAGATTGATCTTCCCTGATTCGGGGTGATACGGGTCCGCCATCGCGACGCCGGCGCGGATTGCCGATTGCCACGCGTCGCCGGCAGGCGCAATGCCGCGGAAGCGCCCGTTGCGCGCGTACTCCGTCGCATAGGCCTCGTGCAGGTCCTTCGCCATGACGTCGATGGCGGCACCATGGTACGGCCCCTTCTCCGGATACGTGAGGTCCGCGCGCGACCACGTTTCATAGAGATAGAGCTGCGCGGCCGGATTCGCGCGATGCACGGCGCGCTCGATCGAGTCGGCATACGTGGTGAAGCGCACCGGATTCCCCGTGCGCGCAACCGGCACGGGTCCCGTGCTCAGGTCGTGCATCACGACGACGTCCCACTTCGCCTGCTCGATCACCGGGCGCGCGTTGGCGAAGTGGAATTCGAGGGTGCGTCCGCTCGCGAGTTCGCTGTGCACTTCATAGCTCAACCCCAGCTCGTCGGTGAGCATCCTGAAGATGCCGGGAATTCCGCCGTACGGCCCGCCACTTCCCTCGGAGCGCGGCGCACCCGCGGGAATGCCGGCGTTCTCGTCCACGATGTTGGCGACGTTGAAGCTCCGCACGGGCTGGTACTGCCCGTGGAGGAAGCTGTTGCCGACGAACAGGATGCGCGTGGCGCGCCCGCTGTCGGCGCGCGGCGCCGAGTCCATGGCAAGAAGTCCGTCGAGCACGGGCTGCGATGCGAAAAACGCCGAGCCGTGCCGGATGCCGCGCGGCGTGATGAGCGAGTCCGAGAACGGCTCCCAGTGCGTGAAGTCCGTGGTGCGGAGGGCGCCGTACCGGCCGCGCGTGTAGTAGTCGAAGTAGACGTACGACGTCGAGCCGCCCTGGAGCACCGACGGGCCCTCGGTGTCCAGCTCGGTGATGGGCGGCGATGCCGGTCCGTAGGGGCCTGTCGCCGATTTGCTCGACGCGACGCGCAGCGCGCGCACGTTCTTCGGGAAGAACGTCTCGTCCTTCATCACGAGGAAGTACGTGTCGCCGCGCTTCGCGATGGTGCCGTCGATCGCGCAGAAGCCGCCATCGTAGAGCAGCTTCGTCGGCGAGTACGTGCGAAAGTCGGTCGTCGTCACGTAGTAGAGGCGATGATCTGCGCGTCCGCGCGTCGTAACCTGTGCGAGGGAGTCCGTCGCCGGGAAGCGGCCGGGAATCGCGCTCGCGAAGACGATGACGAACTGCTTCGTCGCATCATCCCAGAAGAGGTCGGGCGCCCAGGTGTTGAGGGCCGTGGGTTCGTGCTCCATCACCGGGACCTTCGCCTGCGCGGACCAGTGGATGAGGTCGCGCGAGTGTGCGACCCCGATCGCGTGATCGGTCCACGAGATGGTCCACACCATGTGATACATCCCGTCCGGACCCCGCTGCACCGACGGATCGCGCATGAGCGCGGCCTCGGAGTCCCACTCCTGCCAGCCGCGTCCCTTGCCCGTGACTGCCGGCGCGACGACCGCCTTGCCGCCGTTCAGCGGGAACCAGCGCACGCCGTCGCCACTGTAGGCGAGATGCAGCCCGTCCTCTCCGTTGCGCGTGAAGTACGAGAAGAGGAATGCGTCGCCCGACGATGATGGTGGGGCGGCATGATGACAGGCCATCAGCAGCAGGACCGCGGCCAGGCGGGCAGGACGCACGACGTGTCTTCGGTGATTCGTCATGGGCGCATCATCGGCGGCATGGCGGCGCGCCGCAAGCCCGGCCATTTTTCGCGCATGCGTCACTCCAGGCTCACCGGACTGCTGTTTCTCTGCGCTGTGCCGTCGCTCGCCGCCGCGCAGGCGCGACCATCGTATCGCGATCCGTCGCGCCCCGTCGAGGAGCGCGTGAGCGACCTGATCGGGCGGATGACGGTCGAGGAGAAGTTCTGGCAGCTGTTCATGATCCCGGGGAGCCTCGACGACCCCACCCACGATTATTCGCACGGCGCGTTCGGCCTGCAGGTTCGCGGCGGCGACACGACGAGCGCGCGTGCCCATTCGGCGCGCATCGATTCCATCCAGCACTACTTCGTCGAGCGCACGCGGTTCGGCATCCCGATCATCCCGTTCGAGGAAGCGCTCCACGGACTCGGCGCCCCGAACGCGACATCGTTCCCCCAGGCGATCGCGCTTGCGGCCACGTGGGACACGAGCCTGATGGCGCGCGTCGCGACGGCGGCGGCGAGGGAGACGCGGTCGCGCGGCATTCGCGACGCACTGTCGCCGGTCATCAACATTGCGAGCGACGTACGGTGGGGTCGCGTGGAGGAGACGTACGGGGAGGATCCCGTCCTGTCGTCGCAGATGGCCCGCGCCTTCGTCGCTGCCTTCGAGCATGCCGGCGTGATCGCGACGCCGAAGCACTTCATCGCGAACGTCGGCGAGGGAGGGCGTGACAGCTATCCGGTGGACCTGAGCCGCCGCCAGCTCGAGGAGCGCTTCTTCCCACCGTTTCGCGCGTCGATCGTGGATGCGCACGCACGCTCGGTGATGTCGTCGTACAACTCGGTCAACGGCATTCCGTCCACGCAGAATCGCATGCTCCTCACCGACGTATTGCGCGGTGAATGGGGCTTCACCGGCTTCACGATCTCGGACGCGGCCGCGACCGGCGGCCCCACGGTGCTCCAGCACACGGAGGCGAGCACCGCCATGGCGACGAAGCACGCGCTCGAGGCCGGGCTCGACGTCATCTTCCAGTCGTCGTGGGAGCAGCATCGCGCCTACCTCGACGCATTTCGCCGAAGGCTCATCGCGGACTCCGTGGTCGACCGCGCCGTCGCACACGTGCTGCGCGCGAAGTTCGAGCTGGGGCTCTTCGAGCATCCGTATGCGAACCTCGACAGCGCGCAGTACTGGAATGGTCGCGCGGAGCATCGTGCGCTCGCGCGCGAAGCAGCGCGTGCGTCGATCGTGCTGCTTCGGAATGAGCGCGGCACGCTGCCACTCGCGACGACCGCGCGTCGCATCGCCGTGATTGGTGCCGACGCAAGTGAAGTACGCCTTGGCGGCTACAGTGGGCCGGGCATCGCGCCCGTGTCGATACTCGCGGGGCTGCGGCAGCGCTTCGGCGCAGCGGTGCAGTATGCGCCGGGAGTTCCGCGCGTTGTGACGACGTACGTCGCCGTGCCGGCCGCGCACCTCACAGCCGTGGACAGCGGGCGGAGCGTGCGCGGGCTGCGCGCCGAGTATTTCGACAACATCACGCTCGCCGGAGTGCCGCGTGTCGCGCGCGTCGACGACCACATCGACTTCCACTGGACACTCGGCGGCCCGGCACGAGGCGTCACCCCCGACTGGCTCTCGGCGCGATGGTCCGGAAAGGTGACGGTGCCCGCGGCGCCGAAGCCAGTGCGCATCGGCGTCGAGGGGAACGACGGCTATCGCCTGTGGATCGACGGCGCACTCGTCCTGGACGATTGGGTGAAGCGTTCCTTCGGGACGCGATTCGCGACGGGCACGATGAAGCCGGGCAGCACGCACGACGTGCGGCTCGAGTACTTCGAGACGTCCGGCAACGCGCGCGTGAAGCTCGTGTGGGATGCCGGCGTCGTGGATGATCGCGAGGCGAAGATCGCGGACGCCGTCGCGCTCGCGAAGCGGAGCAACGTCGCGATCGTCGTCGCGGGCATCGACGAAGGGGAATTCCGCGACCGCGCGTCGCTCGCGTTGCCGGGACACCAGGAAGAACTCATCGAGCGCGTCGCTGCCACGGGGACGCCGACGGTCGTCGTGCTCGTGGGCGGGAGCGCGATCACGATGTCGCCGTGGCTCGAGCGCGTGGGCGCCGTTATCGACGTATGGTATCCGGGTGAGGAAGGCGGCCGCGCCCTGGCCGACGTGCTCGGCGGCGACTACAACCCCGCGGGTCGCCTACCGATCACCTTTCCCGTGAGCGAAGGACAACTGCCGCTCTCCTACAACCACGAACCGACCGGTCGCGGCGACGACTATCTCGACCTCACGGGCCAGCCGCTCTTTCCATTCGGGTTCGGGCTGAGCTACACCTCGTTCGAATATTCGGCGCTCGCGATCACACCAGATTCAATGGCCGCCGTTGACGCCGCGACGTTGCGGTTTCGCGTGACGAATTCCGGCGCGCGCGCCGGGGACGAAGTCGTGCAGCTCTACCTCCATGACGTGCTCGCCACGGTGGGTCGGCCCGTCATCCAGCTTCAGGGGTTCCAGCGCATCCATCTCGCCGCCGGCGAGGTGCGCGACGTCGTGTTCACGATCGGGCGCGAGCAGCTTCAGCTCTTCGATCGTGACGACAGGTGGGTGGTCGAGCCCGGGACGTTCCGCGTGATGGTGGGCTCGTCGTCGAAGGACATCCGCCTGCGCGGCACCCTGACGGTGCGATAGCCGACGTCCCTGCCCAGATTGCACGCATGAAGAAATTCGAGAAGCTCGGCGAGGCGACGACCCCGGAAGGCACGCTGCTCACGCTGCACCGGCATGACGGGGACTACCTGCTCCGTGCCGACGGCGGCGAGCTGATGTCCACGCGTCGCCACCACTCCGAGGACCGCCTCGCCGAGATGGTGTGCGAGCCGCTGCGTGAAACGCCCAACGCGCGCGTGCTCATCGGCGGACTGGGACTCGGCTTCACGCTCAAGGCGGCGCTCCGCTCGCTTGGCGACGATGCCCGCGTGGAGATCGCGGAAATCGTGGGCGCCGTGATCGAATGGAACCGCAATCCGGAATACGGGCTTGGCCACGACGCCCTCCTCGACCCGCGCGTGACGCTCCACCACGCGGACGTGGGGCAAGTGCTCGCGGCGAACCCCGAGGCGTACGACGCCGTGATGCTCGACGTGGACAACGGTGCGGAGGCAATCGTCTCGACGGGCAACGACCGCCTCTATGGCGCGTGGGGCATCCGCGCGGCGAAGGCATCGCTCCGGCCGGGCGGCAAGCTGGCCTACTGGTGTGCCGGTGCCGAGCCGGCGTTCGTGCGCGCGTTGCGTGGTGCGGGGCTGACAGTGGATGCGAGCGAGGAGCCTGCGTACGGCGCGGGCGGGCCGATGCACGCGCTCTACCTCGCGTACCGGCCCGGCTAGAACACGCGCAGCACGTCTTCCGCCTCGCCGCCGCTGCCCGTGCGGAAGAGGTGCATCACCTCTCGCAGCGCCATGCGCTCACGGGGCCAGAAGAACCGATCGAGCGCCTCCTTGCCCGAAAGCCATTCGAACTCCTGGTGTTCGTTGCCGAGCGTGATGGGTGCGCGATGGTTTACGAAGGCGGCGAAGACGACGGCGAGCTCCACGACGTGCGCGCGGTGCAGGTAGAACGGCTGCACGGTGACATTGTACAAGCGCTCAATCGACAGCCCCGTTTCCTCGCGCACCTCGCGCACTGCGGCGTCCTCCGGTTCCTCGCCCGGCTCGATACGACCGTGCACCGTCTCCCACGCGCCGGGGCAACGCGTGGTGAGTGCGCGCTGCAGCGTGAGCACGCGCCATTCGTCGTGCTCGCGGGCGACGCAGTAGACGTCGATCGTGCCGATGTTGACCGTGGCCATGCGTGGGGCGATGGGCGTGGGCTCCGACGCTGCGCGAATCGCGCGCGGACGCCTCAATGTAGATCGCACGACGGGCCCATGCGGCGCGGGCTCGCTCACCACCGCCGCCGGCTCCGCCGCGACGCGCCTGAGCTCCTCCATCGTGGTGTCGCCCTTCCGCACGAGCACGAGTCCCGACTCCCAGAGCGTACTGCACCCGCTCTCGCGCGCCGCTTCCGCGAGCGACTCGGTGGAGGCGCCGGCCGCCACGCGTCGCTCGAACTCCGCGGACGTCACGAGAATCTCCGCGATGGCGCGACGACCGCGATACCCTGCCCCCTCGCACGCCTCGCACCCGAGTGCGCTGCATGCCGCGCAGCTGCGACGCACGAGGCGTTGCGCGACGACGCCCTTCACCGCCGTGGCGATCTGGTAGCTCGCGACGCCGATGTCGATGAGCCGCGTGACGGCGCTCGCGGCGTCATTCGTGTGCAGCGTGGAGAGGACGAGATGTCCCGTGAGCGACGCCTGGATGGCGATCTCCGCCGTCTCGCGATCGCGAATCTCACCCACGAGTATCACGTCAGGATCCTGGCGCACGATGGAGCGCAGCGCAGCGCCGAAGGTGAGTCCCGCGCGCTCGTGCACCTGCACCTGCACGATGCCCGGCAGCCGGTACTCGATGGGATCCTCCACCGTGACGACGTTGACGCCACGCGCCTGGATCTCGCGCAGCGCGGCGTAGAGCGTGGTCGTCTTTCCCGAACCCGTGGGACCCGTGACGAGGATCAACCCCTCGCGCTGCTCGAGCAGCTGCCGGATGCGCGCGAGATCGGCATCGTCGAAACCGATGGACTCGAGTGAGCGAAGCCCCGCGCTCCCATCGAGCACGCGGATGACGATCTTCTCGCCATGCGCCACGGGCAGCGTGGACACGCGCAGGTCGACGATGGCGCCGAGTATCGCGACGCGCGCGCGGCCGTCCTGTGGGCGCATGCGGTCGGCGATGTCGAGGCCCGACAGGATCTTGATGCGCGAGACGAGCGACGGCCCGACCGAACGCGGCAGCGTCCGGATGGCGCGCAGCATCCCGTCCACGCGATGTCGCACGGCGATGCCCTGCTCCTCCGGCTCCAGGTGCAGGTCGCTCGCGCCACCGCCGATGGCCTCGGCGAGGAGGTGATCGACCATACGAATGACGGAAGCACCGACGTCGGCACCGGTCGCCGAGCCCGCGCCGTCAGAGAAGGCGAGATGCTGCACCTCCACGGGCGGCTCGGCGGCATCGGGGAGCGCGGGCGCATCGGAATACACGACGTCGAGTTGGCGCTCGATGTCGCCGACGCTGGCCAGCTCCCACCGCACCCGATGACCCGTCGCGAACGCCACCGCGCGCTCGGCGTCGAAGTCCAGCGGGTTCGCCGTGGCGACGATGATGGTGCCGCCATCCACCCCGATCGGCACGACCCCATGCCGCCTCGCCCAACGCTCGGCAAGCAGTGCCACGGCGCGTGGGTCGATGCGCGAGAAGTCAGCGCGCGGGGGATCGAGGACGGGGTTGGCGGTCACGCGAGCAGGATACGCAGGCAGTGTCCGCGAAGCGTCACCCTTCGAGCGCGCGCGCCATCATTTTCGCCGCTACAGCACGCCCCAGAAGTCGCGGCTCACGTCCACGTTCAGCGACCACCGTCCGCCGCGCAGCCCGCGCGCGAGCTGGATGCGCAACAGGTCGAAGAACGACTGCACCGCGATGCCCGCACTCGGGTATACGCCTTCGGGATGCGCCACGTCCGCGAGCGAGGCGCGACGCGCGTACGTCGCCTGCGCGAATGGCGCGAGCGTCGCCTGGCCGGGAATCTTGCCGAACCGGCCGAGCGAGAGGGACGGCGCGGGGATCGGCGTGCGCCATTCGAGCCGGGTCGTCGCACCGGCGAGGGCACCGAGCTCGTGATAGCGGTACCCGGGCGCGGAGATGGGTCCGCCGAAGTAGAGCCAGTCCTGCGGCGGGACTGCGGCCGTCGCGCCCACCGCGCCGCCCGATGCAAAGAAGGCGAGCCTGCTGTGCTCGAGTGGCCGCTCGATCCACACCGACGCCACGGCGCGTCCCTCCGTCGTCGCGCCGATCGGGAACGCGACGTCATCCGTCGTCAGCCGGCTCAGGCGCAACTCGCCACTCGTGCGCAGTTCCGTGCCGAAGTACGAGAGCGACGTCGGCCGCTCGAACGCGAGTGCGACGCGGGATGCGCGCAGCGGCCACGCCGCAACAAGCGGATAGAAGCGGCCCTGCGCTGGTACGGCGCGCACCGCGAGTGGGCGCTGACGCTCCAGCGACGCATCCAGCTTCACGCGAAAGCCGAATGCGTCGCGGAGGTCGACGCCGAGCCCCACGGCACGCACGCCGAAGGGATCGCTCGCGTCCGACGCAAATTCCTGCGCCGCGATGGAGTTCACCAGCCGCGAGCGCTCCTGCACGTCACCCGCCTCGCGGAAGTCGTCCATGCCGTACGCCCGCACGCCCCAGTCGGCGGCCTGCCAGTCGACGCCAGCGAAGCCCTTCGCGCGACGGTCGTCCACGCCGTAGCGGCCGCGCAGCTGGAGGCCGAAGCCGCCACCGAAGCGCGACGCCACACCCGCGCCCACCGCGAAGCCCTCCGCCCGATTGAACCGCACGAAGTCCGACACGCCCGACGCCGAGAGCGATAGGGTCTGCGGACGACGCAGCGCCTGTGCGCGCACGAGCGCGCGCGCCTCCTCGCGAACCTTCTGGATGTCGGCGTCGCTCACCGCACGCACGTCGGGCGGCAGCGAGTCGAGGATCTTCCCCGCGAAGTGGAACGTGTCGGACACGGTCTTCGGTGCGAGCACGATCTCCGGCCCGGTGAAGAACGCGGGGTTGAGCCCCGTGTTCACGGCGTAGTCGCCGATCTCCCAGCGGCCGCGGATGATGCCGCGTACGGGATAGTCGAGCCACGTGCCACCGCGGCGGATCTCGATCTCCTGCTTGCGCGGCAGCCAGAAGCGCCCGCTCACGAGGCTGTTCTCGATGACGACGAACAGGTCGTCCAGCGCATCGTCCAGGAAGGCCGCGCGCGTGAAGTTGAACGCCATGCGCACGACCTGCGCGTCGTCGCGATCGATGTACAGCGCGCCGATGATGCGCGGCTGGCGATCGTTCTTCGGGCGGACCTTCACCTCCAGCACCTGGATCCTGCGGCCGGGCAGCTGGAGCGACAGCGAATCCGTGATGGCGAAGTCGTAGCTCGCGAGGCCCACGGCCGACAACGGATGCGGCACGTCGCGCACCTCGTCGCCGTCGCCGAGGCGTATGATCGCCGGAAAATTGTTCTGGACGATGCCGAGATGGTCGCGATGATACGAGATGTCCGTCGGCAGCATGAGCGTGTCGCGCCGGCCGAGGATGCGCTGCTTGCTCAGGTTGGGCGCAAGCCAATACACTTCGTTCACGAGCTCGTCCGCCTTCACCACCTTGGGGGGTTCGGCGAGTCCCTCGCCGACCTGGGCGAGAAACGTGACGTAGCCGTGCGCGACGGCCTTGTAGTCCTTGAGTCCCGTGTCCGCGAGCTGTTGGACACGACGCGCAGTGGCACGCTCCGCGAGATTGAGGGAGCGCGCGTCGTTCCAGTCCTGGGCACTCGCGACGGCAGGTGCGAGGGCTACCAACCACAGACCGCATGCGGCGACAGCCGCGGCGAGCACACGATGCATCGATGAAAGGTCGCAAGCGTGCGGAGTGCCGACAAGCAGACGGAGCGTCGCAATGAGCTTCGATGAGTTCAGGCGCCGAGCCGAGGCGCGTCACGTCGTGCCGGTGTGGCGCGACTGCCTCCTCGACACGGACACGCCGGTTACGGCCTTCGCGAAGCTGCGCGAGGGGCCGTTCGCGTTCCTGCTCGAGAGCGCGCCCGCAGGTGGCGCCACGTGGGCACGCTACACGTTCCTCGGCTCCGCGCCGCGCGCCGCGTGGCGGCTGCGCGACGGCGAGGTCGAGGACTGGACGCCGTCGCTCGGCTGGCACGGCAGCCGTCGCCCGGCGGATCCGCTCGCGGACCTCAACGACCTCATTCGCGCGACGCCCCCCGTTGAAGTGCCTGAGCTCGCGGGCATGTGGAGCGGCGCGGTGGGCTTCTTCAGCTACGACACGGTGCGCCTCATCGAGCGCCTGCCGTCGCCGCCGCCGAAGGGCGACGCGATGCCCGACGCACTGTTCGTCTTCACGGACGCACTGGTCATCATCGACAACCTGCGCGCGCAGGCGCGCGTCGTCGTCGGCGCGGTGCTGGGCGACGACACCAGCGACAGTGCGCTCCGCATCGAGTACGACAAGGCCGCGGCGACGATCGACCGGACCATCGCGCGCCTGCGCGGGCCCGTCTCGCTCCCGCCGCTCGATCTCCGCGGCGATGCCCCGGTGGCCGAGGGCACGTCGTCGTTCGAGCGCGACCGGTTCATCGAGAGCGTGGATCGCATCAAGGAGTACATCGCGGCGGGCGACGCCTTCCAGGTGCTCCTCTCGCGACGCATCCGCGTGCCGCACGACTTCGATTCCGTCGCGCTGTACCGCGCCCTGCGCGCGCTGAACCCGTCGCCGTACATGTACCACCTGGTGCTCGACGGCGTCGAGCTGGTGGGCAGCTCACCCGAGTTGCTCGTGCGCGTGGATGCGGGCCGGGTCACGGTTCGCCCGATCGCGGGCACCCGTCCGCGCGGCGCCACGCCGGAGGCGGACGCGGA
>JBDSTA010000084.1:0-5375 GCA_039928475.1 Gemmatimonadaceae bacterium | reverse complement strand
GGCTCGGCTACGCGCTGTTCGAGGAGCGCGTGCTCGATGCGTCGCTGGGCCTCTCGATGAACCCCACACTGCACGACTACAAGGTGCCGACGATCGGCGACGTCCCCACGATCGATGCCTTCTTCGTCGAGAGCGCCGACGTCGTCGCGAATCACACCGGCGCGCGTGGCCTCGCCGAGGCGCCGATCATCCCGACCGCGCCCGCCATCGCGAATGCGGTGGCGGACGCCATCGGGGCCAGCGTGGATGAAATCCCGCTGGCCCCGTGGAGAGTGCTGCGTGCCCTGCGCGGTTGATCAGGGGGCGACGATGACGCCGCTGGTCGTGCTCACGAGCGCCTGGTAGTCAGCACCCGGATCGCGTCCATCCGTCGCCTTGCCCTTGTACGGGCTCGTGCTGAGCAGCTGCACGTTGCCACCAGAGAGGTTGGTGAGGCCCAGCGACGCGACCGACGTGGGATAGAAGCTTCCCGTCGGATAGCCCACGGAGTACGCGAGGACCACGACGTTCCCGGCGAACGTGCCGCCGGGCATGTAAGCCGACAGCGAGGCACTGCCGCCACCCGTTGCATCGCCCTTCACGCCATAGGCGCCGCCGCTCATGAGGTTGTCCCGGAGCGAGATGTTCGCCATGGACGTACCCTGCGGGCCAAAGGCCACGAGTGAGCTGGTCGGCTCGAGGATCGTGTTGTGCGCGATCACGACGTTGCTCGGGTCGCCGCTGAACAGCACACCGCGACCGTCGCCGGCGAATGTCGTGCTGGCATTGATGCCGAGCATGACGTTGTCCACGATCGTCAGCCGGCGCGCGTGAATGTCCTGGTACGTGTTGTCGGGAGAGCCAGCGATGTTGAAGCCGGATCCGACATTCCGGATCAGGTTGCTGCGGACCGTGATGTCGGCCGTGATGCACCACGGGCACGCGCCCGCCTGGTTCACCGTCTTCAGCACCATCGCACTGCCGCCCTGCGCGTCCTGCCAGTTGTTCTCCAGGATGTTCCCCTCGATGAGCACGCGCTGCGCATGCTTGAGCTCGAGCAGGTTCTTCACCAGCCACTTGCCCTTCCACGACACCGGCTTGGTGATGTGGTTGCGGCGAATCTCGATGTCGCTCGGCGTGAGGTTGGTCACACCCGGATCGGCGCCGCCGAACATCACGTTCTCACCGGAGGCCTCGAGATAGTTGTTCACGATCTTGAAGGGGCCCGGTCCGTTCCAGCCGGCGATGGCCTGCGCATCCTGGCTGGCGTCGTGGCAGTCGCTCAGCCACGAGTCGATCACCGCGGACGACGCAGAGTTGAGCGCCACGCAGCGACGCACCGTGCCCGTCGCGGTACCGTGGATGTACATGCGATCCACGACGAGGTCGTGAGGGATGGATGCCAGCGTCGTCTGGCCGTTGCCGCCATCATCACCGAGGCGCACGAGGCCCGCGTTCACGATCGATGCGGCGACGCTCACTTCGAGGCCCACGAGGCGGTAGTGATGCGCGCCGGGCGCAGTCTGGAATGCGCCGACGTTGTTCATGCTGTAGATGATCGGCAGGCGCGCCGCGAGTGCGACGGACGGCGTCATGCGGACGCCGGCCGCCGGCACGCCGGACATGGTCTGCGGGCGGATGACGATCCAGCTCGTGCTCGTGGTGTTCTTGTTGGGCAGGATGAAGTTGCCCGTGAACGAGGCGCCATTGGCGATCTCGATCACGTCACCCGGCAGCGCGCTGTTGAGCGCCGTCTGGAGATTTCCGCCGACGGGAACGCTAATGATCTTGCCGCCTGCTGCAGGCGCCGCGGGCATCTGCGTGTTGAGGTAGGTCTGCGGCAGCGTCGCGAACACTTCCGGGCCGGTGATCGGCGGGGGCGGAGCGGTCGCCGTCGTGACGGTGAGCGCGGCGCTTCCACTGATGGTGCCGCTCGTCGCAACGATGTTCGCGCTGCCGCCAGCTATCGCGATGACGCCGCCGGATGCCGACACGGTGGCGACGGCTGGATTCGAGCTCGCCCACGTCACCGGCTGGCCGGTCATCGTCCTGCCGAGCGAATCGGTGAAGACTGCAGTTGCCTGCGTCGTGCTTCCCGCCAGGATGCTGCCGGAGGCGAGCGTCACGGACACGTTCTTCACGGTCGCGGCCACGGTCGCTGCCTTCACGACAAAGCTCACCGAGGCATTCATGTTCCAGATGGACGTCGAGACGACGGCCGTTCCGCTCCTCTGTGCGGTCAGGAGATTTCCGTTCACGGAAGCGATCGAGTTGTCCGAGCTCGCCCAGGTCGTGTTGCGCAGCACCCACAGCCCGCCCTGCGCATCCTTGCCAGTCAACGTCACACGCACCGTATCGCCGATGTTGCTCGGCGCGGTGCTCGGCAGGGACGCGGAGATCGACACGATGCCAAGGACGTTCGCATGTGTCGCATCTACCGGCGCGAGCTGCGTATCAGGGGAGGTGGTGTTGTCCGAGCATGCAGCCAACGCAAGAAGGCTCGCGACGATGAGTCGCGTGGAGGATCGGTACATTGCAGCTTCCTTTTTGATCGGGGTGTTGCAGGTAGGATGGATTCGTGTGGCGGAGCACTCTCACGCACACGTTCCGAGTTACTCATCAACATCGGCCTGCGCGCCGATTTAGTGTGTGATACCGAACACACCGAATGATTAAGATTTTGTTATGTGGCTTTGTCGCATACACGAAAGCTCGTACCGTGTGACCGATACGAGCTTGAGTGCAGTACGCGCTGTTGGAAAGCGTTACATCATCACTACGGCGCGATGATCGCTGATGCTGTTGCGGACAATACGGCCGCTACATCTGCGCCTGGATCGCGCCCGTCCGTTCCCTTCCCGCGATACGCACTGCCGGCGGCGAGGCGCACGTCGAACGCTGCGACGTTCGCGAAGCCGATCGCCGAGAGCGAAGTGGGATAAAGATTCCCACTCGGATATCCCGCAGCACTCCCGAGCGTGACGACGTTCCCGAGGAATGTCCCGTCAGGCATGTACTCGGTGAGTGTCGGCGTCCCGCCGCCACGGCTGTCGCCCTTCACGCCGTACTGACCGCCGCCGATCACGTTGTCGCGAATCGTGATGCGCTTCATTGAAGTGCCCTGCGGCCCGAACGCGAACGCGGTGGTCGTGGGATCCACCACCGTGTTGTGTGCAATCACCACGTCGCTGGGATCGCCGGAAAAGAGCACACCGCGGCCGTCACCGGCGAACGTGGGCGATGCATTGATGCCGACCATGATGTTGTTCATGATCGTGAGCCGGCGCGCCGGCGTGTCCCGGAAGGTGTTGTCGGGCGAGCCGGCGATGTTGAAGCCGGAGCCGGTGTTCTTGATCAGGTTGAGGCGAAAGGTGACGTCGCCCGTCACGCACCAGGTGCACGTGCCCTGCTGGTTCACGGTCTTCATCACCACCGCGCTGCCGCCCTGTGCATCGGCCCAGTTGTTCTCGAGGACGTTCCCCTCGATGAGGATCCGCTGCGCATGTTTCAGCTCGAGCAGGTTCTTCACCGTCCAGCGGCCTGCCCACGCGGTCGGCTTGTAGAAGTGGTTGCCCCGTACGACGATGTCGCTCGGCGTGAGGTTCGGCACGCCGGGATCGGCGCCACCGAACATCACGTTCTCCCCGGCGGCCTCGAGGTAGTTGTTCGTGATGCTGAACGGGCCGGGGCCATTCCATCCGGCAATCGCCTGTGAGTCGGCACCCTTCTCATGGCAGTCGCTGAGCCACGAGTCCACGATGGCGGTGGACGCGGAGTTCAGCGCCACGCACCGGCGCACGGTCCCCGTGGCCGTTCCATGGATGTACATGCGGTCGATCACGATGTCGTGCGCAATGGACGCCACCGTGGTCTGGCCGTTCCCGCCGTCGTCGCCCAGGCGCACAAGGCCCGTATTGGCGATCGATGCCGGAACCGATACCTCGAACCCCATCAGCCGGTAGTGATGCGCACCCGGCGCCGTCTGGAAGGCCCCGAGGTTGGTGGCGCTCAACACCCTGGGGAAATTCATCGCGGCGGCGACCGACGGCGTCATGCGCACGCCCTCGGCCGGAAGGGCCGCGTGATTCGCCGCGCGAATCACGATCCAGCTCGTACTGCTGGTGTTCTTGTTGGGCAGCACGAAGTTGCCGCTGAACGACGCGCCGTTCGCGAGCTCGACGACGTCGCCAGGCTGCGCGCTGTTGATGGCCCCCTGCAGGTTGCCACCCGCGCTGACGCTGATGACGCGTCCGCCCGGCGCAGGCGCAGCGAGCAGCTTCGAATCCACGAACGCCTGCGGCAGGATCGCGAGCGTCTCGACCGCGCTGCCGGGTTCGGGAGCCGGCACCACCGTGACCTGGATCGAAGCGCTCAGCGTCCCGGTCGCCGCGGTGATCATCGCGCTCCCTGCCGCGACGCCCACGACCGTTCCCGCGGACACCGTTGCCACCGAGGCGTTGGAGCTGCTCCAGGTGACGGGGACGCTCAGCTCCGCGCCGGTGGAGCTCCTCACGGTGGCGCTCAGCGAGGTGCTCGCACCGATCGTGATGTCCGCCGTCACCGGTGGCATGATGGTCACGATCGCGGGCGTCGTTGTCGCCGTCGTGACCGAAGCCGAGGGCGGCGAGGCATCGCCGCCGCACGCCAGGATGGCCATGGCGGCCACCATGTAGCTGCGCGTCATCAGCATGGCGCGCACGCTACCTCCACGCGGGCGGAGAGCCCTGCTTCCGCTTGAGGTCCGGATTGTGTCTGTAGAGCGTGCAGGTGCGGCCGATGGTCTGCACGATGTCTGCACCAAGCTTCTCGGCGATGTCATGCGCGGCATCCTTCGGCTTCACGTCGGTCGTCTTCGCGAGGGCCACCTTCACGAGCTCGTGGGTGCGCAGCGCGTCGTCCAGTGCCTGGAACAGCGCGTCGGTGAGACCCTGATGGCCGACGTGCACGAGGGGAGACAGGTGATGCGCCTCGGCGCGCAGCTCCGCGCGCTCCTTCGAGGAGATGGTCATTGACGTGCGACGTCGTGGGTGAGGAGGAACAACGGGTAGGGATTGATCGGGTCGCCGTCCCAGTACTTGCCGTCAGGGGGCATGCGCATCACCTGGAAGTGAAGGTGCGGCGTGTCCTTCGGCGCATTGCCTGTGGTTCCCACGAAGCCGAGCGTGTCGCCGCGCGCAATGGCCGCGCCCTGAACGACTCCGGCCTGGAAGGCATCGAGATGAGCGTAATAGTAGACGATTCGGCCCAGGGGGTCCGTGGCATAGATCACGTTGCCACCCAACCCATTCATGCCGAGCCTGAGAATGTGCCCGCTGTCTGCCGCGATCACCGCCGTGCCACGAGCTGCGAGAATGTCGAGCGCCCGGTGCACGCGGCCCGCATCGCGGCCCTCGTCA
>JBDSTA010000083.1:0-5467 GCA_039928475.1 Gemmatimonadaceae bacterium | reverse complement strand
GGCGGCGAGGTGGTGGACGACTACGCCGACATGCCGGGTCGCACGGCGCGCCGCATCCTCGTGTGGACGACGACGCCGTGGACGCTCGTGTCGAATGCGGCGCTCGCGGTGAATCCCGAGCTCACGTACGTCGAGCTTCGGAAGACGGACAGCGCGGACACGCGCACGATCATCATGGCGGAGTCCCGCGCGAAGGCGGTGCTCGGCGACGACTACACCCTGCGCTGGACGTGGGTGAAGACGATGACCGGCGCGGAGCTCGTTGGCGCGAAGTACCGCCGGCCGCTCGACTGGGTGCCGTATCCCGAGGGGACGAACCACGAGGTCGTCGTCGGCGAGGAGTTCGTGAGTGCGGACAGTGGTTCCGGTGTGGTGCACATGGCGCCGGCGTTCGGCGCGGACGACTACCAGGCGGGACGCCGGCACCACCTCGCGTTCCTCCAGCCGGTGGACCTGCGCGGTGAATTCCCCGCTGACCTGCCTCTCGTTGGCGGGATGTTCGTGAAGAAGGCGGATCCGCTGCTCATCGAGGAGCTCAAGCGGCGCGGCATCCTGTGGAAGTCGGCGACGATCACGCACGAGTACCCGCACTGCTGGCGCTGCGGCACGCCGCTCCTGTACTACGCGCGCACGTCGTGGTTCGTGCGCACGTCGTCGTACAAGGACGAGATGCTCGCGCGCAACGAGGCCGTGAACTGGAACCCGCCCGAGCTGGGAGAGGGCCGGTTCGGCGAGTGGCTCAAGAACAACATCGACTGGGCCGTGTCGCGCGACCGCTACTGGGGGACGCCGCTGCCGCTGTGGGTCTGCTCGAACGACGAGACGCACGTGGACGTGGTGGGCTCGTACGCCGAGCTTGCCGCGAAGAGCGGCGTGGCGCACACGGCCGACTTCGATCCGCACAAGCCGGGCATCGATGCGTACCACTGGGGCTGCTCCGTCGCCGGCTGCGGCGGCGACATGGCGCGCACGCCCGAAGTCATCGACGCATGGTACGACTCGGGGTCGATGCCGTTCGCGCAGTGGCACTACCCCTTCGAGAACCGCGAGCAGTTCGCGCGGCAGTTCCCGGGCGACTTCATCGCCGAGGGGCAGGACCAGACACGCGGATGGTTCTACTCGCTGCTCGCGATCGCGACCGGACTCGGTGACGCCCTGCCCGCGAACGCGAGCGGGTCGGCGTCGCCGTACCGCGCGGTCGTCGTGAACGGCATCGTGAAGGACGCGCAGGGCAAGAAGATGTCGAAGAGCCGCGGGAACGTCGTGAACCCGTGGGAGGTCATCGAGCGGCACGGCATCGATGCGGTGCGCCTCTTCCTCGTGAGCTCGGGCAAGGTGTGGGACGATCGCGCGTTCGACGAGAACGTGATCCGCCAGGGCGCGGGTCGCTTCCTGCGCACGCTCAAGAACATCTACAGCGGCATGTTCGCGAACTACGCGAACTTCGGGTGGTCGCCCTCGGGTGCGGATCCGTCGCCGGGCGAGCGCCCGATCATGGATCGCTGGATCCTGTCGCGCCTCGCCACGGTGGAGCAGGCGGCGCACGCGGCGCTTGCGTCGTACGACGCGACGGCCGCGTCGCGCGCCGTGATGGAGTTCGTGGACGACGACCTCGCCAACTGGTACGTGCGACAGACGCGCCCGCGCTTCTGGGCGAAGGACAACGTCTTCACGGACGACACGAACGCCGCGTTCGCGACGCTCCACGAGGTGCTCGTGGTGGTGTGCCGCCTGCTCGCGCCCTTCGCGCCGTTCGTCACGGACCAGCTGCACCGCGAGCTCACGGGCGAGTCGGTGCACCTCGCGACGTACGTGCGCGGCGACGCAGCCGCCGCCGATGCGACGCTCGAGACGCTGATGTCGAGCGTGCGCACGCTCGCCACGCTCGGCCGCGCGGCGCGCGAGCAGGCGAAGATCAACGTGCGGCAGCCGCTCTCGCGCATGGTGTGCGTCGCCCCGCATGTGAGCGAGAATGCGCTGCGGGAGCTGCTGCCCGTGCTGCGCGCGGAGCTCAACATCAAGGCGATCGACCTCGCCACGAGCGGGGACGCCCTCGTCACGCTCGAGGCGAAGCCCAACTTCCGCGCGCTCGGCAAGAAATTCGGCAAGAAGACGCCATTGGCTGCCGACGCGGTGTCAAACTTCACCAGCGCGCACCTGCGTGCGTTCGAGCAGGGCGAGGAGCTGCTCGTCACCGTGGACGGCGAGACGCACGGCATGGACAAGGACGACCTGACCATCCTGCGCCGCGCGTCGAGCGACCTGGTGGTGGAGGAAGAGCACGGTTTCTTCGCCGCGATCGACCCCGCGATCACGCCGGAGCTGAAGCGTGAGGGCGTGGCACGTGAAGTGATCAGCAGGGTACAGCGTATGCGAAAGGATGCCGGTCTCTCCGTGAGTGACCGCATCCGGCTGCAGGTGGGAGGCGACGCGCTCGTGCAGGAGTCCGCGCGGGAGCATCGCGACCGGATCGCCGAGGAGGTGCTGGCCGCGCACGTGGCCATCGGCGAGGAGCAGGTGGGGACGCAGCACATGCTGGCAAGGCAGACGGTGGATCTCGATGGGATCCAGGCAGACCTTGCCCTAACCAGGGACGAGTAGCGATGGCCACGTCAGAGAGCGCGACCAAGGCAGTGAAGCCGAAGCCGATGCCCAAGAAGCAGCTGCAGCACTTCGAGAAGCGGTTGCTCGAGGAGCGCAAGCGCGTGCTGAAGGAGCTCGGCCACTATGACGAAGCGTTCGGGGCGACGTCGCAGGAAGCGGACGGCGATCTCAGCAGCTATTCGTTCCACATGGCAGACCAGGGCACGGACGCGATGGAACGCGAGAAGGCGTTCCTGTTCGCGAGCCAGGAAGGGCGCTTCCTGTGGCACATCGACGAGGCGCTGCGTCGTCTCTATCGTTCGCCGGAGACCTTCGGCAAGTGCCACAACTGCGGGAAGGACATCGCCTACGAGCGTCTCGACGCGCTCCCGCACGCGCGATTCTGCATCGAGTGCAAGCAGCGCGAGGAAGATGCAAAGTCGAAGTAACGGTGCGCTGTTCTGGCCCGTGCTGGCCTTCGTCACCGCGATCGACGTGGTGACGAAGGGCTGGGCCGAGCGTGTGCTGACGCCGCAGCGCATCCCGCACGAGGTGTTCGGGGAGTGGCTGCGCTTCACGCTCGTGTACAACCCGGGTGCGGCCTTCGGGCTGCACCTGGGGCCGCAGTCGCGCATGATCTTCACGGGCCTCACGCTCGTGGCGCTCGTGATCCTCGCGCGGCTGTTCCTCTACACGGAGCGCGGCGATACGCCGCGCGTCCTCGCGCTCGCGCTCGTGTGCGCGGGCGCCTTCGGCAACCTGCTGGACCGGCTTCGCTCGGAGCTGGGCGTCGTGGACTTCCTCGACGTTGGGCTTGGCGACACGCGGTGGCCGACCTTCAACGTGGCGGACATGGCGGTGAGCATTGGCGCCATGCTGCTCGCGTGGGTACTGTGGCAGGAAGATCGTGCGGGCGCGGCGGCGCACGCCAACGACACACGCGTCCTCACCCCCGCCGGCGCGACGCACGCCTCGAACGTGGTCGATAGCGGAGATCTCGTCTGACTTCCTCCCAGGGTCCCATCCGGCCGAGCACCCAGCTGTTCTGGGGCACCGCGGCCACCGTCATCGTCGCCGACCTCCTCTCGAAGCTCGCCGCGGAGCGCTTCCTCGCGCCGCGCTACGTGCCGCACCGGATCATCGGCGACTACGTGCGCTTCACGCTCGCCTACAACCCGGGCGCGGCGTTCAGCATGTCCCTCGGCGCGTATTCGCGCTTCATCTTCGGCGGCTTCGCGATCATCGCGCTCGTCGTGCTGTGGCGTCTCTACAAGATGACCGGCACGGGTGCGCGCGCGGGCGACGTGACGCGCATCGTCGCGCTGGGGCTCGCGTTCGGCGGCGCGGCGGGCAACCTCGTCGACCGCTTCCGCTCGCCGCAGGGTGTGGTGGACTTCATCGACATCGGCTATCGCGACGTGCGCTTCTGGACGTTCAACGTCGCGGATTCCGCGGTCACCGTGGGTGCACTCATCCTCGCGTGGTCGCTCTCGCGCGAGGACCAGCAGCAACGCATGGCACATCAGGCCGCGGCGCAGGCGGCTTCCATGGCCCCGACCATCGAGAACGTCACGGGAACCGACGCGTGACCGGCGCCGACGCCGGCACGGGCGGCGTCCGGCACCAGCTCGAGGCACCTGCCGATGCTCCGCGACTCGACCTGTTCATCGCGTCGTCGCTCGACGTGTCGAGGACGCAGGCAGCCACGCTCATCGCCAACGGGAACGTCTCGGTGAATGGCCGCGCCGAGCGCGCGAGCTACCGGCCGGTGGCCGGCGACCAGGTGGTGGTGGACATCGCCGCCCCCACGACGCGACCGGTGATCGGCGAGGACATCCCGCTCTCTGTGGCGTACGAGGACGACGAGCTCCTCGTCGTCGACAAGCCCGCGGGGATGGTCGTGCATCCGGCGCCGGGCAACTGGACGGGCACGCTCGTGCACGCGCTCAAGGGGCGTGGCGGGGAGCTGTCCGAGCTGGGTGGGGACGACCGCGAGGGCATCGTACACCGGCTCGACAAGGAGACGTCCGGCCTGCTGCTCGTGGCCAAGACCGACCGGGCGCACCGCCTGCTGGGGGCGGCGATGCAGCGCCGGGAGATCGTCCGGCGCTATGCGGCGCTGTCGTGGGGGCACCTGACGGAGGACCGCGTGACGGTGGACAAGCCGATCGCGCGGGATCCGCGAGACCGAAAGCGTATGGCAATCGTCAGTACGGGGCGGGCGGCACGGACGGACTTCGTGCGGCTCGCCCGCTTCGACGCCGTGGACCTGTTGCGCGCCCACCTGCACACCGGACGGACGCACCAGATTCGCGTGCATCTCGCGTCCATCGGGCATCCGGTGGCGGGCGATGACACATACGGCGGCGGCGGGGGACGACGGCTGATCGCGCTGCCAGGCAAGCGTCATTTCCTGCATGCGGCGTGGCTCAGGTTTCGTCATCCGGCGAGCGGCGATATGGTGGAGCTGCGCTCGAAGCTGCCGGAGGATCTCGTGCACTCGATGGTGAGTGCGGCGGGTCCCGATGTGGTGTTTGCCGACACTGATCCGCTGGAGTATTTTGGGTTTTTCCGAGACGATTCCTGACGCGCGCGTCGATGCCCGTACGCTCCTGTTCCGCGTGGCGGACCGGGTGTACGGCTGCGACATCGAAGCGGTGCGGGAGATCATCCCCTATCGGCGCGCCACGCGACTGCCTGGTGCGCCGGCATACGTCCAGGGGCTGATCAATCTTCGCGGGACGATCGTCACCGTGATGGACCTGGGGGTGCGGCTGGATCCGGAGCGCGCACCGGTGCGGGAGGGGTCGATCATCCTCGCGACGTACGGAACGCGCGTGGCGGGCGTGGCGGTGGACGAAGTGATGGACGTACAGACGATTGC
>JBDSTA010000082.1:0-12723 GCA_039928475.1 Gemmatimonadaceae bacterium | reverse complement strand
TCGATTCGCCCCATTTCCGGACGACGTCGAGGAAGTCGCCCTCGAGGGCCGAGGTGCGGCGGTCGACGTCGGCGAGCTCGCGGCGGGCGCGGAGCTGGAGGAAGAGGCGGTGTGCCTGGTTGAGGCGTTGGAGGGTGTCCTTGTTCCGGCCGTTCCAGCGATAGAGCTCTGCGAGCTCGCGCGCGGTCTCGCCCTGGAGGATCAGGTCCTTGCGCTCGACCGCGATCTCCTCGGCGCGGATGAAGTGCGCTTCGGCGCGCGCAACGTCTCCGTCGAGTCGCGCGATGATGCCGGCGATGTGCTCGGCGTCGCCGTCGGAGAGCGTGTCGCCGGTCTGGTCGGCGAGCGCGCGCGCGCGTTCCCATGCGGCGCGAGCGTCGTGCTGCTCGCCCTGGCGGATGCGGAGGCGCGCGAGGTGGAGGTCGATGCGAATGAGCCGGCTCAGGTCTCCGACCGTCGCCGACAGTTGTCGCGCTTCAGCGAATGCGCTATCTGCCTGCTCGAAGCGGCCCATGTGCGTGTGCAGCAGTGCCAGGTTGACGAGGGCATTCGTCGCCTCGTCGACGTGACCGGCCACGCGTGCGTCAGCGAGCCCGGACTCGTAGTAGCGCAGCGCCTCGCGATCATCGCCCCGAACGGTCGCGATGATGCCAAGGTTGGAGGCAGTCAGTGATGCCAGGTGCGCATCACCGATGGAGAGCGCGCTTTCGCGAGCATCCAGGTAGAGCTTCTGTGCTTCGTCGTGAAGTCCCTGATTCCACTGAATCGCGGCGAGGGAGTTGATGGCGCGGCCGCGGCCAGCTTCATCGCCTGCCTTTTCGGAGATCTGAAGCGCCGCCTTCGCGCTCGCCTCGGCCTCGGAGTAGCTGCCGTCCTCCACGAATGTTCGCGCGATGAGCCGATGCAACTGGGCTCGCTCGCCTGGTGAAGCCGCGGTGCCATCATTCAGCGCCAGCTCGTAGACGGTTCTCGCGTCCTCGCGGCGCGCACGGCGCTCGAGACCCTGCCCCTGGATCAGGACATTGTCGAACGGCGTCACCTCCGCGCTGCCTGGCGGCGGGATGGTGCGCAACATTGGCTGAGTCGGCCTGACTTTCATCGCGATGACATCTGGACGGCGGCAACGCTCCGATCGCGCAAGATAGCCAAAAAAACGCGAGGCGTTCGTCTATGCCGACGAACGCCTCGCGAATTCGTGACGGCACGCGTTGGACGCGTGCCGCCAGGTTCGAGTTACATGTCGGAATCCAGCGAGCCCCCCCGGGCCATTCCCACCATGTACCCCGAGAAGTGCTTGATGCTCCCGGTGAACGTCCAGTTGAGCAGGTTCACGTTGCCGCCGAGCAGCTCGGAGACCAGGCCGCCGACCGCGGTCAGCAGGTTCGGATCCGAGTAGTAACCCAGGTTGAGTAGCGGCGCCGTGAGGATGTTCGCCGAGGTGCCCGACAGCTTCTGCGTGAAGACGAGCGGCTTCGCGAAGGTGATGCCGTGCGGAGCGAAGTCGTACGCGACGAGGTATCCCTTGCGGGCCGTCATCGTGATGAGCGTGGACTTGGAGAGCGCGCCCGCGGGGACGACGACCGTGACGCCGGCGGACGGGATGCTCAGCGTGCCGCCCGCGGTGCCGATCGTCTGGCTGACCGTGATATTGGCCGCCAGCGGCGTGGTGCGCTGCAGACCGGGCAACGTGATGAGCGAGGTGACGGTGCCGACGACTCCGCCAACGAGGCCACCGAGGAGATCGGCGGACGGTGCGGCGGCGGGCGTGGCGAGGGGCGCGGGCGGTGCCGTCATCGGCTCGCCAGAGCAGGCCGCGAGCAACGCGAGGCCAGCGGCCAGCGCGGTGAAGCGGCGATAGGAGGTAGCCATGTGGCTGTCTGCGAAGAGGGGGATGTGGACTGGGGGGTGCTTTCCGGGTCCTGCAGAAAGCATCCTCAATGCCATCCGAACGCCCTCGCAAACATCCGTCACTCTGTCCTGAATTCTCCCCACACAGATGGGGTGTCGTCAGAATGTCTCCTATCGATTGGCCATCCAGTCCTCTCGTGTCGGGCCTGTTTTTTCGCAGAACGCGTCACACCGTGGCGTTTTACGGTACCTGTGCCCCGAAAACATGACCGGCTGGCGTCCTATCGACGCCAGCCGGTCATGTTGTACGAAGTGTTCTCTTTCTTTACGGCTTTGCCTTGAGCGTCGTGTCCTTGATGCTCTTGCCCGCCTCGGTCGCGGCACCGTGGACGTTGCTCTTCACCCGATTCTTCTCGGCCTTCACGTCGCTGCCGGCCTTCTTCGACGTCCTGCTGATGTTGCGGGCGATCTTGTTCAGGCCGCCTGGCTGGTTCGACTGCGAACCCTTGATGCCGGTGGTCTTCTTCAGCACCGTCTTCGTGTTGTTGCCGGCATCCGTCAGCGTGTTGTGCGTCTTGCTTGCATCGCGCTTGACCTCCGCCTTCGTATCGCGGCCCGCCTTCTTGACGGTCGAGCTCACGTTGTGGGCGATCTTGTTCAGGCCGCCTGGCTTGTGCTCCGTATCCTGGGCACGTGCCGAGGGAAGCGCGAGGAAGAGTCCGAATACCGCCGCTGTGGCGACGCGAATGTGCTGCTTCATGAAATCCGTCTCCTGCATGGGTGAATACCCACTCCAAATGCAAGAGATGGACTCACTCCAGCCGCTGGGCCCGCTCCTCCACCCTAGACAAAAAAACGGGGCGAGGCCAATGGCCGCGCCCCGCTCTCGTTCATCGAGTGGCCTTCACATTCCATATGAGAGGCGCCGGTCGGAATCGAACCGACGAATAGCAGATTTGCAGTCTGCCGCCTTACCACTTGGCCACGGCGCCGAACCCCAAAGGTAACCCGACGACGCCGCTTTGCTCAACCCGCTGCGCCTCCGTTGGCGATCCGGCGCGCCTCTTGATAGCATCACGCGCAATGGAAGACCTCTCTCGCCCCCCGTCAGGGGAGCCACCCGTCGCTGCCGGCGACCGCAGGACCACACGGCGCGGACACTTCGGCCGCTTCTGGAACCTCTTCTTCGCGCTCCTGCGCAAGACGGGAATCCAGGCGAAGTCGTTCTACACCACCGTCGGCATCTTCCTCGTCGCCGGCGTGGTCGTCGGCATCATCGGCGTGTACGGCTTCGCGAAGATCGCGGAGATCGTGAAGAAGGGATACACGCAGCCGTACGACGTCGCGATCCTCCAGTGGATCCACGCGCGGCAGACCCCCGGCCTCACCACGTTCCTGCTCGAGATGACGTATCTCGGCACCGGCTCCGTGGTCATCGTCGTCGTCGGCGTGGCGGCCCTCTTCCTCTGGCACACGGAGCACAAGCACTCCGCGCGCCTCCTGCTTGCGGCCACCATCGGCGACATCGTCCTCAACAACGCGCTCAAGCTCATCTTCCATCGCGAGCGGCCGACGCTGTTCGACTGGGGGACGACGGCCGCCAGCTCGTCGTTCCCGTCGGGCCACGCGATGAGCGCGACGGTGGTGTACGGCACGGTCGCCTATCTCGTCGCGCGTCTCCAGCAGTCGCAGTGGGCGCGCGTGCTCACGCTCGTCGGCGCATTCCTGCTCATCCTCACGATCTGCTTCACGCGACTCTACCTGGGCGTCCACTACCCGTCGGATGTCATTGGCGGCATCGTCATCGGACTCGCGTGGGCGGGCTTCTGCATGGCGACGCTCGAGGCGTCGCTGGTGATCGCGCGCCGACGCGCTCCGGCGTCCGTGGTGGAAGAGCGACCCGCGCCGAAGGAAAAGGAAGCAACGGCGGCGGCCGCCGCCGCAGTCACCACGACGACCTGACACACTTCCGCCAGCGTCGCGTCATGCTGGAACGAGGGTTGCGCCACGATCCGCGATCGAACGCGGAACACCTTTCCTCATTCCGGAGAGCGACAGATGGCCGCAAGGAAGTCGTCGAGCGGAAAGAAGTACGGCAAGGCCGCCAGCAAGAGCGTGAAGCGCGCGATGCACAAGCGGAAGAGCGGCACGCTGAAGAGCGGCGGCTCGGGCCGAAAGGTGACGAGCAAGAAGCAGGCGATCGCGATCGGCTTGTCGGAGGCACGCGAGGCCGGCGCGAAGGTACCGCGCAAGCGTGCGACGGCGAAGAAGTCGCGGCGCTAGCCGCGGCTAGCGAGTGGCAGCCGTGCCGACGATGAAGGGAACCGTCGTGGGCTGTGGGCTGCCACTCTGCGGCTCGTCGGTCACCGCCACGGCAGACAGTGCATCCTTCGCCAGCGCGTAGGTTGCGCGCACCACCGCATCGCCGCGCGCACCGGGCGTGAACGTGCCGGCGCTGATCTTCGCGCTCGCCGTCACCAGCCAGAGCTGATACGTGCGGCCTTCCTTCGGCGCGGGAAGATTGTGCGCGACGAACGTCCACTTGTTCACGGCCTGGTCCCAGAACATCCTCGCCGATGGCGCGCGCACGCCGGACGACGCGAGCGTCATCACCGCCACCTGCGGCCCGGTGAGGTTCGCGATCAGCTCATCGCGGTCCTGCACGGCGTCGCGCAACGAGTCGAGCGTCGCGCTGCGCACCGACGAGAGACGATAGGCGTCCTGGAGGACGTCCCGCTCCCTGGACACCTGGAAGAGCGCGGTGACACTCGCGACGGCGATCACGCTCGCGGCAAATGCGAGCCACGACGCGCGCGACGTCATCCAGTTGCTCGGCACCGGGATGGGCGCGATGTCGTGCGCGTTGTGCGGCACGAGGATGCGCGCGTTCGCCGAGGGCACGAGCTCGTGCGCCTGGCCGCGATCGGCGGCGGCACGACCGACCAGGCGAGCACGAATGCGGTCGCGCTGCGCCGCCGACATGGGGATCGGCGCCACGGCGTACGACAGCTCGCCCGCCGCCGAACGAAGCTGCGTCACTTCCTCGCGGCAGATCGCGCAACTCGACACGTGCGCCATGACCGCGGCGCGTTCTGCCGCGTCGAGCGCATCGAGCGCAAGTGCCTCGAGCGATTCGTGTGCTTCCTCGTGTGCCATGCCGTGCGTCATCGCGCTTCCTCGCGCAGTACCTGGAGACGTCCCTTCAACTTCTGCATCGCCAATCGCATTCGCGTCTTGACCGTTCCGAGGGGCTGGCCCGTGCGTTCCGCAATCTCCGTCTGGCTCAACCCACCGAAGTAGCCGAGCTCCAGCGCCTCGCGCTGTTCTGCCGGCAGCTCCGCCATCGCCGCCACCACGATCACGCGCCGCTCCGCCGACTCGGCGTCCATCGAGGCGTCATTCGTCGTGGCCAGCTGCACCACGATCTCTCCACCCTCGTTTTCCAGCGGCTCCTCGCGAAGCCGCTTGAGCGACCGCACGCGATCGAGCGCGCGACTGCGCGCGATCGTGAGGAGCCACGTCTGCACCGCACCCTTGGAGCTGTCGTACCGATCCGCCTGGCGCCACGCCTGCCAGAACGCCTCCTCGACCACGTCCTCGACGTCGTCGCGTTGCCGCACGATGCGCTGGACCACCGCGTGCACGAGCGGATTCCACCGATCGTAGAACACACCCAGTGCCTGCTCGTCGCCCTCACCCATGCGGTGCAGCAGCGTGGCATCCTCCACCACCGGCTTCGAGCTCCGGGGTGCGAGGGAGGTGACGTCTCGCTTGGGGTACGGCGAGGGGGTGGGCGGCGGATTCATGTGGCCCCAATGTAGCGCGCCATGACCCCAAAGGGCGAGAGCCTGATTCTCGTGCGCTGGCTCACCGCGCGCGATCCGCACGGGTGCTTGAATCCCAGTGCGTCACTGGACGCCGCTGTCCACGCCGCCTAACCTCCGCGGACCACCGCGCTCTCCTCCATCCGGACTTCGATGCGCCTCGCTTCTCGCACCGCCGCCTGCCTCGCCGCCCTCGTCCTCGCCGCCGGCTGTCATCGTGGCGCCATGCAGGCCAGCGCGCCCGCAGCCGGGCCGCGCGTCACGGACGCGAACGTCGTCGCCATCGTGCTCGCGGCGAACAATACGGACCTCAGTTACGCGCGCCTCGTCCCCGCGCGCTCGCGCAACGCCGACGTGCGCGCATTCGCCGAGCGCATGACGACGGATCATACGATCCTGAATGCGCGCGCGAACGACATCGCGCAGCGGAACCGCATCCTGGCCGAGGACGACGAGATCAGCCTCGACTTCCGCGATCACAGTGCGCAGCGACGCGATGCGCTGCGCGAGCTCGATGGCGCGCGGTTCGACTCCGCCTACGCGGAGAACGAGGTGCAGTACCACACCGAGCTCCTCTCCGCGCTCAACGCCGTGCTCGGCCCGCAGACGCGGAACGCCGAGCTGCGCGAGTTCGTGATGAACCTCAAGCCGGCCGTCACGGCGCATCTCGCTCACGCGGAGCAGATGCGCGCGGGCCTCAGCAAGAAGAAGTGACGGGTCCGGCGACCCCGCCGGCAGCGCACGACCCGTACGTCGCGCTCCGCAATCGCGACTTCCGCTGGTACGTAGTGAGCCTGTTCGCGATGACGCTCGCCGCGCAGTTGCAGGCGGTCGTCGTCGGATGGCAGGTCTATAATCTCACGCACGACCCGCTCTCGCTCGGCCTCATCGGGCTTGCGGAAGCGCTGCCGTTCATCGCGGTGGCGCTGCCGGCCGGGTATGTGGCGGACCGGTGGAACAGGCGGTCGGTGTCGCTCATCGCGCTCACGATCCTGGCGCTCTGCTCGGTGGCGCTGCTCGCACTGAGCGCGTCCCCGGCAGGGCTCACGCCGGGGAGCGTGACGTTCATATATGTAGTGATCTTCGCGAGCGGCATCGCACGCAGCGTGCTCCAGCCGGCGCGGCAGGCGATGAGCTCGGAGCTCGTGCCGCGCCACGAGCTTCAGAATGCGATCGCGTGGCGGAGCAGCTCGTGGCAGACGGCGGCGGTGGCTGGGCCAGCGCTTGGTGGCCTGCTTTACGGATTCAGCGGCGCCATCGCCTCGTACTCGGTGGACGTCGTCCTCATGGTGCTCGCGCTCGCCGCGATGCTCGTGATGCGCTACACGCCAGGGGAGATGAGCATCGGCCAGGTGTCGATGCTCAACGACCTCACGTCGGGGCTGCGCTTCGTGTTCGGCCAGCCCGTGATCCTCGCCGCGATCTCACTCGATCTCTTCTCCGTGTTTCTCGGCGGCGCGGAGGCGTTGCTGCCCGTGTTCGCTTCGGAGATCCTGCATGTTGGTCCGCAGGGACTGGGCATCCTTCGTGCGGCACCCGCAGTGGGGGCGGTGCTCATGGGTGTGTACCTGGCGCATCGCCGTCCGATGGAGCGCGCGGGGGTCACGCTGCTTATCGCCGTGGCAACATTCGCGGCGGCCATCATCGGCTTCGGCTTATCGACGAGCTTCTGGCTGTCGCTGGCGCTGCTCGCGGTGAGCGGCATGGCGGACAGCGTCAGCGTCGTCATCCGGTCCACGCTGCTCCAGTTGTTGACACCCACCGACATGCTCGGCAGGGTGTCCGCCGTGAATTCGGTGTTCATCGGCTCGTCGAACGAGCTCGGTGCGTTCGAGAGCGGGGTGGCGGCGAAGTTATTCGGGACGGTGCCGGCGGTGGTGGCCGGTGGACTGGCTGCCCTGGCGGTGGTGGGGGTGACGGCGAAGCTGGTTCCGGCGCTCCGGAAGCTGGAAAAGATCACTTAGAGTGCGTTTTTTGCACTTTTGTACATACAAAGTTGCGAAATCGACGTGCTTTTGTGTAATTTGATCGCGTTCGCCTGCAATTCTGGCTCTCCTCAGCCTTTGCCGCGCCAATGACCGCTCCCGCTCATCCGTCCCGCAAGACCACGCTCCGCGAGCTCGTGACCCGCGCTCCGCTGCACCTCCCTGCCGGACTCAACGGCACCTCCGGGCCCACCTCCGGCTACTTCGGCATCAACACCTTTGGCGCGCGCCAGATGCGCGACAAGCTCCCGAAGGATGTGTACGCGAAGCTCGTCGCCTCCATCCGGCAGGGAAAGAAGCTCGACCTCGAGGTCGCGCCCACTGTCGCGCAGGTGATCAAGGAATGGGCGATCAGCCGCGGCGTCACGCACTTCACGCACTGGTTCCAGCCGCAGACGGGGCTGACGGCGGAGAAGCATGACGCCTTCCTGAGCTTCGACGAGAACAAGCAGCCCGTCGAGTCGTTCAGCGGCGCGCAGCTCATCCAGAGCGAGCCGGATGCGTCGAGCTTCCCGAGTGGCGGACTGCGCGCGACGTGGGAAGCGCGCGGGTACACCGCGTGGAACCCGGCGAGCCCGGTGTTCATCGTGGAGTCCGGTCACACGCGCACGCTGTGCATCCCGTCCGTGTTCATCGGCTACAACGGCGAGGCGCTCGACGAGATGACGCCGCTGCTCCGCAGCTCGGACGTCCTCTCGGAGAAGGCGATCGCGTTGCTCGAGGTGATGGGCGACAAGGGCGTGCAGCGCGTCTACACGACGATGGGCGCCGAGCAGGAGTACTTCCTCATCGATCGCGAGCACTTCGCGATGCGTCCCGACCTCGTGATGGCGGGCCGCTCGCTCGTGGGCGCGCCGCCACCGCGCGGCCAGCAGCTCGAGGATCACTACTTCGGCGGCATCCCGGAGCGCATCCAGGCGTGCATCTCCGAGGTGGAGCACGAGCTGTACAAGCTCGGCGTGCCCATCGTCACGCGCCACAATGAAGTGGCTCCGTGCCAGTTCGAGATGGCGCCGATGTTCGAGGAGACGGACATCGCCGTGGACCACAACCAGATGGTCATGGCGGTGCTCCGCAAGGTTGCACTGCGCCACAACCTCCAGGCGATCCTGCACGAGAAGCCGTTCGCCGGCATCAATGGCTCGGGCAAGCACTGCAACTGGTCGCTCTCCATCGCGGCGGAGAACTCGGAGCTCGACGGCTTCAACCTGCTCAAGCCGGGCAAGACGCCACACCAGAACCTGCGCTTCCTCGTTTTCCTCGCGGCGGTGCTGAAGGCGGTGCACAAGCATTCCGGTCTCCTGCGCGCGGGCATCGCGTCCAGCGGCAACGAGCATCGCCTCGGCGCGAACGAAGCGCCGCCGGCGATCATCTCGGTGTTCATGGGCGCCATGCTCACGCGCGTCATCGAGGCCATTGCCGCCGGCAAGAGCTCGGCGAGCGCCGCACAGGCGATGATCAAGCTCGGCGTGGATCGCCTGCCGGAGATCGAGAAGGACAACACGGATCGCAACCGCACGTCGCCCTTCGCGTTCACGGGCAACAAGTTCGAGTTCCGCGCCGTTGGCTCGAGCGCGTCCATCGCGTTCCCCATCGTGCTGCTCAACGCGGCGGTCGCCGAGGCGATCGAGGAGATCACGTCGCAGATCAAGGCGTCGCTCAAGAAGGGCAAGTCCGTGGACGACGTGGTGCTGGCAGTCGTGCGCGAGGCGTTCAAGGAGAGCGAGACGATCCGCTTCGAGGGCAACAACTACTCCGACGAATGGGTCAAGGAAGCGGAGAAGCGCGGGCTGCCGAACCTCCGTCGCTCACCTGAGGCACTCGACCAGCTCAACTCGAAGCAGTCGAAGGCGCTGCTCACGAAGCTCGGCATCTTCTCGAAGGAGGAGCTGGAGTCGCGCTATCACGTGCGCCTCGAACGCTACATCAAGGACATGCTCATCGAGATGCACACGCTGAAGGAGATGCTGGACACCCTCGTGCTGCCGGCGGCCTTCGCGTACTCGGGCTCCCTGGCCCAGGCGGCGGCGCACGCCAAGTCGGCGGGTATCAAGAGCATCCCGCAGATCGCCGCCGCGAACGAGATCGGCGCGATGATCGAGACGCTGCGCACGCAGCGCGACGAGCTGGCGAGCGTGATCGAGAAGGGCGAGGGCATGCACCACGACCTCGCAAAGCAGGCGAAGCTGCTCACGAGCGCCGGCGCCGATGCGATGGCGGCCGCTCGCGAGACGAGCGACGCGCTCGAGCTCAAGGTCGCGGACGAATGCTGGCCGCTGCCGAAGTACCGCGAGATGCTGTTCCCGGTGTGATCCGGCGGATTGAAGGGTAAAAAGGAGGCGCGCCGCGAGTCGGTGCGCCTCTTTTTTTCGGGTTGTCGAAATCCCCGGAGGCCATTCGTCGTGGTTGCAGGGACCCGACAAATGGAGAGTGGCCACATGCTGTACGGACGCATCATCACGGCGATCGCCGTCCTGTTCCTCGCCTTCGATACCGCCATCAAGGTGCTCGTACTTCCCCCGGCGTTGAAGGCGACCGTGGACCTGGGCTATCCGGCGAGTGTCGTCTTCGCACTCGGCGCCATCGAGCTCACGTGCCTGCTCCTGTATGTCGTGCCTCGCACGTCGATCCTCGGCGCCATCGCGCTTACGGGCTGGTTGGGCGGCGCGGTGGCGACGCATGTTCGCGCCCAGAGTCCACTGTTCTCGCACACGCTGTTTCCGCTTTACGTCGCGGCCCTCGTCTGGGGCGGGCTGTACCTCCGCGATGCACGCCTCCGCTCGCTCGTTGCTGCGCGATAGACACCCTTCAACTCACAGGACCTGAAGACGATGAAGTTCATGATGATGGTGAAATCGAAGGAGAACAGTGGTCCGCCCCCGGCGGCGCTGATGGCGGCAATCGGCCAGATGGGCGCGGACGCGGGCAAGGCGGGCGTCCTCGTCGAGATGGGCGGCCTGCTGCCCACGGCGCTCGGTGCACGCGTGCGCCTGGGCGGCGGCAAGGTCACGGTGCTCGACGGACCGTTCACCGAGGCGAAGGAAGTCATCGGCGGCTACGCCGTGTACGAGCTCGTGTCCAGGGAAGAGGCGATCAAGTGGGCCAGCATCTTCATGGAGCTGCACCGGGAACACTGGCCCGGCTGGGAAGGCGAATCGGAGATCCGGCAGATTTACGGCTCGTGAACCTCAGCGTCGCACGAACTTCACGTTCTCCACGCGACCGGCATTCAGCATGAAGCTCTTCGCGTCGGCGCCGAACACGATCGTTCCGGCGCTCGACGTGAACGTGTGTGCGTCACGCGCCGTCAGCGTCTCTGGCCTTGCACGCGGACGCACGAGGGCGAGCGCCGAGCCACTTCGTGTCACGGTATACGTGGCGTCGAGCTCCGCAGAATAGTACGAGCCAACCACGCGCTCGAGATTCACGTTCGACCACTGGACGGGTGTGGCATTCGCCGCGCGCGTCGCTGTCGGCGCCGCGCCGCCGGCGAGTGTGACCGGCGTGGTGAGATCGGCGCGCAACACGTAGTCAGCGACGCGGCGGGCGAGCGTCTCCGGAACGGCCGTGCTCACGTTGCACAGCGACGTGATCGTCGTGTGCTTCGAGGGAAAGCGCGTAATCGCCGCGCGATAGCCTCCCGTCACGCCCGTGTGCTCCACGGTGGGCAAGCCGCGGTACGTGCCGACGATGAGCCCGAAGGCGTACGACAGCGTTGAATCGGAGTTGAGCTTGCCGCGCTCGAGCTGTCGCTGGAGAAACGATGCGCCACCCACCGTGCCCGAGTAGAAGTTCTCGTCCCACTTCTGAAGGTCCACCACCGTCGTCATCACGCCGCCCTGGCCGACCAGGTCGTTGTTCCAGACGTTGATCGTGGGTGCGCCGTTCGCCACCGGGCTGTACGCATACGCGCGACCGGGTACCGTCTCGCGGTGGTCATCCTGGAAATGCGAGCTCGTCATGCCGAGCGGCGTGAAGAATCGCTCGGCTGCGAATTCGCGCAGGCTCTTTCCCGTGACGCGCTGCACCACGACGCCGAGGAGGATGTAGCCCGTGTTGCTGTACAGGTAGCGATCGCCGGGCTTGAAGTTGAGTGCGCGCTGGCGCGACGTCATGTCCAGCACGTCCTGCACGGAGTAGGTGTCGTCGTACCGCATCCCCGCCATGCCGACGAGCTCCCACCAGTCGCGCAGGCCGCTCGTGTGGTGAACGAGGTTGTCGATGGTGATGCGCGAGCCATAGTCGCGCAGCTCGGGCACGTACTTTCGCACGTCGTCGTCCAGCTTGATGCGCTTCTCCTCGACGAGGAGCGCGATGGCCGCCGCGGTGAACTGCTTCGACACGCTGCCGACGATGAAGGGCGTGGTGGGCGTAATGGGGACGTCGTACTCGAGGTTCGCGAGCCCGTATCCCTTCGCGAACATGATGCGGCCGTCCTGGTAGATGCCCACGGCGCAGCCGGGCACCTTGCCGGCGTAGCGCGCATACACGGAGTCGACGTGCGCGGTAAGCGCGGCGTCCGCTGACTGCGCATCGGCGTTTCCGGCGAGGAGCAGGGCCGAGAGCGTGACTCCGCGGCTCAGGAAGTTTCGCATCGACATCGCTTCACCTGATTGAAGTGGTTCGCGGTGTGAATTACGGAGAGACCAGTGGCGCCGCAAGGCGAGCCCAGCCAGGTCGGTGAACCAACGTTTGTTGCCCTGTGGGACAAGTGGTGATATGCTCGACCCGTCAGGACGGTACGATCACCTCAGCAACGGAGCGACTCATGGCGGATGACTTCAAGAAGACCGATCAGCCACCCAAGCCGAATACGGACACGGCGAAGGTGGATGAGCTCCCGCCGAAGCAGGTGTCGGATCGCGACGCCCAGTCCGTGAAGGGCGGGATGACGTCGATCAAGTTCGACAAGAAGTAACGGGACCAGTCGCGGTGACGCGGAACGCGCGTCACCGCGACGCTTACGCGTCGCGCAGCACGCCGAAGTCGGCAAGCTTCCGCACGAGCGACGTCGCGACGACGACGCCATGCTCGGCCCGAATGCCCGCGATGGCGTCAGCGAGTGG
>JBDSTA010000081.1:0-3022 GCA_039928475.1 Gemmatimonadaceae bacterium | reverse complement strand
TCCAGCTTCCGTTCCTCGACTCGGATTTCCTCGCGATCATCGCGTCCGTGCCGCTCGAGCAACGGCTCTATCACGCGTTCTACAACGAGTGGCTCGCGCACTTTCCATCATACGTGAGCGCAACGCGCTGGCAGGCGTATCCAGGGCATGTGCCCTGCCCCGTGCCCTCGGACGACACGCTCGTGTATCAGTGGGACAAGACGGGCAAGCGAAGGCCCTCGCTTCGCGCGCGACGACGCACGACGCAACGCGCGTGGGCAAGCCTCATGGCCACCGGGCTGGCCAATCCCATGCTGCGCACGCACGCGTTCGTCGCCGTGACCATGATGCACCTGACTGGCTTGCGGAACTACGATTACGCCGTCTCCACCGCGGTCATGCTGCAGCGGCGCTGGCGCGTGTGCCGCGCGAGCGGCGGCGGCGTGGTGGCGTCACCCGTGACGCGACGCCCGACACCAATCGGCAGCCATCAAGCGGTACACTGACTTCCTGACTTCCTGACGTCCCGACGCCTGCCTACTGCCGCGAACGCTGGATGACGTCGAGCCACGAGTGGAGCTCGTCCTTCTGGAACGCGAGCAGGACGTCCCCGATGGAACTGATCAACTGCATCGATCGCCCGCTCTGCTGCTTGAGCTGGAGCGACGACATCCCGCCACCGTATCCACCGCCGGAGTATGAGCGGATGAACGTGCTGGAGGCATCGGTCGGCAGCGTCTCGACGTTCTTGTAGAAGCGCACCGCCTCGTCGTCCTGCATGAAGAGGTACTGCTCGACGTTCGAGACGTAGAAGGCGCCGATCTTCGCGCCGCGGTCGCGCACCCACTGTCCCACGGTGCGCAGCGTCTTCGGCCCCGCGAAGTTGCCGGTGAGCGGCACGATCAGGTTGCGCTCCTCCATGTCCTTCAGCGCGCGGAAGTTCGCCTCGCTCGCGAGGTAGCCATGGTCGCCGCCCGCGCCGTCGTTCTCGAGCATGATGCCGATGTAGCTCGGCATCCCGAAGCCGCCCATGCGACCGCCACCTCCGCCGCCGCCACCGCCACCACGGAACCCGCCGCCGAAGCTGCCCGGGTTCCTGCACTCCGAGCTGTAGTTGTACGTGAGCGTCTGCCCCTGGCTGTAGAACGCGCCATACACGCACTCGAGCGACACGAGCTCGCTGTCGCTCAGTGCGAAGCCGTGGAACTTCATCAGCCGCTCGCGTACGGCGCGCATGTTCTCCTTGTAACGCAGGCTGTCCGGCGTGGTGTTCGCGAGCGCGTCGAACAGCGCGACGATCGTCGACGACGTATCCACGCCCGCCAGCGGCTTGCGCGAGAACAGCTTCGCCAGGAACTCGGCGCGGTTCGCCGACGTCTCGATCAGCGACTTGTACAGCAGGTGCTGCACGGCGTTCTGGTGCCGGATGTCGACGATGAACGCGATCTGCGGCCGCAGCGACACGATGTACGTGAAGTTCTGGTCGGGCGCGACGCCGAGGTACACGGCGCCGGGCTTGACGGTCGCGGCGAGCTCCGGGATGATCCACTGGTACGAGGTCTCGTTCGAGACGAAGTTCTCCGAGCGGAACACTCCCCACGGCTCGGAGAAATCGGTCATCATGCGCCAGAACGTCGTGTCGGCGAGTCGCGTTGGCAGCTGCTGCGCCGTGCTCCGGTGCACAGGCACGCAAATGGCCACTGCCAGCAGGCACAACCTGACACACCGGGAAACGATCGCCTTGCGCATGCCTCACTCCGGGACCGGGATGCCGACTCGGGACGACGCCGGAAGCTATCTTTGCAGCACGCCCTCTGACAGGACTTACGCGTGACGACCGTTTCCGCTGCCACCGCCGCCGCCGACGCTCCGCATCTCGCGAACCCGGACCTCTATCCTTCGTTCACGAAGGGCGTGTTCCTCGGCGAGATCCGCGAGGACCTGATCTTCCCCTTCCCCGCGCTGTCGGCCGACGACCGTGAGTCCCTCGCGGCCATCCTCGACACGTTTCGTGGATGGGCCGCCGAGAACGTCGACACGAAGCAGCTCGATCACGACGGCAAGTTTCCCGAGTCCGTGCGCAGGGGCATGGGCGAGCTCGGGATGATGGGCGTGAACATCCCCGAGGCCTACGGCGGCTTCGGCGCGTCCGCGCAGGTGTTCTCGCGCGTCTTCGGCGAGGTCGGCGAGACGGACCCCGCCCTCTGCGTCTACTTCGGCGCGCACCAGTCCATCGGGTGCAAGGGCATCACGCTCTTCGGCACCGAGGACCAGAAGCAGCGCTGGCTCCCGGGCTGCGCCGCCGGCACCACCGTCGCCGGCTTCTGCCTCACGGAGCCCGGCTCCGGCTCCGACGCGCAGGCGATGACGACGACCGCCACGCCCAGCGCCGACGGCACGTCGTACTCGCTCACGGGCACGAAGATCTGGATCTCCAACGCGGGCTATGCGGGCCTCTTCACCGTCTTCGCGAAGGTGCCAGTCGCGCAGCCGGACGGCACGACGAAGCAGCGCGTCACCGCCTTCATCGTGGATGCAAAGGCCAACGGCATCTCGCTCGGCCAGCCAGAGCAGAAGATGGGCATCAAGGCGAGCGACACGCGCACGGTCACCTTCGAGAACGTGCAGGTGCCCGTGAAGGATCGGCTCGGCGAGGTGGGACAGGGTTTCCGCTTCGCCCTCGAGATCCTCAACTCCGGGCGGCTCGGCCTCGCCGCCGGCTCCACGCGCGGCGCGCGGCGCATCATGCACGAGGCGCTCGTGTACGCGAAGCAGCGCGAGCAGTTCGGTCGCTCCATCGGCTCCTTCGAGATGATCCAGCAGAAGATCGCCATCAACGCCGCAGAGACCTACGCCTCCGACTCGGCGTGGATGCTCACGGCCGGCATGGTGGATCGCGGTGGCATCGACTACTCGCTCGAGACCGCGGCGTGCAAGGTGTTCGCGAGCGAGCTCGCCTTCCGCGCCTCCAACGATGCGCTGCAGATCGCCGGCGGCATCGGCTACTCGAAGGAATATCCGTACGAGCAGTCGGTGCGCGACT
>JBDSTA010000080.1:0-12010 GCA_039928475.1 Gemmatimonadaceae bacterium | reverse complement strand
GAAGGCCATGTAGGGCGTGTCGCCGGAGCCGTCGGGCTTCATCGTCGCCGCGGGCTTCGTCACGAAGCCGGGGATGAGCGTGTGGAAGGGACGCTTGCCGGGCGCGATGGTGTTCGGGAGGCCCGTGTCCATCGTGAAGGCGGCGCCGCGATTGTGCAGCACGAAGCCCGTGCCCGGCACGACGATGCCGGAGCCGAAGTGATCGAAGATGCTGTTGATGAACGACACCATGTTGCCGGCGCTGTCCGCGGTGGCGAGGTAGATCGTCTCGCTGGCGACCTGCGCCTTGCCGGGCTCGACGCGCGCCTGCGCCTTCGTCGCGTCGAGGTGACTGCGGCGTTCGCTGATGAAGGCATCGTCAAGCAGGCGCTCGGGCTGCACCGTGAGGTGATCGGGGTCGCCGACGTATTGCGCGAGGTCCGCGTACGCGAGCTTCTTCGCCTCGATGAGGTGGTGCAGGTAGGCGGGCGAGTTGTGGCCCATCGCCTTGAGGTCGTACGGCTCGAGGATCTTCAGCATCTCGAGCACGCCGATGCCCTGGTTGTTGGGCGGCATCTCCCAGATGCGGTATCCCTGGAAGGTCGTCGAGATGGGCGTGACCCACGTCGGCTTGTTCGTCTTGAAGTCGTCGATGGTGAGGAAGCCGTTCATCTTCCGCGAGTGCTCGACGATGCGCTGTCCGAGCGAGCCGCCGTACATCACGCCGATGCCGCCCTTCGCGATCTCCCTGAACGTGCGCGCGAGGTCGGGGTTCGTGAACCATTCGCCGCGCTCCATGGGATGACCATTCGGCATGTAGGTGCGGCGTGCGGACGTGTCGCGCCGGAGGAGGGCCTCCTCGGATTTCCATTCGTCGCTGATGACGGGCGTGACGGGGAATCCCTCGTCGGCGTAGCGGATCGCCGGCGCGATGGCCTGCGCGAGCGTGATGGTGCCGTACTTCCGGAGGAGCTCGTCCCAGCCCGCGAGTGCGCCGGGTACGGTGACGGTCTCGATGCCGCGGCCCGGCATGCGCGTCATGCCGCGCTGGACGAGCGCGTCGCGCGTGGCGAGACGACCGGCGCGCCCGCTCGCGTTGAGCGCGACGAGGCGCTTCTCCTTCGCGAGCCAGACCATGGCGAACATGTCACCGCCGATGCCGGTCATCATCGGTTCCGTGACGGCGAGGACGGCGGCGGCGGTGACGGCGGCGTCGATGGCGTTGCCGCCGCGCTGGAGGACGGCGAGGCCGGCGGTGCTGGCGAGGGGCTGGCTGGTGGAGACGATACCGTGCGGCGCGTTGACGACGGAGCGGCCGGCCAGGGAGAGGGGGCGCTGGGCGGCGGCTGGGACGGCGACCGCGAAGAGCATCAGGGCAGGGAGGCGCATTTTCTGAAGATGCGGGGGGCGCACGGCTTCGGCAAATGAAGTGGATTCCTCGGCTGCGCACGGAATGACAAGAGTCGAACTTTTGGCGCACAGCGCAGATTTGTCGACATGCAGATAGGCATCTACACATTCGCGGACCTGAATCCCGACATCTCCGCCGAGCAGCGGATGGCGAACCTCATCGAAGAGGCAGAGCTGGCGGATCAGGCTGGACTCGATGTCTTCGGGATCGGTGAGCATCATCGCCCGGACTACCTCGTCTCGACACCCGCGGTGGTGCTCGCGGCGGTGGCGGTGCGGACGAAGCGGATCCGGCTCACGAGCGCGGTAACGGTACTCAGCTCCGACGACCCCGTGCGCGTGTTCCAGGAATTCTCCACTGTGGACCTCCTGTCGCACGGGCGCGCGGAGATCATGGCGGGGCGGGGGTCGTTCATCGAGTCGTTCCCACTGTTCGGGTACGACCTCGACGATTACAACGAGTTGTTCAGCGAGAAGCTCGAGCTGCTCCTCGCCTTGCGCGACCAGGAGAAGGTGACCTGGAGTGGACATCTGCGCGCGCCGCTCGCCAACGCGGGGGTCTATCCGCGACCCGTGCAGGAGAAGCTGCCGGTGTGGATCGCGGTGGGCGGCACGCCGCAGTCGGTGGTGCGGGCGGGGGCGCTCGGACTTCCGCTGGCGGTCGCGATCATCGGCGGCGAGCCGGAGCGCTTTGCGTCGCTCGTGCAGCTCTACCGCGACAGCGGAGCACGTGCGGGACACGACCCGTCCACGCTCAAGGTGAGCATCAACTCGCACGCGTTCGTGGCGGACACGTCGAAGGAAGCGGCGGACACATTCTTTCCCCCGTATGCGGGCGTCATGTCGCGCATCGGGCGCGAGCGCGGGTGGCCGGCCACGACACGACCGCAGTTCGAGGCAATGCGTTCGCCGCGCGGCGCGCTGCTCGTCGGCAGCCCGCAGGAGGTGACCGACAAGATCCTCTTCGAGCACGAGATCTTCCGGCACGACCGATTCATGGCGCAGATGGCGCTCGGCGCGATGCCGCACAGGGAGGTCCTGCGGGCGATCGAGCTGCTCGGAAGCGTGGTTGCGCCGGCGGTGCGGAAGGCGTTGCAGACGAACTGACGGATTGCACTTCGGATGGCGGACGACGGCAACTGACGGATTGCGTGCGGCGTGCGGCGTGCGGCGGGAGGTCGGAAGTGAGGTGCATGCCCCTCGCTTCGCTCGGGGCGACAAATATCCGCCCTGTTGACGCCACCTGCCGTTGCTGCGATGCTAGGTGACGATGAAACTCGCCACGCCCATCTCGACGTCGGTCGTCGCACTCAAGGACTCCCGCCCTCGTGACGACGAACTGGACCTCTTCGGGCTCACGCACCCGGGGCTCGTGCGTGCCGAGAACCAGGACCAGTTCCTCCTCTGCACCGTGCATCCGCAGGTGGCGGTGCACGCCACGAGCCTGCCAGACCTCTCGGAGCTCGAGCTGCGCGGGCAGCGGCTCGCGACGATCATGCTCGTAGCGGACGGTGTGGGGGGAAGCGCCGCGGGCAGTCGCGCCAGCCGCATCGCGACGGAAGCAGTGACGCGCTACATCGCCTCGTCGCTCCGCTGCTACCACGCCCTCGGCAATGCGGGCGAGCAGGAGTTCGAGGAGACGCTGCGCGCGGCGGCGATCGACGCACACCGCACCGTGCTGAGCGAGGCCGAAGCGGTGCCCGACGAGATGGGCATGGCGACGACGCTCTCGCTCGGTATCGTGGTATGGCCGTGGATGTACATCGTCCAGGTGGGGGACAGCCGCTGCTACCTCTACCAGAAGGGCGCGCTGCGACAGCTCACGCGTGACCAGACGTACGCGGAGGCGCTCGTGGAGGAGGGCGTGTTCACGCCGGAGGACGCGAAGGTGTCGCCGCTCAGCAACGTGCTGTCGAGCGCGATCGGCGCCTCGGAGGCGCTGCCGGTGGTGAGCCGCGTGGACGTGCGAGAGCGCGGATGCGTGATCTTCATCTGCACGGACGGACTGACGAAGCACGTGAAGGACGCCGAGATCGCGGAGCATCTCGAGCGCATGCAGTCGGCGGAGCAGGTGTCGCACGAGCTGATGCAGCTCGCGCTCGATCGCGGCGGCAGCGACAACATCACGCTCGTCGTCGGGCGCGCCCTCAGGAAGGCAGCGGCAGCCTAGCTGTTCGCCGTCGGGTGCATGGGCTGGTACAGGCCCATCCGCCCGAAGAACGCCCTGCCGGATGACACGGGGCGGCACAGACGAGAATAATCGCCGAAGCACATTCCGCCACTCTCGCGCCGTGCGTGCCGAGCTTGCTGCCTGCATCGATGTGGCGCAGCTTGGCTGCATGACGACATCCTCCCTCTCGCGAGCGCTGCCGCTCGTCGCGCTGCTCACGGCGCCCGTGCTCGCCCAGACGCCGGGCGGCACGGCGCACACGAAGATCGTCTTTCTCGGCACGGGAAACCCGGCGCCGACACCGGCGACGATGGGCACGTCGGTCGCGATCGTCGTGAACGGAACGCCGTACATCGTGGATGCCGGCGTCGGGCTCGTACGTCGCGCGAGCGAGGCGAGTGCCGCCGGCGTGAAGGGGCTCGAGATGCCGAAGCTCGCACGCGTGTTCCTCACGCACCTGCACAGCGATCACACGATCGGCCTCCCCGACCTGTGGACGACGCCGTGGATCATGGGGCGTACGGCGCCGCTGGAGGTGTGGGGCCCGGAAGGCACGAAGGCGATGATGACGCACATCGCGGCCGCGTGGAGCGCCGACAACGACGTCCGCATCAATGGCCTCGAGCACGGGAATGCCACCGGTAACAGGATCGTGTCGCACGAGATCAAGCCCGGCGTCGTGTATCGCGACAGCAACGTGACCGTGACGGCGTTCCTCGTGAAGCACGGCTCGTGGAAGGAGGCGTTCGGCTACCGCTTCGACACGCCTGACCGCTCCATCGTGCTCTCGGGTGACGCCTCCCCGAGCGAGTCGGTGGTGACGGCGTGCAACGGGTGCGACGTGCTGCTGCACGAGGTGTACACGGAGCTGGGCTACCAGGGCAGCAAGGAAGCGTGGCGCACGTACAGCAAGGCGTTCCACACGACGACGACCGAGCTCGCCGCCCTCGCGACGCGCGCGCGTCCGAAGCTGCTCGTGATGTACCACCAGATGTACTTCGGGCGGCCGAAGGACGACCAGTCCACGCTGCTGCGTGAGATGCACGCGCGGTACAAGGGCGCCTTCGTCTCGGCGCGGGACCTCGATGTGTGGTGAGGTCCCGCCTCTTACGCGGAGAGCGTGTGGAAGCCCGCGTTCAGCTGGATGAGGCCCGCGAAGGTGCGCTCGTCCGTGACCTTGAACATGAGTGACGTCGCCGACGCGATGTCCTCGTGCGGGATGAGGTCCTCCGCGGCGACTTCCACCATGTAGCTGCCCGTGGGCAGGTTGGCCTGGAGCTCGAGGCACACGGTGAACTTGCCCGGGCTGGGGAACTCGTAGCCGAGCCACTTGGAGCCGGTCACGAAGACGAGACCGCCCGTACGCAGCGAGCGCACGCGCACGAGGATCGGCTCGATGTTGTCGGTGAGCTCGGCGGTGGTGTGGCCCTCGATGCGCAGGGCAATGCGATGCCCGGAGGCGACCGTGGGCTCCCCGTCGAAGCGCACGGAGTCGAAGTTCACGAGGCCCGTGCCCTCGACCATGCGCTGCGCATCGTGCGACGAGACGTACGCCGCAATGGCTTCCTGCGCCGTGCCGCGCGTGACGACCTCGCCGCGGTCGAGCAGGATGACGTCGGTGCACAGCTCATTGATGCGATCGAGCTGGTGCGACACCATGATGACGGGAATGCCGCTCCACGCGAGGTCGCGAATGCGGCCGAACGCGCGCTCCTGGAAGGACATGTCGCCGACGGCGAGCACCTCATCGATGATGAGGATGTCGGGCTCGAGGTGCGCGGCGATGGAGAAGCCGAGTCGCGCGTTCATGCCGCTCGAGTAGCGCTTCACCGGCGTGTCGATGGACTCGGCGATGCCGGAGAAGTCCACGATCTGGTCGAACTTCCGGACGATCTCGGCGTGGCGCATGCCCATGATCGCGCCCTGGAGGAAGACATTCTCGCGGCCGGTGAGGTCGCCGTGAAAGCCCGCCGAGACCTCGATGAGCGTGCCGATGCGGCCCGTTGCCTCGCAGTAGCCGCGCGAGGGCTGGAGGATCTTCGTCAGCATCTTGAGCGTCGTCGACTTGCCGGACCCGTTGGGCCCGATGATGCCGAGCGTGGTGCCGGGCAGGACCTCGAAGGAGAGGTCCTTCACGGCCCAGAAGTCACCCTCGTCGAGCTCGCGGTCACTGGAGCCGCGGCCCACCATCTTGCGGGCGCTCTCGGTGATGAGGTCGCGCAGGCTGTCGTGCAGCTGTCCGCGATGGAACTTCTTCCAGACGCGGTCGAAGAGAAGGCGTGGCTCCTTCATCAGACCAGCTCAGCGAAGCGCCGCTCCGAGCGATGGAAGACGAGGGCGCTCACGACGAGGCCGCCGATGGCCCACGCGGCGACATAGGCGAGGTACCACGGGCGCCAGAAGAGGAAGCCTGCCGGTGCGTTGAGCTCATGAAGAAGGTTGTGGTGCCGGATGACGGACAGTCGCAGGCCCTCGAGGATGGGCGCGACCGGGTTGAGCATCATGATGCGCGAGCCGACGGGGCCATACATCGTGGCGTCGAGCATCACGGGTGTGACGAAAATGCCGAACGTGAGGAAGACCTGGACGAGGTACTTCACGTCGCGGAAGAAGATGTTCGCGCAGCTCAGCATCAGCCCGAACGCGAGCGAGAGGATCCACAGCAGCGCGAGCAGGACGGGCACCCAGAGCACGTAGGCGGACATCGTGGCGCCGAGGAAGCCGAGCGCGATGGTGACGATGACGCCGCCGATGAGGGAGTCGATCGTCTGCGCGAGGATGGCGCTGAGGGGAAGTACTTCACGCGGGAAGTAGATCTTCGTGACGAGCGAGATGCTCGAGGTGAGGCTGGGCGTGGTGGTGTTGATGCAGCCGACGAAGAATGCCCAGGGCACGGCCTTGATGGCCATGCCGGCGATCTGGCCCTGCGCGAGTCCGCGGCCCGAGTAGAAGGCGATGGCGTAGCGGACGGCGAGGCCGGCGAGGACGACGGCCATGGGAAGTATCAGCGCCCATGCGAAGCCGAACACCGCCTGCTTGTAGCGGATGCGGATATCGCGCAGGGTCAACTGATAGATGAGGTCCCGGCAGTTCCGGATGTCGAAGACGATCTCGCGGAGGTCCTGGAGGATCGTGGGGCGGACTTCCGGGGGCGGGGCGGTCTGCGGGTTCCGGACGGTCGCCCCCGAATGTCGCTTGGGCCGTTCGATACCGGCTTCAGGGGTCGTCAGGATCTGTTCCACGGGGGGCTGGGAGGGCGTTCAACGTCTCGAATTCGTTCGGACCAGCCAACGTCGGCTGGGGCCGCTGACAATCGGGGACGGCATAGTATATCATGGAGGAGACCTCCACGATGCGCGCGTCAGGCGTTCTCCCGACGCGATAGAAGGACCGCTCAAGGCTGTGACACGTAACGCACCGTGTGCGTCCTGTCTCTATAGTGGTGGCCTCCTCGCGAGTGGCCGTCCGCGATACCCCCCCCTTTCTCAGGTAGACGAACATGAGCATGGCGACGGAAGCTGGTGCCACGTCCCCCGCGAGCGCGTCGGCGCCGGCCGGCGTGCGCGCCTACACGCTCGGCGAGGGCGGCAACCTGCCCCTCGTCCTCGAGCCCACGGCGGAGGGGATCAACCTCGCCGAGTGGAATGCGGCGAATCGCGAATGGATCGAGGCGCAGTTGCTCGTGCATGGCGGCGTCCTCTTCCGGAACTTCAACCTTCCGTCGCCCGCGGATTTCGAGCGTGCGGCCAAGGCCGTCTATGGTGAGCTCTTCGGCGACTACGGCGACCTGCCGAAGAATGCCGCGGGTGAGAAGATCTACGAGAGCACGCCGTACCCGCCGGACCAGATGATCCTGTACCACAACGAGAGCTCGCACCTCCCGCTGTTTCCGCAGAAGATCAGCTTCCACTGCGTGGTGGCGGCGAAGTCGGGTGGGTGCACGCCGGTGTTCGATACGCGCGAAGTGCTGAAGCACATCGATCCCAAGGTGCTGGAGGAGTTCCGCACGAAGGGGCTGATGTACGTGCGCAACTTCTCGAAGGGCGTGGATCCCACGTGGCAGGCCTTCTTCCATACGGAAGACAAGGCGACGGTGGAGCAGATGTGCCGTGACGCGGGGAGCGATTTCGAGTGGAAGTCGGACGGTGGGCTGCGGGTGATCAACCGCACGCGCGGGACGACGAAGCACCCGAAGACGAAGCAGGAGATGTTCTTCAACCAGGTGCAGATCCACCACATCTACTGCGTCGACGAGGACACGCGCGAGGGGCTGCGGGCGCTGTTCGACGACCAGGACCTGCCGCGCAACGTGTACTACGGCGACGGCTCGCCCATCCCTGACGAGACCATGCAGCATCTCGGCGAGGTGTTCGAGAAGGTCGCGGTGCGCTTCAAGTGGCAGAAGGGCGACATGGTCATGCTCGACAACATGCTGGTCACGCACGCGCGCGATTCGTTCGAGGGTCCGCGTCACATCGTGGTGGCCATGGGGCAGATGATCAGCGCCGACGAGCTGCCGGCGTAAGCTGGCATGCGCGTCCTGCTGTTCAGGAACCTGTGCGACCGCGGTGGCGTCTCGAGCAGCATGCTGCTGCTCGGGCGCGAGATGGAGAAGCGCGGGATCGAGGGTGAGTACTGGTTCCTGAAGGGATCGGACCGTCTGCCGGATTTCGAGGCGACGGGCCGTGTCACGGTGGCGCCGTTGTCCGCGCTCGCCGCGCGCCTGGAGCGCGGCGACGTGGACGTGGTGCAGATGACCGCCTCGGATCCCGCGGCGGAAGTGGTCTCCATGATGGCGCGGGTCACGCCGGCGAAGGTGCTGGTGACCGCACGCGGTGCACTCGCCGACATCTGGGACCGGACCAACTGCTTCGCCTACTCGGCGATCTCGAAGGGGATGGCGACGGTGAACCAGCCGTATACGGACGTCCAGATCGAGGTGGTGCGGAATGCGATCGACATCGATCGCTTCGCGCCGGCCACGTCGCCTTCGGGTGGCGGGGCGCCGATCGTCGCGTTCGTCGGCCGGACGTCCGACGCCATTAAGGACTTTCCGCGCTTCACGCGCATTGCGTCGCGCCTGGTCGCGCGCGGAGCGCGCGTGTGGATCGCGGACCCGCATCGCGCCGGGTGGGAGACGTTCGTCGGGAAGCCGGTGGAGCAGGTCGAGACGGAGCGGTGGGAGCAGGTGCCGCACGAGTCGATCGCGGACTTCTACCGCGCGGTGGCGGCGTCGGGGGGCGTGGTGCTCATGACGTCGAGGCACGAGGGGTTCGGCAACGTGGCGCCGGAAGCCGCAGCGTGCGGGGCGTGGGTCGTCGCCCCGGACGTGATGGGGCTCAACGAGGCGATCATCGATGGCGTGACGGGCAACCTCTTCCCGGCGGATGCCTCCGACGACGACGCGGCGGAGCTGATCGCGGGATGGATGTCGGCGCCGCGCGACTCGCGGCAGACGTCGGATGCGGCGCGCCGGGAATTCTCGTCGCCGAAGATGATGGATGCGTACGAGTCCATCTATTCACGCGAGCAGCAGCTCTTGTTCAAAGGGGCGTCGCCTGTCGCTGGGCAGCGGTACGAAAAGCTCGACGCGCACCTCGCGAAGCAACGCACGTGGCGCGCTGCGGCGGCGCGCGAGGCAGCGATCGAACTCGCGGGCGACGGGCGAACGCAGCTCGCGCTCGGCGCGCTCGGCATCGCGTTTCGCGCGGAGCCATCGGACTTCCTGAGCAAGCAGGGCTTCGGGCAACTGCTTTCGACGATGCGCCGGATTCCCCGGCGACGCGCCGGGGTCTAGCCGATGCGCGTCGCCTCCTATCCGCTCGCCGCCCTCCAGCCGGCGATGGTCGTGAACCACCTGCGCGCGCCGCGCTCGGGCGTGGACGTCGTGCAGATGGTGTGCACGCTGCACGAGGCGGTGGACGTCGCGCGCCTACGCGCGGCGTGGGAGACGGTCACGGCGCGGCACGGCGCACTGCGGACGTCGTTCTCGTGGGAGGGCGTCGCGGAGCCGGAGCAGGTGGTGCACGATGCCGCGATGCCGGACGTGGTCGTGCACCCTGGCGCCGATGACAGTGCGCTGCGCGCGTTCCTCGCCGAGGATCGCACGCGCGGGTTCGACCTCGCCGCAGCGCCCCTGCAGCGCGTGACGCTGTTCCGCTTCGCGGACGCCGAGTGGGTGATGGTGTGGACGTTCCATCACATCCTCATGGACGGCCGCTCGTTCCCGATCGTGCTGCGCGAGATGTTCGCCGAGTATGATGGCGCAGCGATGCTGGTCGTCGCGCGCCGTCCCTTCCGCGACTTCGTGGACTGGTACACGACGCGCGACTTCTCCGGCGCGGAGGGGTTCTGGCGCGAGCGGATGCGCGGGCTGCCCGGTGCGACACCGGTGCCGGCGGGCTTCGGCGAGCCGAACGCGACGGGACGTGGATGGCACACGCGCATGTTCGCCGCGGAACCGACGGCGGCACTCGAGCGGTTCGCGAAGGCGAACAAGCTCACGATGAACAACGTGATCCAGGGCGCGTGGTCGCTGCTGCTGTCGCGCCATTCGGGCGAGACGGACATCGCGTTCGGCGCGACGCGCGCGTGCCGGAAGGGCACGATCGAGGGTGCGGACGACATCGTCGGCATGCTGATCAACACGCTGCCGGTGCGGGTGCAGGTGAAGCCGGAGTTGACGCTCGCGGCGTGGCTCGGCGAGCTGCGCGAGACGTGGCGCTCGCTGTTCGACGTGGAGCACACGCCGCTGCGGCTCGTGCAGCGATGGAGCGACATGAGCGCGAACGCGCCGATGTTCGATACGTCGCTCGTGTTCGAGAACCTCACGCTCGATGCGACGCTCAAGGCGGAAGGCGGCGCGATGGCCTCGCGCGACTTCTACCTGCTCGGCGGCACGAACTTCCCGCTCACCGCGCTCGTGTTCGGCGGTACGGAGATGACGCTCCAGGTCGACAACGACCGGTCGATGATCGACGACGAGACGGCGGTGCGCCTGCTCGGGCATCTCGCGACGCTGCTGGAGTCGATGGCCGCGCATCCGGAGGCGACGGTCGCGGAGATCTCGATGCTGTCTGCGGCAGAGCGAGAGCTGGTGGTGTCGGAGTGGAATGCGACCGATGTGGCGTATCCACCGGATGCGACGCTCGTGAGCCTGATGGTGCAGCAGGTCTCGCGCACGCCGCATGCGCTCGCGGTGCGCGACGAACGGACGTCGCTCACGTATGCGGAGCTCGACTCGTGCGCGAGGGCGCTCGCGCGGCGACTGCGCTCGCTGGGTGTGGGGCCAGGCGTGCTGGTGGGTGTGTGCGCGGAGCGGTCGGTGGAGATGGTGATCGCGCTGGTGGCGGTGGTGAAGGCGGGTGGCGCGTACGTGCCGCTCGACCCCGACTATCCTGCCGATCGCCTCGCGTTCATGATCGGGGACGCGGCGGCGCCGGTGCTGTTGACGCAGGGGCACATCGCGCCGACGCTGCCGCCACATGGCGCGACGGTGGTGCTGCTCGACGACGCGGCGACGTTCACCGACAACATCGGCACGGAGTTGCCGCCGCCGAGCGCGGGCGATCCGGCGTACATGATCTATACGTCGGGATCGACGGGGAAGCCGAAGGGCGCGGTGAACGCGCACAGCGGCATCGTGAACCGACTGCTCTGGATGCAGGGCGAGTACCAGCTGGGCGCGAGCGACGTCGTGCTGCAGAAGACGCCGTTCAGCTTCGACGTGTCGGTGTGGGAGTTCTTCTGGCCACTGATCGCGGGCGCGTCGCTCGTGATGGCGAAGCCGGGCGGGCATCGCGACACGGGCTATCTCGTGCAGGTGATGACGGAGCGCGGCGTCACGGTATGTCACTTCGTGCCGTCGATGCTGCGTGCGTTCCTCGCGGATCGTGCATCGGCGACATGTGTGGCGCTGCGCGACGTGATGGCGAGTGGCGAGGCGTTGCCGCCGGACGTGGTGGCGGCGTTCTACGCGGCCCTGCCTGGCGCGCGGCTGCACAACCTGTACGGCCCGACGGAATGCGCGGTGGACGTGAGCTACTGGGCGTGCCCTCCGTCTGTCGTGGCGCCGCAGGTGGTGCCGATCGGGCGGCCGGTGGCGAATACGCAGCTGTACGTGCTGGATGAGGGTGACGAGCCGACGCCAGTGGGGGTGCCGGGTGAGCTGTATCTCGGTGGGGTGCAGGTGGGGCTCGGGTATCATGGCCGGCCTGAACTGACGGCGGAGAGGTTCGTGGTGGCGGCGGTGCAGGCTCCTGCCAGCAGGCTCTATCGCACGGGAGACAAGGCGCGGTGGCGGCCGGACGGGACGGTCGAGTATCTCGGGCGCCTCGACTTCCAGGTGAAGATCCGCGGCTTCCGCATCGAGCCGGGCGAGGTGGAGAGCGCCGTGCTCGCGCACCCCGGCGTGCGCGAGGCGTGCGTGCTGGCGCGCGAGGACGAGCCCGG
>JBDSTA010000079.1:0-9972 GCA_039928475.1 Gemmatimonadaceae bacterium | reverse complement strand
TCGAGCAGCATCTCGATGGTGCCCGCGCCGACGTAGTCGATCGCCTTCGCGCCGGCGACCGCCGCGTCGCCCATGCGCTTGCGCAGGTCGGGCGTCATCGCCGGACTCGGGCTCTCCTCGATCAGCTTCTGGTGCCGGCGCTGCACGGAGCAGTCGCGCTCACCGAGGTGCATGACGTTGCCGAACTTGTCGCCCATGATCTGGAATTCGATGTGCCGCGGGCGCGACAGGTACTTCTCGACGTAGACGTCGCCGTTGCCGAACGCGGACAGCGCCTCGCTGCGCGCGAGCTGGAAGGAACGCTCGAATTCGTCGGCGTCCTTCGCGACCCGCATGCCCTTGCCGCCACCACCAGCCGCCGCCTTGATGATCACGGGGAAGCCGACGGTCTTCGCGAAGTCGAGCGCCTCCTCGACGTCCTCCACGGGGCCCGGCGTACCGGGGATGATCGGCACGCCCACCGCCGTCATCGCCTTGCGCGCGGCAGCCTTGTCGCCCATCACGCGGATCTGGTCCGCGGTGGGGCCGATGAACGCGATGTTGCTCGCCGTCACGATCTCGGCGAACTCCGCATTCTCCGCGAGGAAGCCGTAGCCGGGGTGGATGGCATCGGCGCCGGTGATCTCGGCGGCGGCGATCAGGCGCGGGATGCGGAGGTACGAGTCGCGCGCAGGCGCGGGACCGATGCAGACGTCGTCGTCGGCGAAGCGGACGTGCAGGGACTCGCGGTCTGCCTCGGAGTACACGGCGACCGTCTGCACGCCGAGCTCGCGGCAGGCGCGAATGACGCGCAGCGCGATCTCACCGCGATTGGCAATCAAAACTTTCTTGAACATGCACTCAAGCGGGAGGAGGACCTTCGAAGCCCGACCAGCTCGTGTCGCTGGTTCCGGCAACGCCCTGCACGCGCAGCGCGAACTCGCTCGGGCTCGTCGCGAAGAAGACGGCGCTCTCGTACGAGATGATGCCCTGCGAGTACCACTGCATCAGGGACTGGTCGAAGCTCTGCATCCCGTACTGCACCGTGCCTTCCTTGATCAGGTCCGGGATGTTGAGCGTCTTGTCCATGTCCCGGATCTGGTCGCGCACCGTCTGCGTGTTGATGAGCACCTCGCACGCGGGAATGCGGCCCGGCTTGTCAGCGCGCGGCACCAGGCGCATGGAGACGACTGCCTGCAGCGCGCTCGCGAGCGAGAACCGTACCTCGGCCTGCTGGTGCGGCGGGTAGAACGACAGCACACGGTTGATCGTCTGCGTGGCATCCGTCGTATGCAGCGTGCTGAACACGAGGTGTCCCGTGTCGGCCGCCTTGAGCGCCGTGTCCAGCGTCTCGAGGTCGCGGATTTCACCGATGAGGATGACGTCCGGATCCTGACGCAGCACGCGCCGCAGGGCCTGCGCGAAGGTGGCCGTATCCGTGCCGACCTCGCGCTGGTTGATGTGGCAGTTGATGTCGCGATGGAGGAACTCGATGGGATCCTCGATCGTGATCACGTTCGCGTGGCGCTGCTCGTTGATGTGCTGGATCATCGCCGCGAGCGCGGTGGACTTCCCCGAGCCCGTGATGCCCGTGACGAGCACGAGGCCGCGCGGCTTGAGGGAGATCTCCTCGAGCACCTTGGGCAGGTTCAGCTCGTCGAGCGTGCGCGCCTGGTACGGAATGGCGCGCATGGCGTAGCACAGCGACCCGCGCTGCTGGTACACGTTGCAGCGGAAGCGACCGATGCCCGGCACGCCGATGGCGAAGTCGCACTCCTTGTTGTCCGTGAACTCCTTCACCTGCCGAGGCGTCATGAGCTGCTCGGCGAGCAGCTTCAGGTCTTCGGGGCGGAGCGGCGGGAAGTCGAGCGGCTGCAGCTCGCCATGGAGACGCAGGGTCGGTGGGCGACCAACCTTGAGGTGCAGGTCGGACGCGCCGCGCTGCACGAGCTGCTGGAGGACCGCCTTGAAGTTGAAGCCACTGGCTGCGCCGCCCGCCGGGACCTCAACGGAAGATGTCGCCGGAGGGTTACCCATTCGCGTCGATGCGGAAGAGCGCCTGACCGTACTCCACCGGCTGGGCGTCGGACGCCAGCACCTCGGTGACGACGCCTGCGACTTCGCTCTCGATCTCGTTCATGATCTTCATCGCCTCGATGATGCAGAGGGTCTGGCCCTTCGATACGCGCGAGCCGACCGAGACGTACGGCTTGGAGCCGGGCTCGGGCGCGCCGTAGTAGGTGCCGACCATCGGCGACTTCACCTCGATGCCTGCCTGCCTTGCCTCGGGCCTGGGCACCTCGTCGATCACCTGCATGCCATCGGCAGGCGTCGGTCGCCCGGCCGTGAGCGCCTGCTGTGGCGCCATCATGGGCGCCATCATCGCCTGGGGCGCCACCTGCATCGCTCCGCGCCCGGTCGGGCTCTTCGAGATGCGGATCTTCATCCCCTTGTCGGAGGAGATCTCGATGGAATCCACCGTGGATTCGTCGAGGATATCGATGAGCTTCTTGACGTAGCGTAGGTCGATCATAGGCCCAATGGGAATGGCGCACCGCGGCACCCGCCGCGTTGCTCACGCGGCACTGCCGCGCTGCTCAGCCGAGCTCGATCAGCTCGCGCGGAAACTGCGTCAGAATCTGCGGTCCGTCCGCACCGAGGACGACGTCGTCCTCGATCCGCACCCCGCCCCACCCCGGACGATACACGCCCGGTTCAATCGTCACGACCGCGCCCTCGGGGAGCGCGCCCTCCGCCGTCTTCGCCAGCCGCGGCGACTCGTGCACCTCCAGCCCGATCCCGTGCCCCAGGCTGTGGCCGAACAGGTCCCCGTACCCGGCCCGCTCAATGTACTGTCGGGCAATGGCGTCGGCATCCCGCCCGGCCATTCCCGCTCGCACGCCCCGGGCCGCCCGTTCGTTGGCCACCCGGACCACGTCGTACACGACGCGCTGCTCCTCCGTCGCCCTGCCGACGGCAACCGTACGCGTGATGTCCGAGCAATACCCTGCCACCTCCGCCCCGAAATCCATCAACAGGAAGTCGCCCGCCTCGAGCTCGCGCGACGACGACCGCGCATGCGGCAGTGCCGAACGCGGTCCGCTCGCGACGATGGACGGAAACGGGAAACCCTCGCTGCCCTCGTCACGGAGCGCCTTCTCGAGGACCCCCGCCACCTGGAGCTCGGACATGCCCGCATGTATTTCCGGCAGGGTGCGCTCGAGTGCGCGCGTCGCGACGCCCGCCGCCTCGCGAATCTTCTCGATCTCCCCGGCGTCCTTGCGCTCCCGCAGCGTCTCCACGAGATCCACCGTCGGGCGCCACTGCCAGCGCGCTCCGGCCTCCACGAGCCGCTGGAAATCGCGGTGCTGGATGTGCGCCGTCTCGAAGCCCAGCACCTTCACGTTCGGGAGCGCGGCCAGCTGCTGCCACAGCCCCGTCCACAAGCTCGCCGCCTCGATGCTCACGCGCGCGATGTCGCCCACCTCGTCCACGACCTGCGTCTGGTAGCGGAAGTCCGTGATGAAGACGATGTCCTTCGGCGTGACGACCAGCAGCGCGCTCGAGCCGGAGAAGCCCGTGAGGTAGCGGATGTTCGACAGCCCCGTGAGCAGCAGGCCGTCGAGGTGCGCCGCCGACAGGCCGTCCACCAGGGCGGCGATGCGGCTGGGCCGCGGATCGCTCACGCGCCCGGGCCTCGCGTGCGCAACGCGTACACGATGCCGCGCAGCGCCAGCTCATAGCCCTGCGTCCCGAGGCCGACGACGAGTCCCATCGCTGACGAGGCGAGCATGGAATGGTGCCGCTCGGGCTCGCGCGCGTAGACGTTGGTGACGTGCACCTCGACGAACGGCAGGGACACGCCCACGAGCGCGTCGCGCAGCGCGAGGCTCGTGTGGCTGTACGCGCCCGCGTTCACGAGCGCGCCGTCCACGCGGCCGCGAAACCCGTGCACGAGGTCGATGAGCTGGCCCTCGTGGTTGCTCTGCACGCACTCGATGGACACATCGAGCTCACGGGCGACGGCGGAGAGGCGATCCTCGACCTGCAGCAGCGTGGCGCTCCCGTAGATCGCGGGCTCGCGCACTCCAAGCAGGTTCAGGTTCGGTCCGTTGAGGACGGCAATTCTCACCGCGGCTTCAGCCCTTGCAGCCACGAGTTGAACTGCTCGATATCGTCGGCGCTGCGCTCCGCGGGAACATCCGCGTCCCCGAGCTCACCCGAATTGCGCGGGCCGGAGACGCTCTTGGCGTCGCCGCCGGCGAAGAACTGGTCGAACGAGAAGCTCTGCGACGTGCGTGGCGGACGCGCACCACCGTCGCGGAACACGCTGTCGAGCGAAAGCTCGGCCGTCGCCGCGCGCGCGGGACGCCCGACGATGCTTGGCGCGTCTTCCGCCGTGGCTCCGAACGCCTGCGCAAGCGCGGATGCGGCGGAGTCCTCCGATGTGCCCGGGGCGCGGTTGCCGAACAGCGCGTCGATGGAGCCACCAGGGGTGCGCATTGCCGCTGCGCGCTCGATGGCGGGCGCAATCACCTCCGGCACGTATTCGGGCGTCATGGAGCGCGGAACGGATGGCGCCTCGAATGTCTCCGTCATCTGCTCCGGCATCTCTTCGCCCACGGCCGGCGGTGCATCGTCGACGAGGTCCCTCACGGGCAGCTCGGCTTCCGCGACCGGTTCCTGCTGCTGCTCGGGCTCGGGCTCGGGTTGCGGCTCGTAGGCGGGCGCCGACGAAGCAAAGTCGTCGTCGGCCGGAGGCACCGATGCTGCGCGCGACACGGGCCGGCGCGCGGCCATGCGAGCGAAGAACTCGCGCACCGTCGGGCCGGATTCACCGTCGTCCTGTCGCGCGTCGAACGCTGCGACGAGTCCCTCGAGCCGTTCGTCGCCGGGGTTGTTCGCCAGGAGCTGCGCGTACACCGCGCGCGCCTGCTCGTGGAATCCCTGCGCCACGTACAGCTCTGCCATCGTCTCCGTGACGAACGGCGCCGGTGCGGCGGGCATCTCCTCGCCCATCGCACCCGCTGCGTCCTGCGGCACGAGCGCAGCATCGACCTCCGTGAGCGCTGCCTCCGCGGAAATGACTTCCGGCGGCAGCTCGGCGGGGATCGTGTCGGTCGCCGCGGCGGGCAGGTCGAAGTCGGTGAACGCATCCGAGCCCTCGTCCTCGCTGACCATGGGCTCCGGTTCATCCCGCGCCGCGGGAATTTCCGGAATATCGAATTCGTCCACGGGCGACATGGCCTGCGCGGGGGCAGGCCAGTCGTCGGGCCGCGGATACGCCGGCATGGGCGCCGTCGGCGTCATCGAGCTAACCGGTGCCCGCTGAATTACCTGGTTATTGATCGGAGTAGCGAGTGCGTCGCCCTGCGGAGGGAGGACGAGCCCGTCGTCGAGCGCGAGGTCGTCGATGTCCATTTCCACGGCAGGCGGCGCGCTCTCGCGCAGGTCGTCCGCGGAGATCCCCGCGCCGCCTTCGAAGCCATCCAGCGCAGCGATGGGGCTGGACGGCGCCTCGAACGATGGGACGCCCGATTCCAGGCTGTCGTCGAGCGCTTCGGTGGAGATCGCCTCTTCCGGCGGCGTGAAGGAGGTCGTCTCGAACCCCTCGGCTGGCGCGTGCGCCGCTTCGTCCTGATGCGCGTGCGCGCTCGTGCCCTCCAAGCCCGTCAGCGAGAATCCGTCGAGGAGGTCCACTCCGGCGGGCGGCGTGAGCTGGGCAACGGAGGGAATGATCGGCACGCCGGCGGGGGTCGTGTCGCGCTTGTCCTCGGGAATCTCCTGGAGCGGTGACTCCTCGCGCTCGATATCCAGCAGCTGCGCCGCGGGGATCACGACGGTATCCGCCGCGGACTCGCTGCGCGGGCCGAAGGAAAGCTCCTTCTCCTCTTCCTTCTCGATGGCAGGCGTGCCATCGAGGGACGCGATCTGCGCCTGGATCTCCTCGTTGCGCGGATCGGCATCCAGCACGCGCATGTACCACGAGCGCGCCGCCCCCGCCTCGCCCTGCCCGCGGGCGATATCGCCCAGGTGGCGGAGCGCGATCAGGTTCTCCGGGTCGAGGCCGAGCGCCGTCTCGAATACCGTTCGGGACTCCGGCATCCGCCCCGCCTCGTAGAGCGCCTGGCCATAGACGATATGGCCGCTCATGTGCCCGGGCTGCTGCGGGAGGAACTCCTCGCAGATGATGATGGCCTGCTCGATGTCCCCCGCCTTGCGGAACTCGTTCGCGAGCGGGGCGAAATAGCGCCGCGGGTTCTCGTCGAATTTCTTCTTCAACTCGTCGATTCGGGCGGTGCTGGCCATCAAGGCTCCGGAGGCGGCTCGCGGGGGGAATAAGAAGCGGATCAAGATATCCTACACGTTGGACAAGTCAATCAGAAGTGCGCCCCGCACTTGATTTTAGCCCTCGTTCAGCGATAACTTTTGCAGCTTCCCTCCATCCACTTCCAGCAAGCGCTTAGGAGTTCTGTCTCGTGCTCCAAACAATGCGGTCATCCGCAAAGTTCGTCATGTGGATCCTGTTGGTCTCCTTCGTGGGCGGTTTCCTCCTCGTGGAGACCTCGGGTCTCCTCGGAAAGAGCCCCGTCACGACGACCACCGCTGTGGCTACGGTCAACGGCACGGACATCCTCTACTCGGACTGGCAGCGTCGCTCGCAGCAGCTCATCCAGCAGACGCAGCAGCAGTCCGGCCGCACCCTCACGCAGGACGAGACGCGGCGCCTCGAGAACCAGGCGTTCGACGAGATGGTGTCCGAGGCCCTGCTCCAGCAGGAATACACCAAGCGCGGCATCACGGTGAGCGACGAGGAGCTGCGTGACTACGCGCGCTTCGCGCCGCCCTCGTGGATCCGCACCGCGCCGGACCTCCAGACGGATGGCCAGTTCGACCCGGCCAAGTACCAGCGCCTCCTCACGAGCGCCCAGGCGCGGCAGGGTGGCCTGCTCGTCGCGCTCGAGCAGTATTTCCGCACCGAAGTGCCGAAGGAGAAGCTCTTCGAGCAGGTGACGAGCGGCACGTACGTCACCGACGCCGACCTGTGGCGCGCGTGGCAGGACGCCAACGACAGCGCGTCCATCTCCTATGTCGCCTTCCGGGCCCCCGTCGAGAAGGCCGGTGCGGCCAACATCGCCGACAGCGACCTGCGCGCCTACTACGACGCCCACAAGGCCGAGTTCGACCGCCCCGGTCGCGCCGTGCTGACTGTCATGCACATCGCGCGCTCCATCACTGCGGCGGACTCCGCGGCGGTTCGGACCAAGATCGGGCAGCTTCGCGCCGAGATTGCCGGCGGTGCGAAATTCGAGGACGTCGCACGCCGCGAGTCGTCCGACTCGGTCTCCGGTGCGCAGGGCGGCGACCTCGGCAAGGGCGGCAAGGGCCGCTTCGTGCCCGAGTTCGAGAAGGTCATCTATGCGCTCAAGCCGGGCGAGCTCTCGGAGCCGTTCCTCACGCAGTTCGGCTATCACATCGTGAAGGTGGACTCGCGCGTTGGCGACACGCTCTCGCTGCGCCACATCCTCCTCAAGATCCAGCCGAGCGACTCGTCCTCGGCCAAGATCGACCGCGAGGCCGATGCGCTCTCCAAGCTGGTCGTCGGCTCTGACCAGGCCCACAAGTTCGACGAAGCGGCGAAGACGCTCGGCCTCACGCCCTTCAAGGTCGTGGCGCTCGAGAACGAAGTCGCGGCGGCCAATGGCAAGCTCGTCCCGAGCGTGAGCGCATGGGCGTTCGGCGGCGCCAAGGTCGGCGAGACGAGCGACCTGTTCGACTCCGAGGAGGGCTACTACGTCGCCCGCCTCGACTCCATCGCCGATGGCGGCAAGACATTCGATGCGGTGAAGGAGAGCGTGAGTGCGCGCGTCGCCGCGGATCGTGCGATCGAGGCGTCCATTCCCGCTGCGCTGAGCCTCGCCAAGAAGGCACAGTCGTCCACGCTCGAGGCGGCGGCGCTGCTGGCGAACACGCACGTCGAGAGCACCGGCATGACGACCCGCGCTGGCGCGGGCATGAAGCTGGGCTCCCTGCGCGAGGCGGTTGGCGCCGCGTTCGTGCAGCCGCTCAATGAAGTAAGCCTGCCCATCCGCCAGGCGGACGGTGTGTACGTGCTGCGCACGGATGCGCGGAAGCCGAGCGACAAGGCCGCCTTCGAGCTCCAGAAGAAGGGCCTGCGCGACCGTCGCCTCACGCAGATGCGCCAGGCACGCCTGCAGATGTACCTGGACGACCTGCGCAAGACGTCATCGCTGACGGATCGCCGCAAGGAGCTCAACGCGCAGATTCGCCGGCAGAACGCGACTTCGTAGTCTCTCAGTCGGACAGTCTGGCCAGTCCGATAGTCAAAACAGGAAGGGCACACCGATGATCGGTGTGCCCTTTCCTTTTTCGCCCTGACTGTCAGACTGTCCCAGCTGTCCCGACTGTCGGACTCCTAGATGAGCCGCTTCGGCTCCGGCCGCACGTCCTCGCTCGCCGGGACATCGCGGCGCATCGGCTCGCCCGGGCTCAGGCGCGGCTCGGCGCGCGGCTCCGGCTCCGTGATGGAGCGCTCCACGTCGTTCACGTTCTTCTTGAACTCGCGAATACCCTTACCGAAGGACGCGCTGATTTCCGGGATGCGCTTGGCACCGAAGAGCACGAGCACGATGACCAGGATGATCATCAACTCGCCGAAACCGAGATTGCCGAACATGGGAGCTCCTTAGAAAAGCGACCGGGCGATGAGATAGGCGATCAGCACACCGAGCAGGCTCAACAAGCTGACGTCGAGTGCCATGGGGCCGAGGGTGAACTTGAGGATGACGAGGTCCAGCGAAACGGGGCCGATGCTCGGCTGCACCCCGGTGGTGAAGAATTCCTTGACGGCGCCCGGCGGCAGGAACTTGCGCGCCAGCTGCGTCATGGCCCCGCCCACGATGAAGCCGATGGAGAGGGTCACGGCATGGAACACCGGACGATGCTTGGATGATCCGCGAGGTGCCATCAGGAGCGCCGGTCCATGACGTAGAGGATAGCGTCGGCGAGCGCGGTGCGCGCCGGCGTGTCAGGCAGGTGATCGAGCGCCGACTCCGCTTCCTGTGCGAATTCCTCGCCACGACGACGTGCATCCTCGATCCCGCCCACGCTCGCGACGAGCGCGACGACTTCGCTCACCTGCTCGTCCGTGGGTACGTCCGTGGCAAACAGCGTCTCGACGCGCTGGCGCTCGCTGCCGCCCAGCCGGGGCAGCGCCGCAATGAGCGGCAGCGTGACCTTGTGTTCCTTGAGGTCGAGCCCCGCCGGCTTGCCGGTGACGGACGCCGTCTCGGTGTAATCGAGAATGTCGTCGGCCACCTGGAAGGCCATCCCCAGTCGCTCGCCGTAGAGGCGCAGCGCGTCGCGGTGCGCACGCGCCCCGCACATCGCGCCCGTCTCGCACGCGGCGCTCAGCAGCGACGCCGTCTTCGCCTGGATGAGCATCTCGTAGTCGCGCTCGGTGAATGCGAGCGCGTCGATTGCCGCGAGCTGCCGCATCTCGCCCACGGTGAGCTGCGTCGAGACGTTCGTGAGTACGCGCAGCAGGTCGATGTCGGCGAGGGAGACGAGCGCCTCCAGCGCGCGCGAGTACAGGAAGTCACCCATGATCACGCTCACCTGATGACTGAAGAGCGAGTTCACCGTGGGCAGGCCGCGACGCAGCGACGAATGATCCACCGAGTCGTCGTGCACGAGCGACGCGAGGTGCATGAGCTCGAGCACGGCCGCGAGCGTGATCACGCGCGCCTCGGGAGACTCGGTCGTCTCGCTCGCCAGCAGCGCGAGCGTCGGGCGGAACATCTTCCCGCGCATCTGCAGGAGGTGCCCGCTCACCTGCTCGATGAGCGGCAGGTCCGCGGTGACCACGCGACGCATCTCGTCGACGACCTGCTCGAGCCGCTCCTTGACCGGCGCCTGGATCTCCCGCAATGCCGACGTGGCCGGCCTTGCCACCGAACCCGCCGCCCACCC
>JBDSTA010000078.1:0-9508 GCA_039928475.1 Gemmatimonadaceae bacterium | reverse complement strand
ATACCGAGCGGTACATGTGGATCCCGCAGGAGAATCCGGAGGGCTACAAGGCCGGCTCGGCGATGACGTATGCCGACAAGCTGAAGGGCCGCCTGCTCATCTACTACGGCACGGCGGACAACAACGTGCATCCGAACAACTCCATGCAGCTCATCAAGGCGCTCCAGGCGGCTGGGAAGTCGTTCGAGGTGCAGGTTGGGCCCGACCAGGGGCACAGCGGCGTGAACGGCCAGCGGATGATGGAGTTCTTCATCGAGAACCTGGTGATGAGGAATCCCATCTCGTGAGGTTGCCGGGACGACGGCATCCACGGTGGCTGCTGTCGGCAGCGGCGCTGTGGATGCTCGCGCCGGCAGCGGCCGCGCAGGGAAAATCGGAGCCCATCGTCATCGGGACGAAGACGACGCTCCGCTCGAAGGTGCTGAAGGAATCGCGTCCCGTGTGGATCCATGTCCCGGCAGGCTACGACAAGCTGCCGGGACAGCGCTTTCCCGTGATCTACCTGCTCGACGGCGACGAGCACTTCACCGAGCTCACCGGCATCGTGCAGCGGCTGGCTGGCAATGGCCGCATGCCCGACGCGATCATCGTCGCGCTGCCGAACACCACGGACCGCACGTTCGACCTCACGCCGCCCGCCGCGTCGGATTCTTCGCGGTTCCCGTGGTACCGGGGCGCCCGCGATTCCGTCGCGCAGCGGTTCAAGACGCGGGGCGGCGCCGACCGCTTCCTCTCGTTCATCACCACGGAGCTCACGCCGTGGGTGGACGCCAAGTATCGCACCGCACCGTATCGTATCCTCATCGGCCACTCGTTCGGCGGCCTGTTCGTGCTGAACGCGCTCGCTCGGGAACCAGGGAGCTTCCGTTCGTACGTTGCGCTCAGCCCGTCCCTCTGGTGGGACGACGGCCGCTACCTGGCGACGCTCGAGCAGCAGCTCGCGCACGCGTCGCTCGCGGGCCGGTCGCTGTACATGACGACCGGTGGCTCCGAGCTCGAGGGCGAGATGATCGCACCAGCGCGTGCCCTCGCGGCCAACCTCGCAACGGGGCAGGTCCCCGGCTTCCAGTCCTGGTATCGCGTGATGCCGGGCGAGGAACACAACACCAACCCGCATCGCTCAACGTACGACGCCCTCGAGACCATCTTCTCCGGGTGGGCGGCGCACGACAGCCTGTTCCTCCGCCTCGCCGCCACGGGCGACAGCATGCCGCTCGTTGCGCACTTCGCCGCGCTGTCGAAGCGCGTGGGGTTCGAGGTGCCGGTGCCCGTGGCGGCCGTCAACGACCTCGGGCACTTCATCCTCCAGCTTGGCAGGGTGGACGACGCACTGCGCCTGTTCCGCTTCAGCGCGGCGCATTCGCCTGGCGTGGCCTCGGTGCACGATGCACTGGCCGATGGACTCGAGTCCGCGGGACGACGCGACGACGCCATGCGCGCGATGGAAGAGGCGGTGCGGCTCGCCGACGCAGCGCACGACGCCAGCGCTGCGGGGTATCGCAAGCGCCTCGCACGATTGCGGCGGGGACGCTAGTCACCCGCGCGTGCGACGTCGTCGCGCGCACAAACGACTTTGTGCTGAAATATCAACCGTTCGGCGCTCCGCAGTGTCCAACTGCCGTTGACTGAGGCCAGGCCCGCCAAACGCTTCTCACCCACCGTCTCACATGCATCTCACGCTCGCGCTCGTGATGAGCCTCGCGCTCGTCCCTGCCACCGTGCGCGCCCAGCAGCCCTCCGCCCCACGCGCCCTGAAGGCCGTGCGTCGCGCTACGCCGGTCGTCGTCGACGGCCGCCTCGACGACGCCGCCTGGGCTGTCGCTCAGCCCACGAGCGACTTCGTGCAGGCCTATCCGCAGCCCGGCGCGAAGGCGCCCGACCAGACGGAAGTGCGCGTCCTCTACGACGACGACGCGATCTACGTCGGCATCCGCATGTTCGACGCGCACCCCGACTCCATCGCCTCGGGCCTCGCGCGGCGCGATGCGACCGCCGCGACGGGCATCTATTCCGACTGGGTGCACCTCATCATCGACTCGTACCACGACCGGCGTACGGCCTTCCGCTTCTCCACCACGCCACGCGGCGTGCAGAAGGACGTCTACACCTACAACGACGGCAGCGAGGACACCAACTGGGACGCCGTGTGGGAAGTGGGCACGCGCGTGGACTCACTGGGATGGGTGGCCGAGTACAGGATTCCGCTCAGCCAGCTGCGGTTCGGTGGCGATTCGACGTCCGGTGCGGGGCGCGTGTGGGGCTTCCAGGTGCAGCGTGACGTCGCGCGGCGAAACGAGCGCGATACGTGGACACCGTGGAGCCCGCAGGACGGCGCCTTCGTCTCGCGCTTCGGCGATCTCGTCGGGCTGCAGGGCATCAAGGTGCCCGCGCGACTCGAGGTCACGCCGTACGTCAGCACGACGGTGACGCGCGCGCCGGGCAGCGACGCCAATCCCTTCTACGACCGCACGCACAACAAGCCATCCGTCGGGGGAGACCTCAAGTACGGACTGCCGAAGGGCCTCACGCTCAGCGCGACGATCAATCCGGACTTCGGCCAGGTCGAGGTGGATCCCGCCGTCGTGAACCTGAGCGCGTTCGAGACGTCCTTCCCCGAGAAGCGGCCGTTCTTCCTCGAGGGGTCGGACGTCTTCGCGTTCGGGCAGGTCGTGCGGCAGAACGACTATGGCGGCCACACGTTCCTCTACTCGCGCCGCATCGGGCGCCAGCCGCAGCTCGGCGTGCCAGGTGGCAGTGCCTACGCCGACGTGCCGGTGCAGACGACGATTGCCACGGCCGCGAAGGTGACGGGCAAGAGCGGTCCGTGGACGGTGGGTGTGCTCGATGCCGTCACGACGGAGCAGGATGCGCAGGTGCTCACGAGCAGCGGACTGCGGTACAAGCGTCCGGTCGAGCCACTGACCAACTACTTCGCCGGGCGGCTGAAGCGCGACTTCCGCGGGGGCGCGACCACGGTGGGCGCGATGTTCGAGCGCACCGATCGCAGCATCAGCGGCGACACGATCTTCTCGCCCTACCTGCGCACCAACGCGACGTTCGGCGGTGTCGACTTCGAGCACGACATGGCGAAGCGCACGTGGATCGCCAGCGGCTTCCTCGCGGGGAGCCTGGTCGATGGCAGTCGGCAGGCCATCGCCGCCACGCAGCGCGTGAGCAACCATTACTTCCAGCGGCCCGACTCTGCCGAGACGGGCGTGTCGTACGACACGACGCGGACCACGCTGGGTGGCTACATCGGTGAGGTGGCGCTGGCCAAGCAGGGCGCGAACTTCGGATCCATCGCGTTCAAGGCGAGCAGCCCGGGGCTCGAGATCAACGACATCGGGCTCCAGGGGCGCACCGGATACACCGCGCTCTCCACGCTCGTGGGCCATCAGGACTTCAAGGCCGGGAAGATCTTCCGGAGCTGGAGCGCATTCGTCTTCCAGAACGACGCGTTCAACTACGGCGGCAAGGGCATCTATCACGGATACGCAGGGCGCGCGAACGGCACGTTCAACAACCTGTGGAACGCGGGCCTCGGCCTCACGATCTCGCCGGACTTCTACGACGAGGTGCTGCTGCGCGGCGGACCGGAGGGAAAGCAGCCGTCCATCTGGCAGCTGAACGGCAACGTCAGCACCGACTCGCGCCGCCGCGCGGTGCTCGGGCTGAATGGCACGTACGTGCAGGACAAGCTGGGCGGCATGTACTCGCAGATGGGATTCTCGGTCGACATGAAGCCCAGCTCGAACATCCGCATCAACTTCTCGCCCGCCTACAACCGGCTGTTCGACACCGAGCAGCTCGTGCGCACGGTGGTGGATCCGCTCGCGACGAGCACATACGGGCGGCGCTACGTGATCGGCGCGCTCTCGCAGAGCACGTTGTCGCTCGAGACGCGGCTGGACATCACGCTCACGCCGCAGCTGAGCTTCGTGACGTACATCCAGCCGTTCGTGTCCACCGGGCATTACGACGATTACAAGGAGCTGCTCACGGCGGGGACGTACAGCTTCTCGCGCTACGGTTCGCAGCGGGGTTCGCTCACGTATGACGCGGCGAACGCGCGCTACACCGTGGATCCGGATGGTGCCGGCCCGGCGCCGGCGTTCACGATCAGCTCACCGGACTTCAACGTCCGTTCGCTGCGCGGCAACGCGGTGCTGCGCTGGGACTATCGTCCGGGTTCCGCGCTGTACTTCGTGTGGCAGCAGCAGCGGAGCGACTTCGCGCCGATCGGCGAGTTCGAGGCGCGGCGGGACGTGGGGGCGATCTTCCGCACGGTGCCCACGAACGTGTTCCTGCTCAAGGCCACGTACTGGATGGGCAAGTAGCGGCGATGCAGCAGGACGGGCGCGCGATGCCGGATGGTAGCGCGCGCCCGTCATGCAGCCAACTTCGTCGCGGTCAGCCGAGGGCCAGCGCGTCGCGGATCTTCGCCGTGTGGTGGTAGCTGTGCCGCACCGCGTGGTCCTCGAGAAAGAACTGGCAGGTGAGTGGCGCATTGGAGTTCAGGGACACCGACGCTGCGCTGTCGAGCTGCGCGTCGCTGAGGGCGCGGATCGCGGTGGCCGCGGCGGCGCTGTTCGCGCGCAGCAGCGCGACGGCGGCCGCCTTCGTAGAGGCGGCATTCTCCGCGGCGTGATTCGCGTTGAGCGTGTTCACGTCATTCCAGGTCACGCCCTCGATCGGCTGTCCACCGGCGAGCGTCTGCGCGAGCTGGATCTCCAGCGGGTAGATGCTGGCGACGTGGTGCACGACGACGCCGACGCTGCGGCCATCCTTCGGGATGCGTGCCTGCCACTGCGCGTCAGTGAGCGACTCGGCGAGCTGGGCGAGGGCCTCAGCGCCGCGCTCGAGTCGTTCGGCGAGCATTGCACTGCGCCGGCTCATGGCGCTGTTGGGGGTGGACGGGCGACGTCCGATCTCGGTCTGCATCTGAAGCTTCTCCTGTCGGGTGAAAAAGGCGACTCGGTGTACCTTCCTATCCGCAGGACGGCGGCGCAATAGGACACACCAGTTTCTGACGTCGGCCTGATACTTGATGCAGGGCACGTTTCCCTCACTCCGGTGCTGACATGAACAAGGCTCAGGGCGCGGTCGCGCCATTCGCGTTGCTGGTGGGTGTGTTCCTCGTGGTCGAGGGGATCTGGGGGCTGTTCAGCCCCGTCGTGTTCGGCGTGCTGACGACGAACATGCTCCATGCCTGCATCCACATCGTGCTCGGGCTGCTGGGCATCTATACGGCCATGAGGCACGGCGCGCGAAAGTGGTGCATGGGCGTCGGCGTGCTCATCGTGGTCGTGGGCATCCTGCGGTTCGTGCCCGGCGTGGGCGACATCCTCGTCTCGCTGCTCAACGTGAACCAGGCCGTGGCGATCCTGAACATCGTCGTCGGCGCGGTGGCATTGATGCTTGCGAAGGCGTCGCCGGCCAACGCGTAGGCCACGTTGGCGGCGATGCCGATCTTCATCGGATGGCTCGCCGGTGTAATCGTGGGCGCCGTGCTCGCCGCGGCCGGGATGTTCGCGCTGTCGATCGCCATCCCGCCCATACTTGGCCCCTTCAGTCTCCTCACGGCCCTGCCGCTCGTCGCGGTGCTGGCACTCGTGGTGCTCGCCTACGTGCTGGCGTACGTGCTCGCCACACGAAGTGTCGCGCCACTGCTTCCCGCGGTCACGTTCCCGCTGGCCGCGCCGGTCGCTGTGCCCGGCGTCGTCTCGGTGCCGCTGCCCGCGGTTGCCGGCGAGCTCACGGCGCGCGGCTTCTCCATCGGACTGACGGCGGTGCTCAATGCGCTCGTCGTGCTGCTCGTGCCGATACACGGCGTGATGCCGAGCGTGTGGGTGTTCGTCGTCGTGTCGCTCGCGATCGTGACGCCCGTGGCGCGAAGCGGCATCTATCACGGTTTTCTCGGCTGGACCGCGTGGCTGCTGCCCGTCTCTTACGTCGCCACCGCCGTCGGGCTGCTGCTGTTCGTCATCAACGCGCCCGTCGCGTTCGCGTTTGGCGGGCTCGGCGCGTTTCGCATCGACTGGTCGACTGGGGTAATCGAGTCATCGGGTGGTTTCGTCGGCATCCCGGCGATCACCGGGTCGTTCACCGGCGGGTTCTCGCTCGGCAATTTCACCTTCCTCACCGCGGTCGCACTCCAGGACGGCTTTCTCTTCCAGGGGCTCTCCTCCCACGAGACGGGGCATACGCTCAACACGGCGGCGCTCGGAGGCATCGTGCTCTGGGTCAACGCCGTGGACGAGAACGTGGCGCCATTCGCGCGACGCAACCTCGCCTATGGTGAGCTCACTGCCGAGAGTCATTCGGAGGGCCTGCCTGCTCCGCCGGCGGGAGCGCGGCGCGACTTCTTCGTGCGCTCGTGGGGATGAACGCGGCGAAGCCGTGGCTGCTGCACGCGGCTGACGACATGCTGTGCTGGATCGTCGAGGCGGTGGTCTGCTTCGTGGAGAAGCTCTGTCAGTTCCTGATCCTCGCGGCCGCGGTTGCGCTGGCGGCGGCGATTCTCGGGCTCGTCGCGGCGAGTGCGGCGATACCAGTTCCGCTCGCGCTGCCGTCGATGATCGGTGGCGCGACGATCGCCTTCGCCGCGCTGCTCGTCGCGAAGATCCTCTGCGAGCTCGGCATGTGCCGCTTTCTCGGCGTGCTCGTGTGGGCGCTCAAGTGGTCGATCGTGCTCGGCGCCGTCCTCTCACTGCTGCTGGCCAGCGCCGGATCGATATTCGTCGTCGTGGTGTGCGGCGGCATCGTGTCGATGCTCATCCGGAGCATGACGGCGCGAAGCTGCGCGATCCCTCACCTGCTGGGCTTGCCCTAGGCGCTCTTTCCTGCCTGACCCGCGTGCGCCGCGTTGTCCACGAGCCCCTTCGCGCCCTTCACGGTCGCGCAGTGCGCACAGCAGTAGACCGTGCCGCTCGCCTCGACGCCATGGCCGATCACCATGCAGCCGCAGTGGCCGCATTTTGGCGCGAGCATGTGAATCGCGCACTCGAAGCTGTCGAACGTGTGGGTGCGGCCCGCCGAGATGACCTGGAATGCCTTCTCATATTCGTTGCCGCACATGTCGCACTTGGCCATGACTTCCTCCTGGTGAGCGGAAGTGCACGTTCAAGTGACGTGCCATGGACGTCAGGGCGACAGCGAGATGGGCGCGGACCAGCGGAAGGTGCCCCACTCGAGCACGAGCGTGCCGTGCGTCGCGTCCACGGGGGTGATCGTGATCCTGAACTCCTCCATGGGCGCGGTCACGGTCTCTGTCTTCAGCGCCGCCTTGCCGAGGTCGAAGCTCTCGTCGTAGCCCGTGCCCCACTGGCCGACCTGCTTGTTGATGATGAGGTCTGCGCTGGTCGCGTGCGGCACGGTCCACAGCGTGTACATGCCCGCGGGCACCTTCAGTCCGCCGATGGTGATGGGTGCTGACGTGGAGAACTGCGTCGCGGCGTTCGCGCCGGTTCGCCACACGTAGTCGAACGGGATGACGTTGCCGAGGAGCACGCGTCCGCGTGCGAGCGGGCGGCTGTAGTCGACGAAGAACGTGGCGCTGCCGATCGTCGCGCGCGCCGTGTCGCGCACGCTCAACTGCTTCATGCCACCGGCGCTCGTCTCCTGCGTCGCGAAGCGCATCCCGATCGCCGCGACGTCCGGCAGCTCCGTGATGCGGACGACGTTCACCTTGTAGGTCGTGCGCGCGCCGTCGTACTTGAGCATGTGCCGGGCGGAGTCCATCGTCGCCTCCCCCACACCGGCGAGCCAGTCGTGACGAATCTCCGCCTTTCCGTTCGGCATGCGACGCACGACGCCGTCGTGCAGGGGAAAGCGGTCGAACTCGCGGTCGATGTAGAACTGGTGGAGGCGCACGGTGTCGGTCTTCATCGAGTCGGCGCGACGGAGCCCCGCGGCGAAGTAGAGCTCGTAGAGGCTGTACATCTGCGGCAGGTGCGCCATCGACGGCACGCCATGCGTCGCGAAGGCCATCGTCTTCGTGCCGGTGCCGTCGCGCTTCGAGATCTTCACGGAGTCGTGCGTCACGTCGGCCACGACATGCCGCTGCCGCTGGTTCTCCGGCTCGCCGGGCGTCGTGATGTCCATCTCGAGGTGCTTGATGCTCCCGTCCGGCGCGAGCTCGATTGTCGTGTGGCGCTGGCGGACGCGCGGGAAGCGGTCCACCTCGTCGCTGACGAGGGTGCTGGCGGTACGTGTCACGCTTTCGACGGACAGCGTGTCGTTGCCGAGTTGCGCGATGAAGCCGTAACGTTCCGACGGCTGGTTCGCGGCGCATCCGGCGCACGCGATGACGACAAGGGCGAGGCGCTTCATCGCACGACGTTGTTGTGGGGGAATGGCGAGCGAGCGTGGGCTCGCGTACCATACGCTCCGCGGCATCCCCGAGGCAACGCGCAAGATCATGCTAGACGCTGGAGCACGGTGAAATGAGTGAAGGCCGTTTCCGCTGGCCAGCTACGTGGATCGTCGCGCTGTTCGGCTGCTGTGCGCAGCTCGCGGGCGCGCAGGCCGATGCGAAGCTCACGGGTATCGTGCAGGATGCCAACACATCGCGGCCGTTGATCGGCGCGGCCGTCACGCTCGGCATCGCGCCCAATGCGCGGACCACCCGCACCGACGAGAATGGCGAGTTCCAGATCCAGCGGCTCGAGCGCGGATCGTACCAGCTCCTCGTGCGCAGCCTCGGATACCAGGCGTATGCGCGAAGCGTGACGATCACTGGCGAGGACCGCATCACCGCGCCGCTCAATCGCATCGCGGCGCTCGACACCGTGCGCGTCCGCGCCGCGAAGCAGGCCATCTACGGCGTGGTCGCGACCGCGGCAGAGATGAAGCCGGTGGACAACGCGAGCGTGCAGGTCTACGGCACCTCGGTGGGTGAGGTGACCACCGATTCCACCGGCCATTTCTTCTATGCGCTCAGGACGCCCGGCGTCTACATGGTGCGCAGCAAGGCGCCGGGTTACGCGTCGCAGACGGTTTCGGTGACCATCGGCGGCGACGAGGGCGTCGAGGTCGCGCTCCTGCTCGACTCGATCTCCGAGGTGGGACGGAACGAACTCGAGGCGGCGTACGCCGACTTTCGCACGCGCCTCTCGCGACGCGGTATCGGCAGCGTCATCATCCCGCGCACTGAGCTGATGTCGCACGGCGACGGGACCTTCACGTCGTCACTGCGCAACCGCTTTGCGGCGAAGGGGCTTCGCCTGTCGAACGAGGCGTGCGTATTCATGGACGGCACGCCGCGTCCCGGCTACTGGCCGGAGGATCTCGACCTCGCGGGCGTGGAGATGCTCGAGGCCTATCCGGCGCAGTCGGAACGCTCGGGTATACTTGCCCTCCAGTGGCGCAACGGGTGGGCGTGCGGCGACACCGGCATGCCGCGCGCCGTCGGCGCAAATGGTGGCACGACCAACGGCCGCCAGCGCGCGGCGGACCTCGTGAAGTGGGTGGTGGTATGGACGAAGCACTGATGCTCTGCCTGCCCGCG
>JBDSTA010000077.1:0-12655 GCA_039928475.1 Gemmatimonadaceae bacterium | reverse complement strand
CATCGGCGCGCAGGCCGGCGCATCGGACCATCTCGTGAGCGAAGCGCTCTACCTGCGCGACCCCGACGGGCTTGGCATCGAGGTCTACGCCGACCGTCCGCGTAGCACCTGGCGTGCGGTGGACCGCCAGATCGTGATGGCGTCGGAGCCGCTCGACTTCGCCGACGTCGTGCGCGCGGCCGGCGACACCAGGTGGGAGGGCATGCCTCCCGGCACCACGATGGGTCACGTGCACCTGCACGTTGCCGACATTGCCGAGGCGTCCGCGTTCTATCATGCGGCGCTCGGGCTCGACCGGATGGTGTGGAACTATCCCGGCGCGCTCTTCCTCTCGGCGGGGGGCTACCATCACCACCTCGGCCTCAACACGTGGGCGGCGGGTGCAGCGCGCCCCACGGCGGAGGACGCGCGACTCATGGAGTGGCGCATCCACCTTCCCGCACGCGGGGATGTGGACACGGTGGTCTCGCGCATCGCCTCGGCCGGCTACGACACGATCGCGGAGGGTGACGAGCGCATCGTCGCGGACCCGTGGGGCACCTCCGTGCGCCTCATCGGTGGCTGACGCGTGTTGAGCCTGTCGTCGCTCGCGGGCTGGGAGGATGCCGTGCTCGCGAGCATCGCCGGGACGAGCGGCACGCTCGAGGAGCGCGACCGCCAGATCGAGCGTTCCGGCATGTTCGGCGAGTATCCAGCGATCGTGCGCGCCTACGCGGAGCACTTTCGCGATGCCGAGACCGCGGGAGAGGCGGTGAAGCGCGCGATCTTCCTGGTGTGGTACGGCGCGATGGAGCCACCGGCCCTCACGGGCATCGCGATGCTTCCCGATGGTACCGTGCGCGAGGTCATCGATGCGCTGGACGCGCGATCGGCGCAGGTGCCGGCGGACGACGAGCTGGGATGGATGCTCGCCTGGTACCACGCACGGAGTCCGTACCTGCTGGAGCTCTATGGTGCGACGCCTGCGCTCCTGCGACTCGTGGAATCCCGCGACGCCGACGACTGGCGTCGCGCGGGGATCACGCGCGAGGGAATGGCACTGCGGGGACAGATGGGGCGCTACTGGCTCTCGCTTGCTACGCGAGAGCCGTAGCGAAGGGCGCTACGCCGGCGCGACCGGGCTCTCTGGCGCCTTCGGGCGGCGGCCCCAGTGGCTGCGCGGCTCGACTGGACGCGCGCGCGCCTCGAGGAGGTTCGCATAGAAGGCGAGAATCTTGGCCTTCACGCCCTTCTGGGTGTCGGCGGGTGCGGCCTGGAAGGGCGCGTAACGCTGACGGTCGCCCGAGACATCGAACCACCACCAGGCGTCATCGGGGGTAGAGCGGCGTGCTTCGACCTTGCACACGAACGTGCGGCCATCCTCTACGAACTCGAACCCTCGGATCATTGCTGCTCCTCACGATTGAGCTTCAATGTACCCCGGGGGAGGGCTCGATTGCAGCCCTTGCGCTTTACGCCACACTGGCAACTGCTGGCGCGCAGGTGCGTTTTCGGCGATTTTGCGCGGGAAGTTCGAACGAGGAGGGTACGTCATGAAGCTCAAGCGCGCTGAAGAGTTGCGGGCAGCCTGGGGCGAAGCCCCATGCGAGCATGCGCAGCTCGTGAAGCTGTACGACCAGGGAGAGCGCACGGGAAACTTCGCCTGCGCGCAGTGCGGCAAGGAGTTTTCCTTCCGCGAAAAGGCGGAGCTCCAGGCGACGCGCGGGAGCTGACCCATGCTCACGAAGCTCATCGTCTTCATCACCACCACGGTCCTCGGGTCCATCGGCTGGTGGCTCGGGGAGCGCTTCGGCTTCATGGCGGCGTTTTCCCTCTCCATCGTCGGCACCGGCCTGGGGATCTACTTCGGGCGGCAGCTCGCGCAGCACTACGAGATCTGATTTCATGACGAAGCTCCATCCTGTTGCGATGGCCGCACTCGTGCTCGTCGCCGTTGCACCCGCGGCCCGTGCACAGAAGTGGAAGGACATCGGCACGACGAGCAGCGGCAACGTCGTCTCCGTCGACCCGAAGAGCATCAGGCACGACGGCAAGCTCGTCTCCGCCACCGTGCGCGTGGTGTTCACGCCGCCGGTGAAGGCGCAGCGCGGCATGTGGGCGAGCTCGAAGACGACCGCCACCTTCGATTGCTCGCGACGCTATCTCGCGGCAAAGGAGAACGTCTACTACTCCGACGCGAAGAGCACGAAGGTGCTGGAGCGGAGCGTCAACAAGATCCCCGGCTTCGGCCCCGCCCTCGGCGGCTCGCTCGGCGGCATCGCGACGGATTATCTCTGCGCGAAGTGAGTCGGACAGTCTGACAGTCTGACAGTCCGACAGTCCGACAGTCACTGCGCAAACATCGCTTTTTGCCGTGACTGTCCCGACTGTCCCGACTGTCCCGACTGTCGGACTCCAGGGCTATCTCTTCTTGGCCAGGATCGTCCCGCGGCACGTCGCCGCACCGCAGTGACAGGGGAACCTCCGCTTCGCCGCCGGCGTGTGCCGCTCCTCCAGCACGTACGCGTAGTCGTACGCCAGCTCCTCGCCCGGCTCGATGTCCCGGATCGACTCGATCCAGATCCGCGCGTCCTCGATCACCGCGTCGCAGTTCGGGTCGCACGAGTGGTTGATGAACCGCGCCTCGTTGCCGTCCACCGCCGCATCGATCACCACGTCGTCGTCGATCGCGAACAGGAACGTATGGTGGCGCTCGCCCTCCACGTCGGGATAGCGCGCATCCGATTCCGCCGGCGTGAGCCGCTCGCCGGCGTATTCGATGAGCCGCACGCCCGCTGGAATGAATTCTGTAGCGAACGCCCCCAGACCCTGCATGGGCGACGCGCGAACTTCAAAGGGAAATGTCATGACATTGAGGGGATCAGCCGCCAGTACGTTACCTTGCAGGGATGAAATCGCGTACTGACGGCTCCGCGGCAGCCGAACAACCTGCCGGGTTCGCCGCCCTCGGCCTCGATCCTCGCATCGTCGACGCCCTCGCGGCGCTCGGCTACGAGGAGCCCACCCCCGTGCAGCGGGAGGCCATTCCGCCCCTCCTCGCAGGCAGCGACGTCCTGGTGCAGGCGGCCACCGGCACCGGCAAGACGGCGGCGTTTGCACTGCCGCTCCTGCACCTCCTCGATCCCACGGCGGAGCCCCGCACGCGCACGGCAGCACTGATCCTCGTGCCCACGCGCGAGCTCGCCATGCAGGTCGCCGAGGCCGTCCACAAGTACGGCAAGGCGATGGGCATCGTCGCCCTGCCCATCTATGGCGGCGCACCCATGGAGACGCAGCTGCGCGCGCTCAAGCGCGGCGTCGACGTCGTCGTCGCCACGCCCGGACGCGCGCTCGACCACATCCGTCGCAAGACGCTGCGCCTCGACAGCGTGAAGATCGTCATCCTCGACGAGGCGGACGAGATGCTCGACATGGGCTTCGCCGAGGACCTCGAGGCGATCCTCGTCGAGACGCCGGAGACGCGCCAGACGGCGCTCTTCTCCGCCACGCTGCCGCCCCGCATCGCCGACATCGCGAACAAGCACCTCAAGAATCCGGTGCGCGTGCGCATCGACCGCGAGGTCGTGCCTGCCGGCTCCGCACCGCGGGTGCGCCAGGTGGCGTACATCGTCGGACGCGCGCACAAGATCGCGACCCTCGGCCGCGTGCTCGACGTCGAGAACCCGACGTCGGCCATCGTCTTCTGCCGCACGCGCACCGAGGTGGACGAGCTCACCGAGTCCCTCAACGGCCGTGGCTATCGCGCCGAGGCGCTGCACGGCGGCCTCTCGCAGGAGCAGCGCGACCGCGTGATGAAGAAGTTCCGCGCGAAGACGGCGGAGCTCCTCATCGCCACGGACGTCGCCGCGCGCGGGCTCGACGTCGAGCACGTCTCGCACGTCGTGAACTACGATGTGCCGACATCGGCCGAGGCGTACGTCCATCGCATCGGGCGCACGGGGCGCGCCGGACGCGAAGGCGTGGCGATCACGCTCGCCGAACCGCGCGAACACCGGCTGCTGCGCAACATCGAGTACCTCACGAAGCAGAAGATCGAGATCGCCACGGTGCCGACGGTCGCGGACCTGCGCGCGCGCCGCATCGAGATGACCAAGGCCTCCATCCGCGAGGTGATCCTCGCGGGCGAGCTCGATCATTTCCGCGCGGTGGTGCACTCGCTCGCGGAGGAGTTCGACATCATGGACGTCGCCGCCGCGGCGGTGAAGATGGCGGACACGAAGGACGGCGAGGAGGCGGAGGACATCCCGGCCGTCGCCATCCGGCCCGAGCGCCCCAAGTCGCGCTTCGACAAGGAGCGCGCGCCGACATCCAAGGCAGGATCGTCTCGCCATCAGGCGGCGAAAGCCGATGCGAAGGCGGGCAAGAAGCGCATCAACCCGGAATGGGACGTCGCGCGTCTCTACATCGGTGCGGGACGCAATTCGAAGATTCGCCCGGCGGACCTCGTCGGCGCCATCGTGAACGAGGCCGGCGTCGACGCGCGCGCCATCGGCGCGATCCAGATCACGGACCGCTTCTCGCTCGTCGAGGTCCCCGAGGAGATCGCCGACGGCATCATCGAGACGCTCCGGGGTACGACCATCAAAGGCAAGCGCGTGCCCGTCCGTCGCGATCGCGAGCAGGGCGGCGCAAGCTGACGCTGGCTCACAAAACGATCACTCAACCCATTCCGCCTTGTCACTCGACCAGAGCTCGTTCGACCCATCGCTCGGCGTGGACCTCGCCGCCTCCCGCACCACGCCCGGTGGCGCATACATCCGCGATTCCGTTGAAGGCACGGGCGCCGAGCTGCGCGACGGACAGGACGTGGGGATGTACTACACGGGCTACCTCGCGAACGGCACGAAGTTCGATGGACGCACCTCCGGCGAGCCGTTCTCGTTCCAGCTTGGCGCGGGACGCGTGATCCGCGGTTGGGACGAAGGCCTCATCGGGATGAAGGTCGGCGGCAAGCGGCAGATCGTCATCCCTGCCGAGCTCGGATATGGAGCGCGGGGCATCGGGCCCATCCCGCCGAACTCGGTCTTAGTATTCGACGTCGAGGCCCGCAGCGCCGAATAGCGCGGGCACCGACGGACTTCGCCACAGCTCACCTCTCATGCTGCCAATGCGTTTTCGACTGCTGCTCGCCACGGCCCTGTCCTCTGCCATCGTCGGCTGCAACGCCGGCGGCACGGAGCCCTCGGCCCCGCTCATCGACTGCTCCACGCTCGCCACGTCGCTCGCGGCCAACGCGTCCACGCTCACCACCACGGCGTCCGGACTCCAGTATCGCGACGTCACGGTGGGCACGGGCGCCACGTATGCCACCGGCACCACCGTGAGCGTGCGCTATGCAGGTTGCCTCACCTCCGGCGCGCGCTTCGACTCGAACGAGCCGCCGAAGAACGTGATCTCCTTCAAGCTCGGCTCGGGCGCCGTGATCAAGGGCTGGGACGAAGGCCTCGTTGGCATGAAGGTCGGCGGACGTCGGCAGCTCGTGATCCCACCCTCGCTCGGGTACGGCGCGGTGGCCAACGGGCCCATTCCGGCCAACTCCACGATGGTGTTCACGGTCGACGCCATCAGCACCCCGTAGTTCCCCGCCACTCGGAGCGGCATGAACACCTACGTCTATTACATCGCCGAGAAGATGGATGGCGCGATGGAGATGCAGCGCTTCGCGCATCCCATCCATGTCGGAATCGTGTCGGCGTCGGACCACGAGGAGGCGTACAGTGCCGTCCTCGAGGACCTGCGCCCCACGTTCGCCGACGCGCCGCAGCACCTCGAAGTCCGCTTCGAGGCCATCTCGCCGCCGCGCAGCGGCAACGGAGTCTGGCGCCACGGCAAGCCCATCGACACGGACATCACGTTCACGTCCGCGGACTGACGACGGCGCATGGCACGGATCGAGGAGTTGTTCAGGAGCAACAAGGCATGGGCGCAGGAGCAGGTGCGGAAGGATCCCTCCTTCTTCCGCCGGCTCATCGCGCAGCAGAACCCGTCCTATCTCTGGATCGGCTGCTCCGACAGCCGCGTGCCCGCCAACGAGATCGTCGGGCTCGCGCCCGGCGAGCTGTTCGTCCACCGCAACGTGGCGAACCTCGTCGTGCATACGGACCTCAACTGCCTGAGCGTCCTGCAGTACGCGGTGGACGTGCTTCGCGTCGAGCACGTCATCGTCACCGGGCACTACGGCTGCGGCGGTGTGCGCGCCGCGCTCTCGGAGGAGCGCAGCAACGGCCTCATCGACAACTGGCTCCGGCACGTGCAGGACGTCGCACAGCTGTACGCGAAGGAGCTCGCGCCCCTCTCCGGCGAGAAGAAGTGCGACCGGCTGTGTGAGCTGAACGTCATGGAGCAGGCGGTGAATGTCTCGCGCTCCACGGTGATCCGCGACGCGTGGGCGCGCGGCCAGGGGGTGAACGTGCATGGCTGGGTCTACTCCCTCGAGGACGGCATTATCCGGGACCAGAACGTCTCGATTTCCAGTGAGTTCGAGGCGCGACAGCTTGCTGCGCGCCTGCGGAAGGTCGCCGAGAAGTGTTGATGCGATGAGGAAGCCAGTCACGATCGAAGCGCTCACCGCGCGGCTCGAGTTGATGGGGTTCGTGATCGCGCCGCATGGGGAACAGATCGGCGTGCGGCTCCCCCTCATGACGTCGGTGCGCGTTGGCGTCACGGATGGCCGGCTGTCGCTCGAGCCGCACTTCGGCCCGTTGAAGCGCACGCACGCCACTGTCGTCAAGACGCTCGGCCTCACGGCGCTCGGCTTCTTCTCGCTACTCCCTGTCTTCCCGGTGCCAGCCGGCTTCGCCATCGTCTTTCTCGCACTGGCACTCTGGGGCTACGATGCCGTGCGGTACACGCTCACGGAGTCGTGCAGCGCCCAGGTGCGGAATGTGTTCGGCGCACTGCTCGACGAATCCGCTCCCGTGCTGCCCACGCGCACGTATTCGCAGACGCGCGCGCTCGACGGCGGGGATCCGGGGTTCGTCCTGCGCGATTCGCGCGTGCACACGCGCGCGCGCTGACCGTGCGAGCGGAAACCGGTCGCAGCGCGTAGATAACGGTATGAACGTCCGCAGCCTCACGCGCCTCACGAATGCCGGCATGCTCGCGGGAGTCGGCATGGGTGCCGGCCACCTCGCGATGCCGGCGCGCGCGACGGCCGGGATGTTCGCGAAGGTGCTGTTCGTCGGCACCATGGCGGCGACGGGCGCACTCGCGGGATGGCGGGAGCGTCGCGGCCGCGAGCTCGATGGCGACGAGTCGCTCAGTGCACAGCCGCTGTGGGTCGCTGGCGGCGCGGTGGCGACCCTTGCCCTGTCCTGGGTCGCCTACCGCATCGCGCACGGCTGATCGCTACGGCACGATCGTGAGTGGCGCCGTGCGCTGCACGGTCACGGTGCGCTGCTCGCCGAGGTTGAGGATGCCCTTCACCCAATCCCAGTCCTTGGCCACGCCGTCGTTCTCCATCACCATCAGCGCCACTTCGGCCGCGTCATTCGGGTCCATGCGAAGGCAGCCATGCGACGCAGCGGAGCCGAGCGATTCCGTCGCGCCCGTTCCGTGGATGTAATAGTCCGGCTCCTTGAAGAAGATCTTCACCGTCTTCATCGGGTTGGCCGGGTGCCCGGGGCCTTTCGCGGTGGAGCCCTTGGCCCACTTCTCGTCGGGCGGAACCCAGGCGGGGTTCCAGACCATCTTCCGGATGGTGAACGTTCCCGTTGGCGTGGGGTGCGCCGACGCACCGACGGCGACGTCGTAGGTCTTCACGACCTCGCCATCGCGCTTGAGGGTGAGCGTGCGACCGCCGAGGCTCGCCTCGAGCGTGAGCGGCGATTCATCGCTGCCCGGCGCGCGAGCCGCGGAGAGTCCGAAGGTCAGGGCGCCTGCCAGTGGCAGGGCGAAAAGAGCAATGGTCCGTCGGGCGCGTCTCTGCATGGTCTGCTCACTTCTGCTGTGTGGTTGTACCCGTAAACACTTGGCAAGGCATGTTCCACAGGCGCAGCATGCGTTATCCCTTTCAGCTCCCTCAACACTTTCCCATGTCAGTGATAAACAGCTCGGCTCGCCTCGCCGCCGCCGCCGCTTTGGCGGCTCAGCTCGGCTGCGCCGCCTCGTCGTCATCGTCGTCGTCGTCGTCCTCGAGCGTCGCGGCGCCGTCCGTCACGCGCTCCGTCTCCGAGACGAGCGTGCGCCGCCTGCTCACCGCCCTCGCCGACGACTCCCTCGAGGGGCGCGGCACCGGCACGCGCGGCTCCGCCAAGGCCGCCGCGCTCATCGCCAATGAGATGCGGGCCATCGGCCTCGAGCCCGCCGGCGACAGTGGCTTCTTCCAGCGCGTGCCGGTCGCGATGGTCGCCGGTGCACGCGGAGAGCGTCCAGCGCTCTTCACGAGCTTCGCCACGCGCGACACGATGCCCCCTGCGCGACGTCGCGACGCGGTGAACGTCGTCGGCATCCTGCGCGGCACCGATCCGGTGCTCAAGGATTCCGCCATCCTCATCGACGCGCACTACGATCACCTCGGCATCGGCCGCCCGGTGCAGGGCGACTCCGTCTTCAACGGCGCCGACGACGACGCCTCCGGCACGGTGGCCGTGCTGGAGATCGCGCGCGCGCTCGCGAGCGGGCCGCGTCCCAGGCGCACGGTGATCTTCGCGGCCACCACGGGAGAGGAAGTCGGGCTTCTCGGCACGCACTGGTATCTCCTGCATCCCGTGATGCCCATCGCAAGCATGACGGCCAACATGGAGATCGAGATGATCGGCCGCCCCGACTCGCTCGCGGGAGGCCCCGGGCGCGCATGGCTCACCGGCTTCGATCGCTCGACGATGGGGACGATGTTCGCCAACGCGGGATTGCCCATCGTACCGGACCGTCGTCTCGACCAGCAGTTCTTCACGCGCAGCGACAACATCGCCTTTGCGCGCGCGGGGGTGGTCGCGCACACGCTGTCGTCGTACAACATGCACGCGGATTACCACACCGTGCGCGACGACGCGTCCGGTGTGGACTTCGCGCACATGACGCAGGTGATTTCCGCTGGCGCCGCCGCGGCGCGCATGCTCGCCGATGGCCCCGCGCCGACGTGGTACCCCGGCGGTCGTCCGACCAATCCGGCGCTCGTGCAGCGCCCCACGACGGTGCCCGTCGCACCGGGGCCCGTCATCGTGAGCCCGGCCGAGCGGCTGTCGCGCTATACGGTCGTGCAGCTCAAGACGGACACCAGCGCGCTCACGAAGAAGGAGCGCCAGATGTTGCCGCTGCTCATCGACGCCGCGCGCGAGATGCACGGCATCTACTGGGAGCAGGTCATCGGGCCGCGCGACTCCGTGCTCGCCCGCATCGCCGACCCCATCGCGCACCAGCTCGCGGAGGTGAACGTCGGGCCGTGGGATCGCCTCGACAACAACATCGCGTTCGTCGCCGGCGCGGGCGTGAAGCCGCATGGCGCGAACTTCTATCCGCGCGACATGACGAAGGAGGAGTTCGAGCGCGCCGTCGCCTCCGGCGGCAAGCGCGCCGACAGCCTGAAGTCGTTGTACACGATGGTGCGACGCGACGCCAAGGGCGCGCTCGTCGCGATTCCCTACTCGCGCTTCTTCGCCGGCGCGAACGCGCGCGCGGCAGCGAAGGTGCGCCAGGCAGCGACGTTCGCCGAGGACGCCGGATTGAGGCGCTATCTCGGTGCGCTCGCCACGTCGCTCGTGACGGACAGGTACCAGCCGAGCGACATCGCGTGGATGGACATGAAGAACAACACGCTCGATATCGTGCTCGGCCCCATCGAGTCGTACGAGGACGAGCTGTTCGGCTACAAGGCATCGAACGAGGCGTTCGTGCTCGTGAAGGACCAGTCGTGGAGCAAGCGGCTCGCGAAGTACGCCGCCATGCTGCCTGCGTTGCAGCGCGGCATTCCCGTCCCCGACGAGTACAAGAAGGAGCGGCCCGGGACGGACGCGGACCTCAACGCGTACGACGTCGTGTTCGTCGCGGGCCAGGCGAACCAGGGCTCGAAGACGATCGCCATCAACCTCCCCAACGACGAGGAGGTGCAGCTCAGGAAGGGAACGCGCCGCCTCCAGCTCAAGAATGCGATCCGCTCGAAGTTCGACAAGATCCTCGTGCCCATCGCGAAGGAGCTCATCGCCGACGACCAGCTCCCGCGCGTGACCTTCGATGGGTTCTTCGAGAACGTGATGTTCCACGAGGTCGCGCACGGCCTCGGCATCAAGAACACGCTGGACGGGAAGGGGACGGTGCGCGCGGCGCTCAAGGAGAAGGCCGGTGCGCTCGAGGAGGGAAAGGCGGACATCCTCGGCCTCTACATGATCCGGCAGCTCAACGCGCAGGGTGAGATGGGCAGCGAGAACGTGGAGGACAACTACGTGACGTTCCTCGCGAGCCTCTTCCGTTCGGTGCGCTTCGGTGCAGGCGACGCGCATGGACGTGCGAACGTCGTGGCGTTCAACTTCCTCCAGCGCGCCGGCGCGTTCACCCGTGAGGCGAACGGCAAGTATCGTGTGGACTTCGCGAAGATGCGGAGCGCCGCGGATGAGCTCTCGCGGCAGATCCTCGTGCTCCAGGGGAACGGCGACTATGCCGGCGTCGCGAAGCTCTACACCGACCTCGGAACCATCGGTGCGCAGACACAGAGCGACCTCGACCGTCTGAAGGCGAAGGGCATCCCCGTGGACATCGTGTATGACCAGGAGCGCTGAATCGGGAATGCCGCTCAGCACGGCATGGCCGATGCTCTAGGGCGGGTCATGTCCATGCGCGAGTTCACCGACAGCCGACGCATAGAATGGAGGGTCTGGGACGTCACCCCTGCCCAGATGCACCCTGTGACGCGCGTCGAGGATTATCTCGGCATGCTCCAGGACGGGTGGCTCGTGTTCGAGTCGGCTCGCGAGAAGCGCCGGCTCGAGGCGCCGTATCCCGCGGAGTGGCGATCGTACGACATCCCGGCGCTCGAGGTGCTGTGTCGTCGCGCGCGACAGGTGCTGACCCGCCGCGCGAAGACGCCGAGTGGTGAGCACGCGGCCATCAGGGCATCGGAGATCGAGCGCGAGGTGGAGGCGACGACCGACTCGCGGCGCTCCTTCACGAGCCCGCAGGGCCGCGAGTGGACCGTGCGCGTTCACGAGTGCCTCGATCGAGAGGGCGCCACGCAGCGCGTGCTTCGGTTCACGGCGGGCGACATCGTCGTCGAGTCGCTCACGTGGCCGGAGCACTGGCGCGACCTGTCCGTGCTCGAGTACGCAGTGCTGTTGCTGGACGCGGAGCCGCCGCGCCGGCGCCCGAAGGGGCAGGGGCCGCAGCGCCGCCTGGACGACCGGGTGATCGACAAGGTCGGTTGACGGCAGCGGGGACCGGGCGTTTGACTACGCCATGACCTCACTGTCGTCGTTGCTCGCCCTTCCGCTCGCGGCCCTGCTCGCACCCGATTCGTTGCCCGGCCCGGGCGTGTCGCTCGCGCTCGCGCAGGACCGCGCCGCGCACATCTCCCAGGTGCGGTACGCGCTGCGCATGGACGTCACGCGCCGCGACACGCTCTATGGCTCCACGCAGGTGCGCTTTCAGCGCCGCGGCGCCGGTGACGTGATCCTCGACTTTCGCGGGCTGTCGTTCTCGGGCGTTGCCGTGAATGGCGCTGCCGTCGCACCGCGCGCCGTGAATGGTCACCTCGTCATTCCTGCGACGGCGCTGCGCATTGGCGAGAACACCGTGGAGATGCAATTCCGCTCGGCGATTGCGCCCGCTGGCGCGAGCGTCATCCGGGCGCACGATGCGACGGACGGCGCCGACTACCTCTACACGCTGCTCGTCCCGGCTGACGCCAACCAGCTCTTTCCGTGCTTCGACCAGCCAGACCTCAAGGCGCGCGTGACGACGACGCTCGTCACGCCGCTCGAGTGGAAGACCGTGGCCAACGGCCGGCTCGCTGGTACCTCTGATCGACCGAATGCGCGTGAGCATCGCTTCACGGAGACGGAGCCGATCAGCACGTACCTCATCGCGTTCGCGGCCGGCCCGTGGACCGTGCGCACCGACACGGTGAATGGGCGCCCCATCTCGCTCTACGTGCGCGCATCGCGCGCGAAGGAGGCGGAGTCGGATTCGATCATCGCGATGAACGCGCGCGCGCTCGCGTGGCTCGCGAAGTATACGCGGCAGCCGTTTCCATTCCAGAAGTTCGATGTCGTGCTCGCGCCGGCATTTCCCTTCGGCGGGATGGAACATCCCGGCGCCACCTTCTACAACGAGGAGAGCTTCATCTATCGTGAGCGGCCCACGCTGACCCAGCTCCTCGGCCGCGAGGCGACCATCTATCACGAGGTCGCACACCAGTGGTTCGGCGACTACGCGACGATGCGGTGGTTCGACGACCTCTGGCTCAAGGAGGGATTCGCGACGTACCTCGCCGCCGTGATGCAGGCCGACCTGAGCCCGTCGGCGAACGCGTGGAAGTCGTTCTACCTGCGCAACAAGCCGGCGGCGTACGCCGTCGACGCGAGCAAGGGCACGACGCCGGTGTGGCAGCAGCTCGCGAATCTCGACCAGGCGAAGAGCAACTACGGCCCAATCGTGTATAACAAGGCGCCGGGCGTGCTCAAGCAGCTGGAATACACCGTGGGCGCCGCTGCCTTTCAGCGGGGTG
>JBDSTA010000076.1:0-3618 GCA_039928475.1 Gemmatimonadaceae bacterium | reverse complement strand
CAGTCGTGCCGGGACATCGACACGCAAGTCGATCGTGGGTCGACTGCGAGCCCGGCCGGCCGAACGCCCGCCAGTAAGCGAGGGAGGGGTCAAGCGTTTTCGCCGCTGGCGAACCTCGATGGAAGGGAGCGAGCGGCGCTCACCGCAGGCGAAGCTCGATAGAAGGGAGCGAGCGTTCGCGGAGCGGCGCTCACCGCGTGCGAGGGCCGCAATGCGGCACCGAGCGCTCACGCGCAGTGACGCTGCGGAGCGAATGCTCGCGACCGACCGCGCGACGATCCTCGCCATCGCCCGCGCGACGATCCTCGCCATAGCCCGCGCGACGATCCTCGCGACCGACCGCACGACGATCCTCGCGACCGACCGCGCGACGATGCTCGCGACCGACCGCGCGATGAGCATATTCACGAGATGCGAACCATTGCCATTCTCCTGCTCGCCGCCTCGAGCGTGCAAGCCCAGGGCCGCGTCAGGGCGCGCGACCTCGGCGTCGCGCCCGGCATCTTCCAGCCCGGCGCGAACAACGCAATCACTGACGTCGCCGGGGTGAAGGTCGGGCACTCCACCGTGATCGTCGGCGATTCCATTCACACCGGCGTCACCGCGATCCTCCCGCACGGCGGCAACCTGTTCCTCGATCGCGTTCCCGCCGCCGTGCACATCGGCAACGCGTTCGGGAAGCTCGTTGGCTCCACGCAGCTCAAGGAGCTCGGCGAGCTCGAGACGCCCATCCTCCTCACGTGCACCCTGTGCGTGTGGCGCGCAGCCGATGCGCTCGTCGCGGAGCTCATCGCGCAGCCGGGCATGGAGCGCGTGATGTCGATCAACCCCGTGATCGGCGAGACGAACGACGGTGGTCTGAACGCCATTCGCTCGCGCCCCATCTCCGCGGACAACGTGCACGAGGCGCTCGCCTCGGCGAGCACTGGCCCGGTGAAGGAGGGCTCCGTCGGCGCGGGCGCCGGAACCATCGCCTTCGAGTGGAAGGGCGGCATCGGAACCTCGTCGCGCGTGCTGCCGAAGACGCTTGGCGGCTGGACGGTGGGCGTACTCGTCCAGACGAACTTCGGTGGCGTGCTCCAGGTGCTCGGCGCACCCGTCGGGCGCGAGCTCGGCAAGTATGCCTTCAGGAACGCCGTTGAGACGGAGCGCGGCGACGGCTCGGTGATGATCGTCGTCGCCACGGATGCGCCGATCTCCGATCGCAACCTCGAGCGCGTCGCAGCCCGCGCCATCATGGGCCTGGCTCGTACGGGGAGCAGCGCGTCGAACGGCTCGGGCGACTTCGTCCTGGCGTTCTCCACGTCCCCGCTCGTGCGACGCAACGCCGCCACGCTCGGCGCCGGGCCGCAGCGGCTGCGCGCCACGCAGGAGCTCACCAACGACGACATGTCCGCGCTGTTCGAGGGCGTGGTGGAGGCGACGGAAGAGGCGATCTACAACTCGCTGTTCATGGCCACGAGCGTCACGCAGAAGGGGCGCACGATGGAAGCAATTCCGATCGACCGCGTACGGGAGATCCTCGCGAAGTACAACGTGGTGAAGCGGTAGGGATACGATCGTACTGCCCCGCGGTGTCAGAGTTGGGCACCCACCTCGAATCCCAACAGCCGAAGACGATGCGCGACATGGCGCCCGCCGCGGATCCGGTCGCCGTGCGCAGGGAGATCGAGGCACTGGGTGCCGCATGCCCGACGGAACGCTCAGGTACCAGGTCGATTTCTACACCATGGCGTCACGCCCTGCACCGCGCCAACCGTAGCCGTCGGTTCACGGACGAAAGATCCACGTGCTCGCCTGCGCGCCGCCGCGTGTGTACCCGCCGCTGATCATCACGCTGCCGTCACCCAGGGATACCACAGCGGGATAGAGACGCTCGGTGTCGCCTGCTCCGCTGATGCGCTGGAAGCGTCCGGTCGCGGCGTCGTAGATCTCGGCGAGCTCGCTCCCTCCCGCCACGAGCACCGAACCGTTCGTCATCGCCGCGGACACGATCTTGTGACGCGCGACAGTGAGTGTCGGCCCCGCCGTGAACTGCCCGGTGCGCGGGTCGAAGATCTCGCTCGACGCGAGAAGGTCCTTCGCCTCCTGGCCATCGCTCCCACCGGCGATGAGCACCCGCCCGTCGCGCAGCAAGGCGGCCGTGTGCTTCTCGCGCGCATGGTGCAGGCCCGCAATGGCCGAGAACGTACCGGTCGAAGGGTCGTACAACTCGGCGTCGCCGATGATTCGCTTGCCCGTCGAGGTGCCGCCGGCGACGAGCACCATTCCATCAGCCGTCACGGTCACGCCGTAGGGTCGCCGCGCCGTTCGCATCGATCCGGTGGACGTGAACCTGCCCGATGCCGGATCGTACAGCTCGGCACGCTCTGTCGGAGTGGCGCCGACACCGGAGACGTCGCCGCCGGCCAGGAGCACCTTGCCGTTCTTCAGCAGGACCGCGGCGTGATCGGTGCGTGGCACGACCGGGGCGCCGGTCACGCGAAAGGCACTTGTCGCCGGGTCGAAGATCTCCGCGGTTCGTGTCGTTTGCGCGGCGCCATAGCCACCGCCCACCACCAGCACCGTGCCGTCGGGCAGCAATGTGGCGGTGTGCCCAAGCCGTCCGGCGGACACCGGGAGGACCTTGAACGTGCGCGTGACTGGATCGAACAGCTCTGCGCTCGCCACACCCGTCGCTGGCGATCCCCCTCCGACGATCAGCACGCGCCCGTCGCGCAGCCGCGTGGCCGTGTGCATCGCCCGGCCCGTGTGCATCGGCGTCGAAGGCTCGAGTGCGCTCGCGCTCACCACAGCTCGCTGCACCCCACCGCTCTCCCCGCCGCAGCCTGGCGAGCCGACCCACGCGATCGCGATGGGCAGCAGAAGATACCTGGCAATGTCAGTCATGCATACTGGGATGCCGTGAAACGCCCTCGCGTTTAGTCTCGCGCCGCGCGTAGCCGATCCGGTTCGGGAAGTCGCGCTCCCTGAGCTCGAACACCACCGAGTCGCTCACGACGTACAGTGATGGGAACACCTTCCAGCCGACGCGGTCGTTGCCCTGCGCGCCCGCCGTCGCGGCGGTCATCAGCAGCGCGACAAGGGTCCGCGTACCATGTTTGACGGCGCTGTTCATGGCCCGAATAAGCCTCGCTCCTCACCGCCCACCAGCCTCGACATGCGCGTTCGTCTCCTCGCCGCTGCCATCTTCGTCGCCCTCACCGTGCCGCACGCGGCAACGGCGCAGAAGGTGCCCACGCCCGCGTCGGTCATCGGTTTCGAGCCCGGCACCGATCGCAAGCTGCCCCAGTGGCGGCAGGTCGTCGACTACTTCAAGGCGCTCGACGCCGCGTCGCCGCGTGTGCAACTGCGCGTGCTCGGCAAGACGACGCTCGGTCGCCCCTTCATCGCCGCGTTCATCGGAGACGAGGCGACAATCGCGAACCTCGGCAAGGTGAAGGACGTCCAGCGCAAGCTCGCCGATCCGCGCCTCACCACGCCGGCGGAGCGCGCCGCGCTCGAGCGTGACGCGAAGGTCGTCGTGCTCGTGACGTCGAGCATCCACTCCACGGAAGTCGGCGGCATCCTCACGCCGCTCAACCTCGCGTACAAGCTCGCGACGAGCGAGGACCCGGA
>JBDSTA010000075.1:0-6706 GCA_039928475.1 Gemmatimonadaceae bacterium | reverse complement strand
TCGATTCCGTATCACCCGGCCTATCACCCGTTCAGCTGGCGCGGCTGGGTGGACTTCGGCGTGAGTGCCATCGGCGACATGGGCGCGCACCTCATAGACCAGCCGTTCTGGGCGCTCGGGCTGCAATACCCCACGAGCGTGATCTCGTCATCCACCCCGTGGGGCGGGCCGGCGAACAATCCCGGCTCGTATCCACTCGCGATGATGACGCGGTACGAATTCGCGGCGCGCGGCTCGGCGCCGCCGGTGAAGCTGACGTGGTATGACGGTGGCCTGATGCCGGCCATCGACGGCGACTTCACGCTGCCGCGCGGCGACGGCGGCGGTGGTGTGTTCGTCGGCGAGCGGGGCTTCATCACGTACGAGACGTACGGCGACAACCCGAAGGTGTTCGGTGACGGTGCGCAGTCGCGCGCCGATGCCGTGTCGAAGTCGGTACCGCGCATCGAGATGTCGCACGAAGCCAACTGGGCGCGCGCGTGCAAGGGTGAAGGCACGGCAAGCTCCCCGTTCGACTATGCGGCGAAGCTCACGGAAACGATGCTCCTCGGTATCGTGGCGCTGCGCGCGGGGCAATCGCAGAAGATCGTGTACGACGGCGCCGCCATGCGCGTGACGAACAACAACGACGCGAACCAGTGGCTCACGCGCGAGTACCGCGCGGGGTGGCAGCCGTGGAGCGCGGCGGAGGCGACGGCCGCGATCTAGGGCGACGGCGTTACTGAGCGACCCAGCGACCGTCCACGCGGACGAGGACAGCCCTGCGGGGCAGACTGTCACGGTCTGCCCCCAGGGCCTTTCCATTTTCGTTCGGCGCCAGGGTCAGCAGCCAGGACACTTCTGCCGAGTCGCTGCCGATGGAGCGTGGGTCCTCGCGCACGACGACGCGGTGCTGCCCGGCGGCAACGGCCCAGCCGCGCCGCCGACCGCCGCTCGGCAGTGAGTCGCTGTGGATCTCCTGCCAGCCGGCGCGGAGCTGGGGCAGGGAGTCGTGCACCGACGCGGTACACCACCCGGGTTCGGCGACGGGCGCGGCGAAGGTGTCGCGCAGGGAGATCCAGTCGGCGAGCAGGAGGGAGCGCCAGTTGCCGACCTCGTTGCGCACGACTGCGGTATCAGCGCGGCCGGTGATCTTGGAGAGCACCTCCGCGCATGAGAACCAGGGAGGCCCGTCCTTCCACACTGTGTCGACGACCGTGGCTGTCTCGAGCCGCGGGTGTGCAGCGCGGATGGCCTCGAGCGCGACCTGGCGAGCGGGAGCGCGATTGCAGCCCGCAGCGAACATCAGGATTGTGATGGCAAGCGCCGGTCGATAAGCCATGTCCAGGTACATAGTGCGAAGTGCGCGCCGTTCCGGCTGCCGGTTGCACTTTCGGTATCTATTCGGTAACTCTCGCCATGCGAGCGACAGACGCAGTTTCGCAGGCGGGCCTCTTCGAGGAAGCGCCGCCGCCGGTGGTCCGGCGCGAGGTGCCGGTGGTAGGGGAGCAGAAGGACATCCGGTATTTCGCCGCCGCGCCGAAGAGTGTGCTCAACAACCCGGCCGCCACGGGCATGGGCTTCTGGTCGATCAACCCGTACGTCGGCTGCGCCTTTGGCTGCGCCTACTGCTATGCACGCTACGCCCATCGCTACACGGCCGAGCGGCTTGCGGACGCCGCGCGCCTCGACGGCGGCGACGCGCTCGCGACAGACAACCTTCCTCCGTGGCTGGCGTTCGAGCGCCGCATCATGGTGAAGCGCGAGGCACCGGCGCTCCTCCGGAAGGCGCTGGGGCGGCCGTCCATCCTGAACGCGTTGCATCAGGAGCGGGTCGTCATCGGCACGGCCACCGATCCGTACCAGCCGGCGGAGCGCCGCTTCCGCGTCACTCGCGGCATCCTCGAGGTACTCGCCGAACAGCGGGGCATCGGGGTGACGATCATCAGCAAGAGTCCCCTCGTCACGCGCGACATCGACCTGCTCACGAAGATCAACGAGCGCTCGCGACTCGCGGTGCACGTCTCATTGATCACGGTGGATCGGGAGCTCGCGCGTACGCTCGAGCCGCGCGCTCCCACGCCGGAGGCGCGACTGCGCGGCATCGCGCGGTTGCGTGCGAACGGCATCGAGACGGGGGTGAACGTCATGCCGGTGCTTCCGGGCATCACCGACTCGCCGGACATGGTGGAGGAGCTCATCATCGCCGTGAAGAAGGCGGATGCGTCGTACATCGCCGCGTGTGCTCTGCGACTCCAGTCCAGTGCGCGCGATCGCTACCTGCCCTTTATCGCCACGAACTTTCCCGAACTGGCCACGCGGTACCAGCGCGCATACGCGAGCAGTTACCAGGTGAACGAGCACTATCGTGAGGGACTCAAGGAACGCTTCACGAGGGTCTGCGCGCAGTACGACATGCCATTTGGCCGCTACAATCGCGGCGAGGTGGACGAGGAGGAGGACGTCGTCGCCGTCGCCGCGGACCAGCTCGACCTCCTGGGCTGACGACGCTCGCGTTTGACATGCGGACGCGTTGGGGTGAGACTCCCCGCATGTACACTTTCGACCGTCACAACACGATCGACGCCGTGCGCAGGTTCATCTACACGCACGTTGCGGACATTGGCGCGCCGCCAACCGCCGAGGCGATCGCGCAGCACATCAAGCTGTCGACGTACGACGCGTTCGAGACGCTCAAGATCCTCGGCGCCACGAAGCGCGTGATCCTGGACCCCACCAGCGGCGAGGTGTGGATGTGCGGCCCCTTCTCCGCGGTGCCCACGCGCTTCGCGGTGAGCGCGCAGGGTGTGCGCTGGTTCGCCAACTGCGCATGGGACATGCTGGGCATTCCTGCGTCGCTCGGTATCTCGGCAACAGTCGACACCTCGTGCGCGTGCTGCAACGAGCCCGTCTCGATAGAAGTGGATGCGGCGACGGGCCCGACGTCGAACGACGGCATCGTACACATCCTGCTTCCGGCCAGCCGCTGGTACGACGACATCGGGTTCACGTGAAGCACCATGCTCTTCTTCCGGTCGGAAGAACATCTCGATCGCTGGCTGGCTGAGCGCAGCGCGGAGCGTGGCGCGGTCTTGTCGCTGGCCGATACGTGGCGCCTGGCGAAGGCGTGGTATCCCGATCGCCGGACGTCGGCATGGCGTCCGCGTACGACCGACCAGTCGCAGGCAGTGCTGGACGGCCTGGGCTTCGACCGGTCGTTCTGGTCGCTGCGCTGAGCCGTTGGCACGAGGCCGGTTGCTAATTTCCTAGCATATGCTAATTTTTTACCACTCCGTCGGAAACGCCAACCGTTACGAGGCGTACGGTGTCCAAAGCGCGACACTCGTACCGACCGGCCCCTTCGCACCCCACCATGCGTCAACGCCGCAATTTCCTCGCTGCAATCCTCGCGATCGCACTCGCCGCCCCGGCGCTCGCTGCGCAGTCCGCCGCGGACGTGGTCCGCGGCAAGGTCTCCGACGATTCCGCGCGCGCCGTCACCGGCGCCTCCATCAGTGTGACGCGAGGGCCCGACCGGCTCACGCAACAGACCACGACCGACAGTAGCGGCAACTACCGCGTGCGGTTCGAGGAGGGCACCGGCGACTACCTCGTGTATGTCACCGCGGCCGGCTTCAATCCCGTGCGCCGGCGCAGCACGCGGCAGAGCACGGAGCGCGAGTTCGTCGCGGACTTCAGCCTCTCGCGAAACGTGGCGATGCTGGCGGCGCAGAACGTCACGGCCGATCGCGCCGTGCGTGCGTCGAATCCCGTGAGTGCCACGCAGCCGGAACCCGGGTCGTCGGAGAAGTGGAAGGACGGCATCAATGGCGCGATCTCGCCGACCGTCGCGGGCGACCTCAACGCGATCGCGGGGACGATGTCGAACGTCACCATGACGGGCGCTGGTCCCTCGATCCTCGGCTCCGGCGGGGAGTCGAACCTCACGACGCTGAATGGCATGGGCCTCGCCGCGGGCGCGATCCCGCGCGCGGCGCGCACGGAGACGCGCGTCACCGGCGCAACCTTCGATCCCACGCGCGGCGGCTTCGCCGGCGCAAACATCGACGTGCGCCTCGGGCCGGGCGATCGCTTCTACCAGCGGCGCAACGCCTTCGTCACGCTCGATCCGCAGCAGTTCCAGTTCGCCGATGCCACCGCGCAGTCGCTCGGCGCGAAGAACGGCGGCTTCCGCGGCAGCGTTGGCGCCGACGGCGAATTCATTCGCCAGTCCGCGACGTACAACATGGCGCTCGATGTCGCCCGCAACACGAGCGACCCCGCCACACTGCTGGACGCCGATGCGGCGTCACTGCTGCGCGCGGGTGTGTCGCCGGACTCGGTCGCGCGCCTCATCGCGCTCGCGAACCCGCTCGGACTCTCGCTCACGAGCGCGGGTGTGCCCGCGAATCGCCAGCACGACGCAATCTCGTGGCTCGGCCGCTTCGACGACACGCGCGACACGCTGAGCACGCGCGCCCTCACCACGTACTTCGGCATCACCAAGGATGGCGCGCTCGGCTTCGGTCCACTCTCCGCTCCCTCCGCCGCCGGCCAGCGGCGCGAGCGCACGCTCGGCGGTCAGCTCACTCTCGGCACGTATGTCGGCGAGGGTCGCCGCGTGCTCACCGAGACGAGGCTGGCTGCCAGCGCGGTGAACACCCAGGTGTCGCCGTATCGCCTCGTGCCAGGTGCCAATGTGGTCGTGCGTTCGTCGACGCTCGATGCCACGCCCGATGTCACCGGTGTCACACTCGGCGGCGGTTCATACCTCGCTACGGACGACGCGCGCTGGACGATGGAAGGCGCGAACGAGACGATCTGGAACGCGGGTGGCCGCCGCCATCGCTTCAAGGCATTCGCGTGGGCGCGCGGCGACGGCGTGCGCCAGGAGGGCATCCCCAACCAGCTCGGCACGTTCACCTTCAATTCCATCGCCGACTTCGCTGCGGGTCATCCCGCCAGCTTCGCGCGTACGCTCTCGCAGCCCGAGCGTTCCGGGAGTGTGTGGAACAGTGCGGTAGCCGTCGCGCACCAGTACGCGCCGACGCGCTTCTTCAGCATGTTGTATGGCGTGCGCCTGGAGGCCGACGGATTCGTTGGCGCGCCAGCGACCAATCCCGCGCTGGACCAGGCGCTCGGCGTCCAGTCCGGCGCGGCACCGTCGCGAGTGCACCTGAGCCCGCGCCTTGGCTTCTCCTACACGTACAATCGCGACAAGGAGAATGGCTCCGGCACGAACCAGACGAGCGTCGGCCGCTTCTACAGGACGACGGCCGGCGTGATTCGCGGTGGCATCGGAGAGTTCCGCGACCTGCTGCGTCCGGGCCTGCTCGCAGACGCCTCCGCATCCACGGGACTCGCCGGAGGCACCACCTACCTGTCGTGCGTGGGAAGCGCCGTGCCCATTGTCGACTGGTCGAGGTTCATTGCAGACCCCTCGAGCATTCCGTCGCAGTGCGCGAACGGCGGCGGCGTGCTCGCCGAGAGTGCGCCTGGTGTCACGTTGATCGATCCGAAGTACGATGTGCCTCGCAGCTGGCGCGCGTCGCTGGACTGGAACACGAGCTACATGAAGCTGCTGTTCCGGGTGGCAGGGCTCGCGTCGTACGACCTGTCGCAGCCGGGCACCATCGACGCGAACTTCAAGGGCGCGCCGCAGTTCTCGCTCGCTGGTGAGGGCGGGCGACCGGTCTTCGTCACGAGCGCGGCGATCGACCCCGCGAGCGGCACGGTATCGCCGACGCAGTCGCGCATCTCGTCGAGCTTCGGTCGCGTGAGCGAGCGCGTGAGCGACCTGCGCGGCTACGGGAGCCAGGTCACGTTCGGCCTCTCGCCCGACGTGTTCAAGTTCCGCGGCGGCGCGAACTTCTACGGCTCCGTGAACTACACGCTCCAGGCGACGCGCCGCCAGTTCCGCGGCTTCGACGGTGCGGGCTTCGGCGATCCGCGCGAAGTCGAGTGGGCCGCCGGGCAGAACGACGCGCGTCACGCCGTGGTGGTGACGTCCGGCTTCTACACACCGAAGACGGGCACGTGGACGCTGTTCGCGCGCTCGCAGTCGGGGCTGCCCTTCACGCCAGTGGTGCAGGGCGACGTGAACGGCGACGGGCGCGGCGGGGACCGCGCGTTCGTGCCCGACCCGGCAAAGGAGGGCGACGCCGCACTCGCCGCGCAGGTGCGTGCGCTCCTCGCGAGCGGTTCGTCAACGGCGAAGAGCTGCGTGCTCTCCAACCTTGGCAAGGTCGCCGAGCGGAATGGGTGTCGCGGGCCGTGGACGCATTCGCTGAACGTCCAGTGGCGTCCGCCCACGCCATCGCAGTGGGGCGGGCGCGTCGTGCCGAACGTGTACTTCCAGAACGTGCTCGCGGGCATCGACCAGGCGGTGCACGGCAGCGAGTCGCTGCGCGGCTGGGGCTCGCCGGCGACGCCGGATCCCGTGCTGCTGGTGCCGCGCGGCTACGATGCGGCGACGCAGCGCTTCAAGTACGACGTCAATTCCCGCTTCGCGGACACGCGTCCCGAGCGCACGCTGTCGCTGAACCCGTTCCGGATCGTCGTGGACTTCTCGATCAACTTCGCGACGGACTATGACATCCAGCAGCTGCGGCGCGCCGTCGAGCCCGTGCGCGGCTTGACGGGTTGGCAGCGGCGCTCGGCCGATTCACTGGCGGCCTTCTACCTGCGCAACACGTCGAGCATCCACAAGGCGCTGCTGTCGGAGAGC
>JBDSTA010000074.1:0-13344 GCA_039928475.1 Gemmatimonadaceae bacterium | reverse complement strand
CGGATGTTCGTTCTGGATCTCCTTGAAAACGTCGATCGGCTTCTTCTTCGGGTCGATGATTTGCGCGGCGGCGGCGAAAATTGCCTGTTCTTCCTTCAAACGCTGCAAGCCGAGGGCAAGGACTCGGCGAGCGTGAACGCCATCCCCGTTCCCGGCGCGACGCGCGGCTCCTTCATCTTCGTCGCCTTCCAGCGAATCGACATGGCGTGCACTCCGCGGATATTCGGCGCCGCGGCGTCGAGGGCGAAGCTCGCGCTCCCCGTCCTTACGCCACCCTCGGGATTGCGCATGACGAACTGGGGCGGCGGGGGCGGGGGAAGCAGCGTCGATTCGCGCGCCGTGCTTGCTGATTCGCTCTCGCTCCCGGTCGCGCTCGCCGAGCACTTCGGTGGCCAGCTCAAGAAGGCGGGGTGGACGGTTTCGGCGACGACGGCCAACGATGCGGCGTCCGTGCAGTCGCTCAAGGCGACCGACAGCGAGGGAGCAACATGGCGTGGCTCGCTCGTCGTCACCGCATCGGGCAGCGTGCGTGAGCTCAGCCTCAAGATGAACCGCGTGGAGGGACCGTGATGCATCGCTCGCTGATTCTCATGTGTGCTGCGGCGACGTCGATGGTGACCGGTCGCGCGAGCGCACAGGCGTCGCACCCGAAGGACGTCCCGTACGTCGTCGTCAACGCGATCTTCGGCGGCTTTGCCGAGGCGTTCGGAGGGACGCTCCAGTTTTCGAACGGGACTACGCCGGAAGGTTGGCGCGCGGCCCTTACGCCGCCTGCGCCCGCCGTCGTCGTGGGTGGCGCGCGTTTCGGCCCGCTGACCCTTACCGTCTTCGAGCTCCCACGCTCGGCGAATGTCGCGCTGCTCATCGACTCGACGATCGCGCGCAGTGGCATGACGCTCGGCAAAGGTCCATCTGCACTTCCCGGCATGTCGGCATTCACGATCGCGTCGCCCAGCGTATCGCGGACCTATTGCAGCAAGTCAGGTGCGGCATCGGTGACGCAGGTGGACTCGACGCCGACGACGCGCCTCATCGCGGTCGCGATCACTGCCGATCCGAACAGCTCGATGGCATGCCATCCCGAAGCTGCAGAGATGGCCGCGATGTCCCGGGCACCGCTCCAGGTCCCGCCACTGCGTGCACCACCAGGCGCGTCCGCGTCGCAGGGCAACAGCGGATACGGGAGCGACAACCTGGAGGTCAGCGCGCACATCGACACGACCTTCACACCCGAGGAGCTGCTCACGCACTACGGCAAGCAACTGTCGTCGGCGGGATGGACCGTGAGCCCAACAGCGATCAAGGGAGACGACATCGCCATTCGTCGCCTCACGACGAAGGACAAGCAGGGCAACGAATGGCGCGGCGTACTGATGGTCCTGACCGGAGTGCGTGACCGTCAGCTCACCATCCGCATGGTGAAGGACCGGGAGCAGCGGTAGCTCCCGATCCTTCATGAGCGGGTGATCAGTTCACGCGGAGTGACGTCCCGACGCGCACGCTGAAGTTGCGGTCGAGATTCACGTTGCCGGCGACCCAGCCTTCCGTCTTCGCTTCCAGCTCGACGAACGACCCGAAGCGCGACGCACTCACATGGCCGATGCGAAGCGAGGCAAGCGCGCCCGCCTTCGCGTCCGTCGTGCGAAACGCCTGCGCATCCGGCTGCATCCACAACGCAACGCGCGGCGACATGTCGAGGTTCATGCCGGCCAGCGCGAGGGGCACGTCGAGCAGCTGCGCCTCCACGCCAGGGAATGAGCGAGCGCCGTTCGTGTAGCGGTGCATCGACACGAGGAGGTTCGCGTCGTCCTGCTTCACGAACACGTTCAGGTCGATTGAGTGACCGAACGACGTCAGGTAGTGGCTCGCGTTCACGTTGAGGCGCATGCTGCGCACCGTGAACCCATCGACGCCGAAGAGGTTCGGGTCGAGGAAGTTGATCATCTGCAACCGGCCCTCACGCGCGAGGAAGGAGCGCTCTTCATCCGAGAGCGTACGCGCCGCCACGTACCTGTCGATGCCCACGCCGGAAGGATGCGTGCCGCGCGCGGCATAAGCCTCAGCGGGACGATGCAGGTCGTACACCCACGCGCTGAAGTCATGGCCCACCCAGTCGCGCGCGGCGACGTTCGTGCCGTCCTGCGCGTTCATCTCGTCCGTGAGCGAGTCGTTCTCGGACGTCGTGCCGGAGGCCACGTACATCCACGAGTTGATCTTCGTCAGCCAGTACAGCGGGATGTGATTCGCGCGCGAGCCCTGGAAGAACCGTTTCTTCTCGAGGCCGAGCATGAGGACGTTCTCGCCCTCGATGCCGGCGGCGGCGGCGCGCACTTCGTCGATGGGATGCGTGGACTTCAGGCGGATGAGATCCTCGTCGGTCACGTGGCTCACCGCGACGGTCGACGCCAGGAGATTCATCTTGTAGATGTCGTCGAAGCTCGAGATGCGCTGGTTGCCGAGCACGGCGCGGTGGAACTCCTCGTGCAGCCAGGCGTCGGCGGCGGGCAGCGTGGCGCCGAACGTGTCGAACAACACGAGTGCGGTGTTCGCGAGCTTCGTGTGGCTGCCGAACGCGCGCTGGATCGCGGGGTGCGTCACCTCATAGAACGTCTCGGTGATGCCGAGCGATTGCGCCATGCTCGGGGCGCGGAGTCCGCTGGTGGAGACGTACGGCGCGTCGACGACGGGGAGATCCACGCGGACAGCGGAGGTGGCCTGCGCGCGCAGCGCGGGCGCGGCGGCGATGACGGCGAGTGCGACGAACAAGGTGTGTCTCATGGGGACTTCCTCCCGTGACCCCAAGCGCGAGCCGCTCGTGGTGGGCGGTTCGGCGCGGGCAGCGTCGCCTGCGCACCGACGCGTTCAGGCATGCGGAGGGCCGAGCGTCGGCTGCGTTTGCTGCTCGACCAAGTCGATGCGGCGGAATGGATTACACGGCGCGCAACGTTTGGTGCAGCCGGGAAGTGTCCTGAACGGGGGACAGTTTTTCGTCTGATTGGGGTCAGAGCTGACAGGGGTCAGAGCTTTTTCGGCGGCCCGCCAGTGTGCCGCGCGCTCGCGCGCGCTCAGCTTGAGGCGCATTTCCTCGCGCACCCTGCTCAGCAGCGCGCCGGAGTGGGTCGCGACGCGAAGTGCGTCGAGCTCCTCCGCATCCTGCGGGTCCGCGAACAGCGCCCGGTACGCCGCGCGCGTTTCGGCCGCGTTTCGGCCCAGGCCGAGATACAGCCAGTGGGGCGTGACGACCGGATCTGCCTCGCCGAGCGCGTTGCAATGGAAGCTGGACCATCGGTGGCCCTCCGGCGCGGCTGCGAGGCGTGCACGCACCGGGTTCAGCTCGATGTACCGGCTGCAGGTGAGGTAATATTGCTCCGAGTCGACCACGGTCCCCCGAAAGCGTCCATCGAATAGCGTCCCGGTGCGAGCTTCCCAGCGGTTGAAATTGCGCGCGTACTTAGCCCCGACGAGCTGCATCATCCGCGATGCTGCCGTGGGAGACGACGGCGTGGCGAGCAGGTGCACGTGGTTCGTCATCAGCACGTACGCGTGGATATCGCAGCGCGTTCGTGCGCTCGCATCCAGCAGGATATCGAGAAAGCACTCGCGGTCGGCCTCGCGCACGAAGATGCGTGAGCGATTGTTGCCGCGCTGGATGAGGTGCAGCGGCAACCCAGCCTCGAAGTACCTCGGCAAGCGAGCCATGCGGCAAACTCGCGCCATGGATGACGACGTGCGTCACCGTATGACCGCACGCGCCATCCATTTTGTGCGCCGAGCTCTGCCCCCTGTCAGCTCTGACCCCTGTCAGCTCTGACCCCTGTCAGCTCTGACCCCTGTCAGCTCTGACCCCAATCAGGGGCTACTTCACATCGAACTGCGTCATCATCCCGTGCATCGAGTGAGACTTGCCGTCCTTGCTGTCCGGCACGAAGCAGATCAGGCCGTATGTGCCCGGCGAGAGATCGGCGACGAAGCTCGCGCTCTGCCCCTTCGCGATGCCCGACATGCCGGCCATCGGCAGGCCCGGCGGCGGTCCCTTCATCATGTCCTTCTCCACCCACGCGCTGAGGTCGGCGACCTTCTTGCCCGGCGACAGCTTCACGAACACCACCTCGTGCGACTGCGACGCAGTGTTCACCACGCTCACGACCTGCTTCCCGTGCGAGAACGGCTTCGACAGCTTGAACGTGTAGTCGCTGAGCGTGACGGTGACGTCCGCGGCGGGCATCGATGCGCCGTTCGACGCGGGCAGGACGGTGATGGAGCTGACCATCCCCTTCGCCATGTGCGGCATCGGGCTGCCGGGGGACGGGATGAAGCACATCAGCGCGTACTCGCCGGGGGTGAGGTTGACGGTCGCCTCGATCGTCGCGCCCGGGATCGCGGCATTCGGGCCGCCCATGTCGATCATCCATCCCGGCGGCGGACCCTGCTTCTTCATCGCGGCCTCGACGTCCTTCATCGTCTTGCCGCTTCCGAGCTTGATGATGCTCAGGTGGTGCATCTCCTTGCCGTCGTTGACGAGCCGGAAGGTGACGGGCCCCGACTGCACGGTCTTCGGGTTGTTGTACGAAAAGTCCTTCGCGTGCACTTCGACGACGGGCGGCGCCTTGGGCGCAGGCGCAGTGCCGCCGTTCAGCATCACTGCCGACAGGAGGAGCGTAAGGCTGTTGATCATGGTCGTACCTGGATGGGGGAAATTCGGTGGGCGACCAATTCTATCATTCCCCCGGCGAGCCGCTACGGGTCCACGCCCGTCCGCATCCCCGCGCTCATGTCGTGCCCGGCGTGCTCGTCGCCCCAGATGGACGCGGGGTCGTCTCCCTCGAGCACATTGGCGTGCAGCATCCAGCCGAACAGCGAGTCCACGAAGTTGCCGTGCACGGCATCGCACGCACTCTTCGTCGCGATGGGGCTCTCGGGCCCGAACACGGGCTGCCCGTCCTTCCGCTCGAGCCAGCGCTCGGTCTCGCCCTTCTTGGGCATGCACCAGTTCACGTGCTTGTGCCACCGGGCGACGGAAAGCGGCACGCGCTCGTCGAGCCTGTCGGCATCCCAGCGTTTCGGCGCGGTGTACATCGCGCCGACGAGCTGCATCCGGCCGCTCGCATCCTTCTTGTAGAGCAGCGACGACGGCTTCCTCGGATCGAAGCGGAAGGCCTCCTGCACGGCGCGCCAGTTGTTCGTGAAGTGATAGACTTTCTGCACCTTCACGTTGGGCAGGAACATCTTGTAGCCATCCGCGACGGCGGCACTCGTGTCGCGATACTTCGCGAGCTCCGCGCGCAGCTCGTGCGCAACCGCCGCCGCGCGCGCGGAATCACCGGCGCTCGCCGCGCGCAGCGGCGTCATCTCCATGTGCAGGTTCGCGCTCGACGCCGGTCCCATCGCCTGATGATCGTGCGTCTGGGCACTTGCCGAGCATGCGGCGAGTGCGCTGAGGACGAACGCCCTGGTCAACATCATGAACGAAGCTCCGTTGGACGATCAGCAAGATAGACGACGCGCGCGCCGTCACCGTTAAGGTGACGATCCCGTGTGTGGAAGTTGCAAACTCTTGTGCCTGACCTGTTCGCCGGGCTCGACGATTCCTACCTTCGGCACATGCGGCGGCGCGAGTTCATCAGGATCGGCGTTTCGGCGACGGGCGGACTCATCGTCATGCTCCCGGCAACGCGCACAGGCCACGCCGAGCTTCACGCCGAGCTTCACGCTGACGGCGCGAGCTTCCCGCCCTTCCTCGAGATCGATCGCGCCGGGACTGTCACCATCTACGCCAAGAATCCGGAGATCGGGCAGGGCGTGAAGACATCGCTCCCCATGCTGATCGCGGAAGAGCTCGACGTCGCGTGGAGCGCGGTGAGGATCGTCCCGGCGCCATTCGACGCGCGCTTCGGCGACCAGTTCACCGGAGGCAGCACGGCCATCTGGGAGCACTGGCTGCCGCTACGCCAGGCCGGCGCCACGGTGCGCGCGATGCTCGTGTCGGCGGCGGCGGCGCGCTGGGCGACGGATGCCGCGTCACTCACCACGCGCGAGGGGTACGTCGTCGACGCGTCACGCGGGCGACGTCTCGCCTACGGCGAGCTCGCCGCCGAAGCGGCGCGCGTACCCGTTCCAGCGACCGCACCGCTCAAGCGCGCAGCGGACTTCCGGATCATCGGCCAGCGAGTTCGCGCGCAGGACACGGGCGACATCGTGCGCGGCAAGGCGGTCTATGGTCTCGACGTGTCGCTGCCGGGAATGCTGCACGCCTGCCTGCTTCGCGCGCCCTATGGTGCGACGGTGCGCTCCGCGGGCGACGCGGCGGCGCGCGCAGTGGAAGGCGTCGTCGACGTGGTCGTGATTCCCGGCAAGCCCGGCACGCCTCCCGTGATGCGTCCGTCGGTTGCCGTGATCGCGACGAGCACATGGGCGGCGATCAAGGGGAAGCTCGCGCTCGCGCCGGTGTGGGATCGCTCGCCCACGACGACGCCGAACGACTCCGCCTCGCTCGCCGTCGTCATGCGCGATGCGATTGCGCGGCCGGGCACGGTGCTCGACCACCGCGGCGACGTGGACGCAGCGCTCGCGTCCGCCGCGAAGACGCTGACGGCGACGTACGAGGTGCCCTTCCTCGCGCACATGGCGATGGAGCCGATGAATTGCACGGCGCGCGTGCGCGACGGAAAGTGCGAAGTCTGGGCGCCGACCCAGGTGCCGGAGAACGTGCAGCGTTCCGCCGCGGCGGGAGCGGGACTCGCCGTCGCGGACGTCACGGTGCACATGACGCGGTGTGGCGGTGGATTCGGGCGCAGGCTCGAAGGGGACTACGGCGCCGAGGCGGCGTACCTGTCACTCGCGGCGAAGGCGCCCGTGCAGGTGATGTGGACGCGCGAGGACGACATGGCGAACGACCTCTTCAGGCCCGCGGGGATGTACGCGCTGCGCGCGGGACTCGACGGCGACGGATCCGTGGTCGCGTGGGACGAGCTCCTCGTGAATGCGTCGCGCTATGCCTATGCCGGCCGCGCCGCGGTGGGCTCGGAGCTGTACAAGGACGACCTGCCCGCCGGCATCGTGCCGAATGTCCGTCGCTCATACACACTCGCGGACACGCTCATCCCGCGCGGCGCGTGGCGGTCCACACTCCACTCCGCGAATGCGTTCGCCGAGGAGTGCTTCATCGACGAGCTCGCGGCCGCGAGTCACGCCGATCCGCTCGCGTTCCGCCTCGCGCTGCTCGGCGCACCGCGTCAGCTCGCCTACGGTGACCATGGCGGTCCGGTGCTCGACACGGCGCGTCTCGCCAACTGCCTGCGCCTCGCAGCGGAGCGCGCGGGATGGTCGGCCGCACCGGCGCGAGGTCGAGCGCGGGGTATCGCGTCGCACTTCACGTTCGGCACGTATGCGGCGCACGTCGTCGAGATCTCGATGCCCACACCGACCTCCGTGCGCGTGCATCGCGTGGTGAGTGCGGTGGACTGCGGCACGGTCGTCAACCCGGGCGGCGCGGAGGCCCAGGTCCAGGGCGCGATCATGGATGGCCTGAGCTCCGCGCTCCACGGCGAGATCACCGTAAAGGACGGGCGGCCGGAGCAGACGAACTTCCATCAGTATCGAATGCTGCGGATGCCTGAAGCGCCGAGGATCGACGTGCACTTCGTGGCGAGCGATGCCCCACCGAAGGGATTGGGCGAGCCCGGTGTACCGCCGACCGCGCCCGCACTCGCCAACGCGATCTTCGCGCTGACGGGCAAGCGTATTCGTCGCTTGCCCATCGCGACCGCGCTGCGTAACGGCTAGGGCTGCTTCCGCCGGACGTATCGTCCGTCGAAGGTCGGCGTCCATGTCTTCCCGCCATCCGACGATGCCTCGAACAGCTGGCGCACGGTATCGGGCGAGATGTTGAAGAAGGTGAGCTTCTGCTCGAGGCGGTTGCCCTTGGCATCGAGGTTCCAGCCGACGAAGCGCATCGCGCCGTCGCGGTACTCACCACTGTAGTCGAGCGCGCCGCCGCTGTCGGCCATCCAGATCTGCCGCCACTTCTTCGTATTGGTGTCGTAGAAGTTGTAGCTCTTCCCCTCCCCGCCTCGGCTCCCCTTCCAGTTCTCGGAGATGACGCAGTGCTCGAGGATGGGATGGACGTCGTTGACGCCCATGGCCTGCTGCGGGGTGGGATGCGGCGCCTGCCATGGCGTCACGTCCCATTGGCCGACCCAGAAGTCGAACTGCTTCGCTTCCGGCATCGTATTACAAGGATGGGGGACTTGAGCGTTTGCCGTGCTCGCGATCAGAAATAACAGGATTGTCGTGGCGCGCATGGGGCCCGGTGGGTTCAGGGGACGCCGAGGTTGAACCACAGAGGACACAGAGTGCACACGGAGAACACGGAGGAACTGCAATATTTGCTTCCCTCTGTGTTCCTCTGTGTGTACTCCGTGTCCTCTGTGGTTAGCGTTACATCTTCCCGGACCTCAATCTTGGAGCGCGAGTCACACGAATGAACCCACCACGGTGAGCAATCTCGTTCTATCCTCGTCATTGCTCGGCGCGCCGAAGGACGCGCGTATCGCACCCACGGGATAGCCACTCATGCACTCGGCGAATCGTTCGATGCTCCATCGCTGCTTCGTGCTGGCCAGGCAGCGTGCCGTGACGTCCGCCGGGAACCCGAATGCGGCTTCCGCTGCACCGGGGTTGCAGAAGCATCCGCCGCGCACCGATACGCCTGCTGCACGCGCGCGCTCCTCGACTCTCGCGAACGGGATCGACGTCTGTCGTTCGTCGAGAAGGTTGAAGGCGACGGTGGCGCCGCAGTCGTCCCGCGACTCTGGACCGTAGATCCGCACCAGGGGATTTCCGTTCCGGTGACGCATGTCCTGCAACGCTTCGACGAGACTTCCTGCCTGCCTGGTAGCATGGCGCTCGATGTTCTCGATGCCGAGCTCCTCGAGGTAGTCCAGGCCCGCCGGGATCGCCGCGATGGCGAGGAAGTTCGCCGTGCCGTCCTCGAACGCGGCGGCACCAGGCTGGAGCGAATGCGCCGCATTCTGCACCGACACGAAGTCCACCGTCCCGCCCGAGAACCACGGACGTCGCAGCTCGGCGAGCGCGTCCCTCCTCGCCACGAGCGCGCCGACCCCGGATGGATAGCCGAACATCTTGTAGTACGAGAGCGCGACGAAGTCCGCGGGCACTTCGCGCAGGCTCAAACGCGTCATGGGCAGCAAAGCGGCTGCGTCGAGCAGCACGCGATAGCCGAGCGACTGCGCGGTGCGCACGAGCGAGAGGGGATGCCTCACGCCGGAGAAGTTCGATTGCGCGGGAAATGCGAACAGTCCGCGACCGCGCGCATGCTCCGCGAGACGACGCTCTGCCGCGTCGAGGCGAAGGGCGCCGTCGAGCGGCAGGTAGGACACGGTCGCGCCCGCGCGCATCGCGTATTCGCGAATGCCGTTCACGGAGTTGTGATTGTCGGCGCTCAGCACGAACGGGTCGTCGCGACCGAACGCGTAGCCCGCGGCCACATGCGCGATCGCACCGGTCGCATTCGCGGTGAAGCACACGGTGTACTCGTCCGGATCCGCATCGAGGAACGCGAGCGTGCGGCGTCGCGCCTCGGACATGATCGCGGAGCTCGCGAGCGACGCGGGATTCTCCGCGTGCGGATTGCCGAGCACGTTGCAACGGAGCATCTCGGCGTGTGCCGCGACGAGGCTCTCGGGATAGAGTGCGCTCCCGGTGTAGTCGAGGTAGGCATGACCGCCGGCGTCGAGACGGCTGAACTCCCGCGCGCGAAGGGCGGCCGCGGAAAACGCTACCTTCGGCGCGGTCGTTAGCATCCGCGGCGGCGCGTGCGCGCGATGGACGCCGAGAGGCTCGCGGGTTGCGCGTGCGTTCCGCTCAATGGCACGATGCCGACGCGCGGCAACCCGCCGAAGTAGCGACTCAGCGCGCCCACGCGCACGCGCATGGAGTCGCTCGCGGGGCTGATGCCCGCTTCGGGGATCATGGGGCTCATGACGTCGTCCATCCAGTCGAGCAGGCCGCCCTTGAGGAAGTAGACCTTGTCGAAGCCCACGGAGCGCAGGAGCACCCATCCCTGCGCGGCGTGTGCGCCACCCTCGGAGTAGAGGACGAGGGTCTCATTTCCCTTCGGGCGAAGCTTCGTCAATTCCTCCAGTGGAAGGCGCTCGGCGCTCGGAATGTGGAACTCGTTGAACTCGGAGTCGCTGCGGATGTCGAGCACGCGCAGTCCGGGTTTCCTGTCCTTGATCCACTGCGCGAGCTCGAGGGCGGTGACGTGGTCGTCCTCATGCTGGATCTGCCTGGCGAGGGTCGCGACGTCGGTGGTCCTGCTTCCCGTGAGTGCCGCGCCGAGAGCGAGTGTGGCCGCCACCGCCGCGAGAACGTGGCGGTGGTTCATGTTGGTGTGCCGGGTCGCTGCTCCAACCACTCAGCCACCACGAACCCGACCAACGCCGCGAACACGATCAGCAGGACGACACCGCCCTGCGACATCCCAAGCACGGTGGGCAGCGTGAGCGCGCCGCGCGACGTGCTCGAATAGAACGTCTCGATGGACGGCAGGACGAACCCGAAGCCGAGCACGCCCGCGAACATTCCCAGCACCACAGCGAGTCCGTCACCGCGACCACTCGCTGCAGCGACGCACGACGTACCAGGACACAGGCCGGCGAGCGCGAAGCCGGCACCGAACACCACGCCGCCCACCAGCTGCGGCAGGATGAACGTCTCCGGCACGTAGACCCTCGTGACGTCGACCAGACCGAACCGCGACAGCCAGAACATGCCGAGCATCGCCGTGATGATCGCGCTGAACATCACCTTGAACACGGCAAGGTCGGTGAGGTTGAACTGGCCCATCAACTTCTTCGCGCTGCCGAGTCCCGAGCGCTCGAGGCACGCGCCGAAGGCGAGGCCGATGATGAAGGCCATCATGACCATGCACCTCGCCGCACGAACGCGACGACGTACGCCGCACCGAAAGCGCCCGCAATGAACGTCCAGCTCCCGACACTCAGCAGCGCGCCGCCCGTGAGCGCCTGACCGCTCGTGCATCCACGCGCGAGCACGGCACCCACGCCCATCACCGCGCCACCGCTTGCTGCGGCCGCCACGCGTCCGCGCACAGTCGTACCCGCGCCGCGCTCGACGACCAGCTGCACACGATGCGCAAGTTTTGCCGAGATCCACGCGCCGATGACGACGCCTGCGAGCTCGACGACGAGCCAGTCGCGCCAGAAGGAGCCGGCGTCGAGATGATCGGCGAACCAGAAGTTCGCGCGCGCCGCACCCGGCGACGTCGCGTTCACCGCACCCGCCGCCACCGTCGCGAACGCGCCGCTCGCACCGAGCCCTCGGCCCGCGAACACGTATGCCGCGAGGAGGACGAGGCCGAGCGCCACGCCGGTGAGGTATGGGTCGGAGTACGGGCGGGGCGCGCGGTCACTCATGGCGCGGGAAGCTCCACCGGCAGGTCGGTGCGGCGCCCCCACTCCTGGAAGCTTCCGTCGTACAGCAGCACCGGGTGACCAAGCGAGCGCGCGGCGAAGAGCACCGCGGTGGCCTGCTGGCCGATATGGCAGTACGCGACGACGGTGTCCTTCGCGCCGATGCCCGCCGCGGCGAAGAGCCTGGTCAGCTCATCGGCAGACTTGAGGCGGCCCTTGCCGTCGGTGACGGACGTGTACGGAATGCTCTTCGCGCCAGGCACGTGTCCCCGGCGACCGGGCTTCATGCCGTCGCGCACGCCGTCGTAGTACGCGCCGGCGCGGCCGTCGATGAGGTGGAAGCCCGGCGCCTTCAGGCGTGACTTCACATATGCGACGTCGGTGATCACCGGCTTCGTGTGCAGCGCCGACAGCTTGCCCGGCTTCGGCGCGACCGTCGTCGCGCTCGTCGCGAGCTTCGCGTCGTTCCAGGCGCGCAGCCCGCCGTCGAGCAGCGAGCTCTGTGCGCCGAGTCCCGCGTGGTCGAGCGTGAGCATGACGCGCGTGGAGGGCGAGATGTCGTCGTCGGCCGGGTAGACGACGACGTGCGAGTCGTCGGAGATGCCGAGCGCGATGAGCTTCTGGCGGAGCACCTCGGGCGACGGCATCTCGAGCATGAGGCTGTCCTCGTGGTTCATGCTCGAGAGCGAGATGTCGTCGAGCTCCACGAAGCGCGCGCCGGGGATGTGGGCCTTCGCGAACTGCTCCCTCGCCTCCGTGCGGTCGCCGACGTGCAGCAGCACGAGATTCCTGTCATTGAGGTGCGACGAGAGCCAGGCGGGCGTGACGACCAGCTGCGCCTGCGCCTGCCCGAGTGCAACAGCGGATGCGAGTGCGATGGTGAGCGCCTTCACTTCTTTCCCTCCGACGGATTGTCCACGGGCAGGTCGAGGCGGCGTCCCCATTCCTGGAACGATCCGTCGAACAGCATGACGGTGCGACCGAGCGTGCGCGCCGCGAATACGACGGCGGTGCCCTGCTGGCCGATATGACAGTAGGCGATGATCGTGTCCTTCGGTCCGACACCGGCCTTCGCGAACAGGGCTTCGAGCTCCGCGGCGCCCTTGAGGCGCAGCTTGTCGTCCGTCGTCTCCGTGAACGGGAGGCTGCCGGCGCCGGGGATGTGTCCCTTGCGATTGTTGCCCTGCGAGATGCCGTCGTAGAACACGGCGTCGCGCGCGTCGATGACCTTGTAGCCCGGCGTGTTGAGGTGCGCCTGCACGAAGTCGATCGTCACGACGACCGGCTTGGTCCTGAGCGCGGAGAGATGGCCCACCTTCGGCGTGGGGATGTCGGCCGTCGTGCCGTGGTCTTCGGCCTTCCATGCATTCATGCCGCCATCGAGCAGCGAGCTGCGCCCGCCGAAGCCCGCGTGGTCGAGCGTGAACATGAGCCGCGTGCTCGGGGACACCCAGTCGTTGCCGTAGTAGACGACGATGCGCGAGTTGTCGGAGATGCCGATCGCCGCGAGTCGCGCGCGGAGCGTGTCGGGGGACGGCAGCTCGAGGATGAGGCCCTTCTCGCGATCCTGGCTCGTAATGGAGACGTCCTGCATGGCAACGAGCCGCGCACCGGGAATGTGCGCCTTCTCGTACTCGGCCTTGTCACCGACGTGCAGCAGGACGAGGTCGGGATCCTTGAGGTGGTCGGCGAGCCAGGCGGAGCTGACGGTGAGCTCGGCGCGCGGGTTCTTCTGGGCACTTGCAGTGACGGTCGTGAGCGTCAGCGCGAGCAGTGCGAGGCGGGTGAACATGGATCCCCTCTGTGCGGTGGTTGCACGCAACATGGGATCCGGGTGGTTCGAGATGGTGGCCGAAGGGTGGCGAGAGTGTGCTGGAGTTGTGATGCTGGA
>JBDSTA010000073.1:0-4824 GCA_039928475.1 Gemmatimonadaceae bacterium | reverse complement strand
GCTCGCTGTGATCGGCATCATCTACGGCGCGCTCGTCGCGATGGTACAACCCGACTTCAAGAAGCTCGTCGCCTACTCCTCGGTCAGCCATCTCGGATTCGTGATGCTCGGCATCTTCGCGCTCACCGTGCAGAGCGTGCAGGGCGCGTTGATGGTCATGATCAACCATGGACTGTCCACGGGCGCGCTCTTCCTCCTGATCGGCATGCTCTACGAGCGCCGGCACACGCGCCTCATCGAGGCGTACGGCGGCATCGCGCGCGCCGTGCCGATGTTCTCCGCACTGCTGGTGTTCGTCTCGCTCAGCTCCATCGGCGTTCCGGGGACGAACGGCTTCATCGGGGAGTTCCTCGTGCTCATCGGCTCGTACCGCACGCAGCCGGTCTACGCCGTGATCGCCGCGACGAGTGTCATCATCGCCGCCGCCTATCTCCTCTGGGCCGTGCAGCGCATCCTGTTCAATCCGCTCGACAAGCCGGAGAACGAGCATATCCCCGACCTCAACCGTCGTGAGCTGCTCATCATGGCGCCGCTCGTGGCCGGCATCATCTGGCTCGGCGTCTATCCTGCGCCCGTGCTCCGCCGCATGCAGCCCGCCGCCGAGCAGTTCGTGAAGACCGTGGAGACGCGCGCGGCCATGCAGTCGGTCATGGCGGGAGAACGCTGATGCGCACGTTCGATCTCGCCATTCCGTCGCAGCTCACCGCAGCGCTGTTCCCCGACATGCTGCTGATGGTCGGTGCAATGGTCCTGCTGCTCTGGTCGGTGTGGCGCACGGAGTCGTCGAAGCATCAGCGCAGCGTCGGTGTGGCCTCCATCGCGCTCTCGGTGCTGACCATGCTGGCGGTCAACTACATGATGCTCCAGCGCGGGGTGGCGACGGATGGTCCCATCGCCGTCGACAACTTCCGCTGGATGGCCGACATCATCATCCTGATGGGCACCATCGGCGCGATTGCCCTCGGCATGGACGACAACGACCGCATCGGCACGACGACCGCCGAGACGCACGTGCTCATCCTGCTGGCGTCGAGCGGCATGATGATGCTCGTCGCGGCGCGCGACCTGATGATCGTGTTCCTCGGCATCGAGGTGATGTCGATCTCCGTCTATGCGCTCGCCGGCCTCAATCGCCGGAGCCAGCGCTCGGCGGAAGGCGCGCTCAAGTACTTCCTGCTGGGCGCGTTTTCCACGGCGTTCCTGCTTTACGGCGTCGCGCTCGTCTATGGAGCCACTGGCACCACGGGCATTCACGCCATCGGCCAGCGCATCATCGAGAACAACCTGTCCTCGAGCCCGCTCCTGGTCATCGGCATCGCGATGCTCCTGGTCGGCTTCGGATTCAAGGTGGCGACGGTGCCGTTCCACATGTGGGCGCCGGACGTCTACGACGGCTCGCCCAATCCGGTCACTGCGTACATGGCCGCCACGGTGAAGACGGCAGCGTTCGTCGCGTTCCTCCGCGTGTGGCTCGAGTCCTTCGGTGGCGAGTACGGCACGTGGCACCGCGCCGTCGTGATCCTCGCGATCGCGACGATGGTCATCGGCAATGCCATCGGCCTGCTGCAGCGCAACCTCAAGCGCATGCTCGCGTACTCGTCCATCGCGCACGCGGGCTCCATCCTCGTCGCGCTCGCGTCGGGCACGACGCAGGGCGCCTCGGCGATGCTGTTCTACCTGTTCGCGTACACGCTGGCGACGTTCGGCGCCTTCGCGATCATCATCGTCCTCTCGCGCGGCGACGCGCCGGTGACGACCGAGGACGTGAGCGGCCTCTGGACCGTGCGCCCGTGGCTCGCGCTCGGCATGACGGTGTTCATGCTCGCGCTCATGGGCTTCCCGGTCTTCGGCGGCATCGGCTTCTTCGCGAAGTGGTACGTCCTGAAGGCCGCGCTCCAGTCGCCGGAACCGCAGACGCTGCTCGCCGTGGTGCTCGTGCTCACGACGGTCATCTCCGCCGGGTATTACCTGTATGTGATCATGGTCATGTTCATGCGGCCACGCGGTGCGAACGCTGAAGTGATTCCAGCGTCGCGCGCATGGACGCAGTTCGTCATGGTGACGGCCGCCGCACTCATCCTCATCCTTGGCGTCGCTCCGGACCTCGCTGTCCGGTACGCCAACGTCGGCATCCCGCAGCTCGGTGTACCCAACGCGGTCGCCAAGCTTCCCGCGACGCCGCCCGCCACTCCGGCGCATTGAACACGCGGGGCCGCTCACGCGGCCCCGCTGTCTTTCTCCTCCCCGATGACGATCTCCGCAGGAATCTTCCGACAGTACGACGTGAGGGGCATCGTGGACGCCGACCTCACTGTGGAGGCCGCGCGTGCCATCGGTGGCGCGTACGCCGCGCTCATGCGCGAGCGCGGCGTCTCTGGCGAGGTCGCCGTCGGCCGTGACAACCGCCCGAGCGGCGACAAGCTCCGTGATGCGCTGGTGGATGGGCTCACCAGCGCGGGCGTGAGCGTCGTCGACATCGGCGTCGTGCCGACGCCAGTGCTGTACTGGAGCCTGCATCAACTCGACGTGATCGGCGGCATCCAGATCACCGGCTCGCACAACCCGCCGGAATACAACGGCTTCAAGTTGTGCTTCGGCACGGAGTCGCTGCACGGCCACGATCTGCAGCACCTGCTCGCGCTCATCCGCTCGAACGCTGCGCCGAGCGGACAGGGCAGCATTCGCACGGAGTCGCTGATCGATCGCTACATCGCCGACGTCGTCGCGCGCACCGGCCCGCTCGCGCGTCCGATGAAGGTCGTCTACGACTGCGGCAACGGTGCCGGCGCGCTGGTCGCACCCCAGCTGATGCAGGCGCTCGGGTTGCAGGATCCCGTGGGCCTGTTCTGCGAGAGTGACGGCACATTCCCGAACCACCATCCCGACCCGACGGTCCCCGAGAATCTCCAGGACCTCATCGCGGCCGTGAAGCGCGAAGGTGCGGAGCTCGGCCTCGCGTTCGACGGCGATGCCGACCGCATCGGCCTCGTGGATGACGCGGGACGCATCATCTGGGGCGATCACATCCTGATCCTCTATGCGCGCGACGTCATCGCCCGCACGGGGAAGTCGCAGCCCATCATCTTCGACGTGAAATGCAGCCAGGCACTCACCGACGAGATCACGCGCGCCGGCGGTGTGCCGGTGATGTGGAAGACGGGCCACTCCCTCATCAAGGACAAGATGAAGGAGCAGCACGCGCCGCTCGCGGGCGAGATGTCGGGGCACATGTTCTTCAGCGAGGGCTTCTACGGGCACGACGACGCCCTCTATGGCGCCGCGCGCCTGCTGCGCATCGTCGCGTCGTCCGGGAAGACCGTGCGGGAACTGCTTGCCGACGTCCCGCCCTTCGTCACCACGCCGGAGATTCGCGTCGAGTGCGGCGACGAGCGCAAGTTCGGGCTCGTCGAGCGCGCGGTCGCGCACTTCAGGTCCACGCATGACGTCATCGACGTGGACGGCGTGCGCGTCCTCTTCGGCGACGGATGGGGGCTCATCCGCGCGTCGAACACCCAGCCCATCCTCGTCACGCGCTACGAGGCGCGCAGCGAGGCGCGGCTCGCGGAGATCCGCGGCCTGATGGAGGGATGGATTCGCGCGCAGGGCGTCAGCGTCTGACGTGACCACCGGGCGCCGAGTCCTCATCGGTGCCGTAGCCGGCATCGCGCTCGTGCTCCTCGTGGGGCGCTGGAGCGCCTCGCTCTATACCGACTACCTCTGGTACGTCTCGCTCGGTGCGCGCGAAGTGTGGCGCGCCAAGGTGACGACCATCGCGACCATGGCGATCGCCTCCTTCACGGTGGCCTTCGTGTTTGCGCTCGTGAACCTGTATGCCGTGCGGCAGTCCGTGCTGTCGCTCGTCGTCCAGCGGCGCATCGCGAACATCGAGATCCCCGAGGAAGTGCAGGGACGCTACCTGAACGCGTCCGCCTTCGGCATGTCGGCGCTCGTCGCGGGGTTGCTCACGTTTCCCGCGTCGCAATGGCATACGGCGCTGCTGGCCATGACGGGCCGCCCGTTTGCCGAGTCGGTGCCGTATGTCCCGGCGGACCTCGGCTTCTTCGTCTACTGGCTGCCCTTCGAGCGCGCCGTGCACTTCTGGGCAATCGTCGTCCTCGTCGTCGTCACGGTGCTCGTGATCACCCTGTACGCGCTGACGCCGAGCCTGCGATGGGATCGCGGCTCGCTGTTCGTCTCGGCGTATGTGCGCCGCCATTTCACGATGCTCGGTGGTGTGCTGCTGCTGATCCTCGCGTGGAGCTACCGGCTCGGCATGTACGAGCTGTTGTCGGCCGGCAGTGGCAACGGCGGCCTGTTCTCGTTCATCGACGACCACGTCGTGCTGCCCGGGATGCTGCTGCTGTCCATCGTCACGCTCGGCGCTGCCGTCGTCGTCGCGTGGGCGGGATGGTCGGGACAGATCCGTCTCGCGTTCATCGCGGTGTCCACGGTGTTGATCCTCTCCCTGATCTCGCGGACCGTCGCACCGCTCGTCGTGCGACGCTCGGTGAGCGCGGCCGACCAGCGCACCGCGGAGCTGGGATACATGGGAACGCGGCTCGCCTACACCAGGCGTGCCTACGGCGTCGATCGCATGCGTGCCGAGTCGCTCGGCACCGGCTTCGCCAGTCCGTCCGAGGCGGCGGCGCGGCTGGCGATCTGGGACACGCCTACATTGACGCTCGCGACGGAGCGGATGCGCCGCGGACGCGTGGTCGGCGACGGCGCGCACTGGCAGGCGACGTCATCCGGCCTCGCCGCGCTCCTCGTGGAGCATGGCAACGAGGGCACGCCCGATGGGCGGGACGTATGGGGCGTGGACCG
>JBDSTA010000072.1:0-3118 GCA_039928475.1 Gemmatimonadaceae bacterium | reverse complement strand
GCGCGGCCGTGCTCTGCCTGCTGCCATGGCAACTCTACAGCGCGCGGCACGCGGGGATGGTGCCGGCGCCATTGCTTGGCGGTTACGACTCGTATACCGCGTGGTGGATTCGCGGCTTCCGGGAGATGGGCGTCGCGATGGTGCCAAGGACGCTCGGCAGGACGGTCCCCGAAGCCGCGGGGATGTTCGCCGCGTTGTTCTCGCCCGTGCGCGGCGCATTCGCGCACGGCGTCACCATCGCAGCGCTCGTCGTGCTCGCCATCGCGGGATACGTGTCGTCGTGGCGCCGCATTCCCGTCACGTTGCTCTTTCTCGTCGCGTACCTCTTCATCATCGCGATCTGGCCATTCCAGCCCGGCCGTTTCATCTGGGGCCTGTGGCCACTGCTCCTGCTCGTGCTGCTGCTCGGTGCGCGCGCCGCGGCGACGGCATCGAACGCGTGGAGCGCACCACTGCGCGTACTCGTGCTCGCCTGTGCCGCGTGGGCCGGCATCGGCTACGGCATGTACGAGGTGCGAGCGGTGAAGGGCCAGTGGTGGTCCACCATTCCACGCAATGCGGCCCCGCACATCGCGTTCGCCGTGGAGTGGGCGCAGGCGCGCACCGCGCCGGGCGACGTCATCGCGACGGAGGACGAAGGCCCCGTCTATCTGTACGCGGGCCGCCACACGGTGCCGGTGCGCGCACTCACGACGAAGCAGTACCTCATGGACCTGTCCGTCGAGGAGAACGCCGCCGATGGACTGCTGCCCGTGCTCGCGGCGTATCCTGTCCGCGCAGTCATCGTCTATACCCGAGCCGCCTTCGACGTCGCCCGCTACCTGGGTGACCGCCCGAAGCCGCTGCTCGCGCCGCAGGGAGTCTTCCCGGGCGGTGGTGCTTTTACCGTACTCCCGAGATGACCCTTACGCCGTCCTCAGTACCGACGACTCCGATGGCAACGCTGACGTTGGCGGCGAAGCCGCGCGACCTCACGCCGCTCGATCCCGCCATGGCCCGCCTGTCGGTCCTCATACCCGTCTACAACGAGCGCAATACGATCGAGACGATCCTCGATCGCGTGCATGCCACGCCGATGAGGAAGGAGATCATCTGCGTGGACGACGGATCCACGGACGGCACGCGCGAGCGCCTCGTCGAGCTCCACGCCGCGGGCTTCATCGACCGCATCATCTTCCAGCCGGTGAACGGCGGGAAGGGCAAGGCCATTCGCACCGCGCTCGCGGCGAGCACCGGCGAGATCGTGATCGTCCAGGACGCCGACCTCGAGTACGACCCGCAGGACTGGCCCGCCCTCCTGCTTCCAATCGTGGATGGGAAGGCGGACGCATGCTTCGGCTCCCGCTTCCTCGGCGGCCCGCACCGCGTGCTGTACTATTGGCACTCGGTGGGCAACACGATGCTCACCACGTTCAGCAACATGATGACGAACCTGAACCTCACCGACATGGAGACGTGCTACAAGGCGATCCGCGGCGATCTCGCGCGCTCGCTCGTCCTCACGTCCGACCGGTTCGGGTTCGAGCCCGAAGTCACGTCGCGGCTCGCGCAGCGCGATGCCCGCATCTATGAGGTGCCGATCTCCTACGCCGGCCGCACGTACGCGGAAGGCAAGAAGATCAATTGGCGCGATGGCGTCGCGGCGTTCTGGCACATTCTGAAGTTCAGCCTGACGCGATGACCACGCCGTCGCGCCGGTGGCTGCCCGGCGCCGCGATCGCGCTGCTCGCGCTCGCCGCGACGATCACCTCCATCGGGAACGACTTCACGTACGACGACAAGCCCATCGTCTTCGAGAACACGCGCGTGCATTCCATGTGGAACATCGCGCGGCTGTTCGTGGAGACGTACTGGCCCCAGCAATACGGCGGCGACGGATATCGCCCGCTGGTGACCACGCTCTTCACGCTGCAATGGACCGCGAGCGGTGGCGCGCCGTGGCTGTTCCACCTGGTGAACATCATCCTCGCGATGGCCACGGCGGTCGCGGTGTACTGGTGCGCGAGGGCGGTCCTCCCGCAGGTGGGCGCATGGGTCGCCGCCGCGCTCTTCGCCGTGCATCCAGTGCACGTGGAAGTCACCGGGAACGTCGTCGGGCAGTCGGAGCTGATCGTCGCGCTCTGCCTGGCCCTGGCGATGGGGCTGTACCTGCGGCGTCGCATGACGGGAGCGCTCGCCGGGCGCGACGTCGCATCCGTCGGCGGGCTGTTCGCGATCGCGCTCTTCACCAAGGAGCACGCGATCGTGCTCCCCGCGCTGATCATCGTCGCCGAATTGACGGTATTGCCCGCCGCGTCCTGGCGCGATCGCCTGCGCGCGGCCCGGCTGCTCATGCTCGCGCTCACGCTCATCGCGGTCGCCTATCTCTTCGTGCGCGGGCTGATCCAGAAGGACCTCACGGGCTTCATGCCATATCCGATCTTCCGCTTCCTGCGCATGAGCGTCGTGGACCGGATCGGCACGATGATGAACGAGATACCGCGCATCGCGCAGCTGCTCGTGTTCCCGCTGCGGCTGAGCGCCGACTACTCGCCGAACGACGTCACCGTCGCCGACGGCCCGTCGCTCAGCCAGCTGCCAGGAGTGTTCATCTGCGTGGGCGTCGTCACGCTCACTGCCGTGCTCCGCAAGCGCGCGCCGGTCGCGAGCTTCGGGCTCCTGTGGTTGATGATCTCCTTCCTCCCCGTGAGCAACCTGATCGTCCCCGCGGGCTTCGTCACGGCGGAACGGACGCTGTTCTTCCCGAGCATCGGCGTCGTGCTCGTGGCGGGCGCATTCGCGGAGCATGTGCGGGCGCACGCAACGCCATCGCGCCGGCGCTTCGCGGTGGCGGCACTGGGGCTCCTGCTCACCGGCTGGTTGGTGCGGAGCGTCGATCGCCAGCGCGTCTGGAAGGACAACGACGCATTCTTCGACGCGCTCATGAAGGACGCGCCCAACGGTTATCGCGCGCACTATCTCCATGCGCGCCATATCGGGCAGAAGGGGCGCCTGAGCGAGATGGAACGGGAGTACCGTCGGGCCATTCGCATCTTTCCCTACGATGCGGGCATGACGCTCGCCGTCGCCGACGCGTACACGCGCGCGGGACTCTGCCCGCCGGCCATCTCGCTCTTCG
>JBDSTA010000071.1:0-6146 GCA_039928475.1 Gemmatimonadaceae bacterium | reverse complement strand
GTCAGAGCTTTGTCAGCTCTGACCCCTGTCAGCTCTGACCCCAATTGCTTTGTCAGCTCTGACCCCTGTCAGCTCTGACCCCAACCGCTCTCCAACCGCTCCAACCGCTAGGCCTCGAAGCGATATCCGACCTTCCACACCGTCACGATGTGCTTCGGATGCGCGGGATCCACCTCGAGCTTCCGACGCAACTCGGCCACGTGCGAATCGACAGTGCGCGACAGCACGAACGCGCCATAGCCCCACACCTCGCGCAGCAGTTGCTCGCGCGACGCGACGGACCCCTGCCGCGCGATCAAAGCCATCATCAGCTCGTACGCCTTCGGCGTGAGCAGGCACGACTCGCCACCGCGCTTCACGGCGCGCGCGGCGGGATCCACCACCACGTCGGCAAAGCGAATGCACCCATCCCCATTCGGCCCGGAGGTGCGCTTCGCGCTCCGCCGCAGGAGCGCGTTCACGCGCTCGAGCAGTTCCAGCACGCCGAACGGCTTCGTCACGTACTGGTCCGCATCGAGGCGGAAGCCGCGCACCTTGTCCGCCTCCTCGCCACGCGCGGTGAGGATGATGACCGGCACCTGGTTGCCATCCTTGCGGATGGCGCCGAGCACCTCGTAACCGTCGAGCTGCGGGAGCATCAGGTCGAGGATAACGAGGTCCGGATTCCACTCGCGCACCGCGGCGAGACCCGCGCGGCCATCCTCCGCCACGCGCGTCTCGTGCTGCTCATGCCGGAGGTTGTACGCGACACCCTCGGCCAGGGCCGCGTTATCCTCGACGACGAGGACGCGCGCCATCAGGCGGGGAGCAGGATGGTGAACATCGCGCCCTTCGCCGATTCCTCGAGCCGTGCGCTGCCGCCGTGCAGCTGCGCGACGTCACGCACGATGCTCAACCCGAGCCCACTGCCGGCGGTGTGGCCTGCGGTCTTTCCGCGACTGTACGGACGCCAGACGGAATCGCGATCCCTTGCCGCCACGCCGGGCCCCTCGTCGACAACCTCTATACGCACCGCGCCTTCGGCGCGGCGCACACGCACCTGCACCACCTGGTCGGCAGGGCCGTACTTCACTGCGTTGTCGAGGAGGTTGAGCAGGATGTGCCGCAGCGCGGCGGGACGAAGCATGAGCGGCGGCACGGCTTCGACGTCCACCGAGACGCGCGACCCGCGCGCCGCGGCCAGCGGTTGGAACTCGTCGACGATACGCCTTGCCTCGCTCGCGGCATCCACGCTCTCGCGCGTCTCGTCATCGGGACGGCCGGTGCGCGAGAAGCGCAGCACCCGCTCGACGAGCTGCGTGAGGCGCGTGGTCTCGCGCTCCACGTTGTCGAGGCTCCAGTTGCGCTGGTCCTCGGTCTTGAAGCGGCCGAGACGCAAGGTCTCCAGGTAGAGACGCATCTGCGCGAGCGGCGTGCGCAGCTCGTGCGAGATGCTCGCGACGAAGTCGGACCGCAGGCGCGCGAGCTCGCCCTCACGACGTATCTGCCCGACGGCGACGACCGACAATGCCGCCGCGAGCGCGAGCAACCCGAGCAGGTATGGCAGGCGCGATGCCGGCATGCCGCCGATGATCAGGCTGCCACCAGACGCCGGGTTGATCTGCGCGCGCACCAGGAAGGAGCCGAAGCTCGGCGCGAGGCGCATCGTGTCGTCGAGCGCCCACGCCTTCACCGGTTCGGACTCGAAGACCACGTCGTTGCGCGCATCCGTGATGCGCAGCTGCACGACGTCGCGTATAGCGTGGCCGCGCATGAACGCCCGCGGTAGCAGGTTGCGATCGTTCAACACGCCCTCGAACGCGCCTTTCAGTATCGAATGCGCATACTCGGCGCCGTAGACGAGCGTATCGCCCCACGACGTGGGCATCAGCGTATAGACGAGGAGCCGCGGCACGCCGTTGTGCGACGTGACGACCATCGGGAAGCGCCCGTTCTCGTAGCCGTGCCGGATCTGCTTGGTGAGCGTGTCGTTGATCCAGCGGCGCTCCTCGCTGTCGTACCCGGTGATGCGCCCGACGGCGACGGGCGTCGGCATCGGGCGATCAACCTCCCAGCCCTCGGCAGCATCCGGATGCGTGTTGGCGACGTATCCAAGCGAGTCGCTGCCGAGCACGTACGCGAAGTAGATGGACGGCGTGGGACCGTGGCGCGGGCGATGGCAGTAGCACCCCGGGTCCCAGGGGAGGTACTCCGGCAGCCTCTTCACCGGCGGGATGCGGGGATCCGAATGCATCTCGCCCCCGTGGTTCACGGCGCCGAGCGCTTCCTGCGTCGCGTAGAGGAAGACGTCGTGCAGGTGCTGGCCGTAGCTCCACGCGACGAAGCCGGCGTAGTCGTGCAGGGCGCCCTGGGCCATCTTCCGCTGCGAGCGGATGGCACGGTTCGCCTCGACGACGCCGAGTGTGGTGAGGCCGATGCTGGCGAGGAGGAGAAGCAGGGGCCAGCGTACGGAAGGCAAGCGCCAGGATACGCGCATGTTCACAGGATGCCATCGCCCGCGTTGGCGCGACAGTGGGCGGGTGTGAGAGATCTGTGATTACCTTACCTGCCGTGACCGACCCGACTGTCTCCAACCAGCTCCTCAGCGGCAACCCGCTGCTCGCGCTCCCCGCGCTCTTCCTTGGCGGCGTGCTCACGAGCCTCACGCCGTGCGTCTACCCGATGATCCCGATCACCGCGGCCATCGTGGGCGGGCAATCGTCGGGTGAGCACGCGTCGAAGCTGCGGCCCGTGCTGCTGACGATGACGTACGTGATCGGCCTCGCGGGGGTGTATTCCATCCTCGGCGTGTTCGCGGGGCTCACGGGCACGATGTTCGGCAGCGTGAGTACCAACCCGTGGCTCTACTTCGCGATGGCCAACGTTCTCCTGCTGGCCGCGTTGAGCATGGTGGACGTGGTACCAATCCGCCTTCCGGCGGGTATCATGGCCCGGGCGTCGAACCTGGGCACCGCAGGGCGGTTCAGCGGCGCGCTCGGGATGGGCGCGATGTCGGGACTCGTCGCTGCGCCATGCTCGGCGCCGGTGATGGCCGCGGTGCTCACGTGGGTGACGGTGACGCACAGCGCGGCGCTCGGGTTCGTGTACCTGCTGACGTTCTCGCTCGGCATGTGCGCGCTGCTGGTGGTGGTCGGACTCTCCACCGGGAGTCTCGCGCGGCTGCCGCGCGCGGGCGCCTGGATGCTCGTGGTGAAGAAGGTGTTCGCGCTCGTCATGCTCGGCGCCGCCGAGTACTACCTCGTGAAGATGGGGCAACTGCTGATATGATCGGTCGAATCGCTCTTGCTGTGTCGCTGCTCGTCGGCGCGAACAGCGCAGTTGCGCAGTCGAGTGTGGACGTGGGAAGCATCCCGCCCAGCGCGATGGTGCACACGCTCGACGGAAAGGCCATGGACCTCGCGAAGGTGGCGAAGGGTCCGGCGGTGATCGAGTTCTGGGCCACGTGGTGCGAGAACTGCGAGCACCTGCTCCCCGCGATGAAGAAGGCCGCGGCGACGTACGGCTCGAAGGTGAAGTTCATCGCCGTGGCGGTGAGCGTGAACCAGAGCGTGAACCGCGTGAAGCTGCACGTGGCGAAGCACGGCGTGCCGGGCGAGCAGTTCTTCGACACGAATGGCGACGCGACGGGCAAGTGGGACGTGCCGGCGACGTCGTACGTCGTGGTGCTCGACAAGAAGGGGAAGATCGTCTACACCGGCGTGGGCGGCGACCAGAACATCGAAGCGGCGATCAGGAAGGCGCTGTAGCGTTTCCCCAGAACCACTCGACGCGCGCGGACTTTCGGCGCTCGGCGAGCCATTCGCGGAAGATCACGCGCTCCACGTCATCCGGCTGCGCGGGCGCGAACGAGATGACGTGCACGACGTCGAAGCCATCGCCGCTCGGTACGCGGGTGAGCGTGGTGCCGGGCGGGGCGCCGAAGATCATCGCCGCCTGTGCTGCCCCCAGGTCGCGGCGCACGAGCGACGCGAAGAGACGATCGGGGAAGTGCTGCTCGGCGGCGGCGTAGAAGTCGCCCACGTGCTCCTCATCGGAGCGGAAGCGCGCGATGCGCACCGTGTCGAAGTCGCTGGACATGCGCTCGCGGACCATCTCCGCGGTGACCACATGGCGTCGTAGCGCGCGCGCCGCCGAGTCGCGCGAGACGATCCACTCGAGCCGCTCGTGACCGAGTCCGCGATCGCTGAGCCACTGGGTGAAGTCCGCGGCGCGGTTGAGGCCGCGAGCGATGCGGAACTCGTCCACCGCGGCGCTGATGTCCTCGCGCGTGGGCTCGATCGCGAGGGACTCGACGGCCTCGTCGATGAGCTGGTCATCGACCATCTGCTCCATGAGCCGCGTATCGTTCCACACGAGGTCGAGGTAGGCGACGACCGTCTGGATGTCGATGAGGCGGCTGTTGACCGTGGCGACGTCGCATTCGTGCGAGTGACACGCGCTGCGAAGGAGCCATGGCACCGCATGGCTGGCGGCGTAGCCGAGCGAGATGGTGCCGTTCGGCGTGGTGATGAGGGCGTCGTAGTTGCTGGCGCCAGCGTAGCGCCCATTCTCCCAGAGGAGCTCGAGGCCGACGTCGTGGTGACGCGTGCGAAGCTCGTGGAACGAGCGCTGCACGGCCGCGAGCGGCTGGCCCTGTGCGCGGAGGAGGACGCTGAGCGCGTCGGCGACGACGCCGTCGTGGCTCATGCCAGCGCCGCGACCGGGCGCGCAGCGTCGAACGCCATGAGGTGATCCGCGATCGCCGCGCCGATGGGCATGCCCGTCATGTTCTCCGCCCAGCCGTACTGGCCATTCGGGTTCACCTCGAGGAAGACATAGCGTCCGTCGGGCGTGACGATGAGGTCGGCCGCGCCGTATTCGAGCCCGAAGTGCGCCATGAATGCCAGCAGCTTCCTCTCGACCTCCGCCGGCAGCTCGTGCCGGCGATGCACCGTGTGCGCGAGGTCGTAGCGACGCCAGTCGTAGCGCGTGCGATTCGTATCCTGCGAGTGGATCTCCATCGGGAAGAGCTGCGTGCCGACGATGGTGACGCGCAGCTCGACGCGCTTGGGCACGTATGCCTGGAAGATCACCGGGCAATCGCGCACGGCCTGGACGTGCGCGATGTCGCGTCGGGTCACGGGCTCCGTGCGCGCGACCCAGAAGTTGGACGTCTCGCCCTCTTCCGCGGGCACCGCGGGATGCATGAACGACTTGCTCACGATGTCGCCACCGTGCTCGCGGTAGAAGTCGAGGAGCTCGCGCGGGTCGTTCGTGATGATCGTGGGCGGGATCTCGAGGCCGAGTGCCACGGCGGCCTGCAGTTGCGACGCCTTGTGCTCGGCGCGGCGGATCACGAGTCGTCGCGCCGGGAACCAGTGGCAGTCGAGCGTCTCCCAGACGTCGTCCATGAACCAGCTCGCCTCGCGTTCGATGTGCGCGCGAAGGAGCGAGTCGGTGATGTGCGGGGGCGGCGTGGCCGTGCGCGGGCGTCGGTCCCACGCGGAGTGGATGTCGCCGAGCGGCACGCCGGGGATGCTGTGGCGGAGCGCGGTTCCGGAGGCGCAGCGCAGCGTGATGCTGGCGGCGGATGGAAAGGGCTTGTCGTCGAAGCGGACGACGTGCGCGCCGCGCCGGCGCAGCTCGGCCTCGACGCGATCGGCGGCGGTGTCGTCCGGCGAGGTGAGTAGCAGTATGGCCACAGATCGCGCCGGACGTCGTCGCCGAACCTACGCGTACATGTTCGTCGTGTCGTTCTTGGTGACTTCGGGCTCCGAGCGCATGCGCCCGCCCTTCACGTTGTCGGCTTCCTTGCCCGCGAGGTTCTTCTCGGTCGGGGGGAGGTCCTTGATCTCGTTTGCGGCGGGCTTGTCGAACTGCGGCTTGTCGGGCATCGATTGCTCCGGCTGAGGGGGGCTTGCATCCCCATGCAAAGGCAAGTCGCGCACCAACGATAAGTTGTTATATAGCAACAAGTTATGGATTGATTTGCTGGTAGCGAAACGACGCAGGCAGCATCGTTTCGCTACTATCTGTAGCTGTTTAGAACAGCCCGTCGAAGGAGAGGTACCGGTCGCCCATGTCGTAGCAGAAGCCCAGGACGCGGCTCCCCTTGGCCACGTCGGGCAGCTTCTGCGCGATGGCGGCGAGTGTCGCGCCAGTGGAGG
>JBDSTA010000070.1:0-2719 GCA_039928475.1 Gemmatimonadaceae bacterium | reverse complement strand
TCCGCGCGCCTCGCCGGCGCCGGCGGCACTCTCGTCGCGCGCATGCACCAGCGCTCGATCTCGAATGCCGTCATCGTGCGCCAGTCCGCGGGATACGGGACGAGCCGGCGCTTGTCGCCGTCCTCCGACTCGAACACGAGCCAGCCGCCCTTCCGTCGGTCATGCTCGAGGACACGCGCGAGCGTGCCCTCGAGCGATGGACTGGTGATCTCGCGCACCGTCCACGGTACCCCCACAGAATCGACGAACTCGCGCGGAGTGTCCATGCGCGAAGATATGACGACGCGAGCTCGTCCGCGCCAGACCCGCTACTGGTACTGGATGTACAGCGGCCGCGGGTTCAGGCGCAGCACCTCGGCGGGCGTGAGCAGGAGGTCGCCCTTCTTGGTGTCGTTGTGGAAGAAGAGCTTGAAGCCCGTGAACTCCACCGGCTCCGCCTTCACGTAGTCATGATAGGAATCGAACTTGAGCCAGGGCGGGCCCCACCCGTCCATGTCCATCACGACCTGCACGTTCGGCGTCGGCCGGATGTCGCGCGCGTTCGACACCATCTTCCGCGTGAAGCGGTGTACGACGAGGATCTTCGGCGGCAGCTTGTTCGCGCGCACGATGCTGTCCACGTGGTGGATGACCCAGTTGATCTCCGAGGCGTCCATCGTGCCGATCTTCGTGCCCGGCACCTTGCCGGAGGCCGCCATCGCGAACTCCGGATCGACCGCGATGTGCACGTCGGGGTTCACGAGCCAGCGCGCGAGGCGCGGGATCTCGTTCTGCACGTTGTCCTTGCCGAGCTGCACGTCCACGAAGAAGATCGCCTTGTGCTCCTTGGCCCAGCCGTACACGGCGTCGACGAGCGAATCGCGCATGCGCAGCCGGTAGAGGCCGTTCTTGCCGGGCGCGCCCTGCGCCGTCGTCACCACCATGTGCAGCGCAGGAATCACGGGGTGCGACGGATCCGCCTTCGCCCAGCGCTGCACTTCCTTGTCGAGCATGCCCAGCATCTGGTCCTTCGGATATTCGCCGAGTGCGCCCATGCGCTTCTCCAGCGGATTGCCGTAGAACGCCACGATGCGCTTCGACGGCAGCAGCGCGCCGGGCAGCGGGGCCGGACCCTTCACGGGCCACTTCGCGTCCAGGACGCTGTCGGGCTTCGTCATGCTCGCAAGCGCCACGCTGTCGCGGCGCGACCGCTTCGGCAGCTCGCCCACCACCTTGCTCGTGTCCGGCCCGGCGGTGACCGCGGCCGGCGCAGCAGCCCCCGCCACAACGGCGGGTGCGGACGAATCGGTGCTCACCTCTCCCGCGGAACCGCCCTGCGTGCCTGATCGCGCGGGGACATTCTTGTCTGCGCAGCCAGCCGCGAGGGCGAAGGCCAGCGTGAGCGCGCCAAGCGCGCGGGGACCTGCTGTATGGCGAAACATGGACACGACGTTGAGGATGCAGGGATTGTTACCGGCGCCGGGGCGCTGGCGCATGCTAGCAAGCCTATGTGCAAGCGCCAAGCCCGACGCCTCTCCCCGTTGACGCTGCCCCCGCGAGACGCCTAGCCTTCGGTATGTCCGACTGTCGTGGCACCCCGGCAGCGCCCGGTTGCGCCCTCACCCTCCTGCTCCTCGACGCCGCCCGCGCCGTGGAGGCGCGCGCCGAGGGCGCACTCGCCGAAGTGGGACTCACGCTGCCCAAGCTCGGCGCCCTGCGTCACCTCGTGCTCGCCAGCGAGCCGATGACTCTCACGCACCTCGCCGAACGGCACTGCTGCGGAAAGTCGAACGTCACGCAGCTGGTGGACCGCCTCGAGGCAGACGGATTCGTCGTTCGCGTCTCCGACCCGGACGACCGCCGCACCATTCGCGCGACGGTCACCGCCGCCGGCCGCGCTGCCTACGAGCGCGCCAGCGTCCTCCTCGCCGCGCACGAGCGCACGCTCGACAGCACGCTCGGGGCCGATTCGCGCGCCGAGCTCGCGCGGCACCTGCGCGCACTGCGCGAGAGCTGACGGCCGGACACATGGGACACCATCACGACCACGGTGGGCACGGCCACTCGCACCATCACATCGACGACGGCGCCAACGCCAGGCGGCTGGTCGTCGTGCTGGTGCTCACGGCGATCTACATGCTCGCCGAAGTGGTGGGCGGCCTCATGTCGCATTCGCTCGCGCTCATCGCGGATGCCGGTCACATGCTGTCCGACGTGGCCGCGCTCGGCCTCAGCCTCTTCGCCGTGTGGATCTCGCGTCGCCCCCCGACGCCCACCCGCTCGTACGGCTATCACCGGACGGAGATCCTCGCGGCGCTCGCGAATGCCGCCACGCTCATCGCCATATCCGTGTGGGTGTTCATCGAGGCCTATCGGCGGATCTTCGCGCCCCCCGAGGTGCTCGGCCGCATGGTGATGCTCATCGCGGCCGGAGGTTTCCTCATCAACATCGCCGGCATGTGGGTGCTGAGCGGCGGACGAAAGGGAAACCTGAACATCAAGGGCGCCTGGCTGCATGTGGCCACGGATGCGCTGGGCAACCTCGGCACGGTGGCCGCCGGCGCCGCCGTGGCCTACCTGGGTTGGCGCTGGGCGGATCCGGTCGCATCGGTGCTCATCGGTCTCCTGGTCTGCTGGTCGGCCTGGGCGTTGCTCAAGGAGAGCGTCGATGTACTGATGGAAGGCACGCCGAGCGGCATCGATGCGGAGGAAGTGCGCCGGTCACTGGCCGAGGTGCCGG
>JBDSTA010000069.1:0-7915 GCA_039928475.1 Gemmatimonadaceae bacterium | reverse complement strand
CGGCACGCCGACGACATCGAGCCCGAAGTCCGTGAAGGCCTTCTCCGCCGGTGTGGACGCGCGGCAGACGACGGTGACCGGCTCGCCCATGTTCGCGAGGCCGCGCGCCGCGACGGCGAACGCGCGCGACGACCCGCTCCAATGCGATGCTGCGTAGTAGAAGAGGATGCGCATCGGTCAGGACACTCCCGCCGGCAAGGGCGCGGCGGTGATTTCGGCGTCGCGGCTCAGCTGCGACGCATGCAGTCGGTGGTACGTCCCGCCGCGCGCGAGCAGCTCACCGTGCGTGCCGCGCTCGATGATCTCACCACGGTCGAGAACGAGGATCTGGTCGGCGTGCACGACGGTGGAGAGACGGTGAGCGATGACGAATACGGTACGGCCCGCCAGCAGGCGGTCGATGGCTTCTTGCACGAGTCGTTCCGACTCGGTGTCGAGCGCCGACGTCGCCTCGTCGAGAATGAGGATGGGCGGATCGGTGAGCAGGGCGCGTGCGATGGCGAGCCGCTGCCGCTGGCCGCCGGAGAGACGCGTCCCGCGTTCGCCGAGGATCGTGTCGTATCCCTCGGGCAGCTCCATGATAAAGGCGTGCGCATTGGCGGCGCGCGCCGCGGCCTCCACCTGCGCCTGCGTGAACCGGCCCTCGGCGCCGTAGGCGATGTTGTTGCGCACCGTGTCATTGAACAAGACGGTGTCCTGGCTCACAATGCCCGTGAGTCCGCGCAGCGATGGAAGCTGGATCGAGCGCGTGTCCACGCCGTCCAGGGTGATACGACCGCCGGTGGGCTCGTAGAATCGCGGGATGAGGTCAACCAGCGTGCTCTTCCCCGCGCCGCTCGCCCCCACCAGCGCGACCACTTCGCCGCGCCGCGCGACGAAGCTCACGTCGCGCAGCACGGGCTCCTCGCCATACGAGAAGGAGACGTGCTCGAACGCGAGCGCGTCGCGCAGCCCGGTCACGTTCGTGGTGCCCTTGTCGAGCTGCTGCTCCGTGGGCAGGTCGAGCACCTCGAAGAGCCGCTCCGCCGACGCGAATGACTGCTGCGCCGTGGTCGGCGTCTGCGAGAGCTGCTTGAGCGGCGGGAGCAGGCGCATCACCATGATCATGAAGACCATGAGTGTCGCGCTGTCCATGGCACCGGAGCCGGAGATCACCTCGCGTGCGCCGATCCAGAGGATGAGCATCGCGACCGAGGTGCCGATGAGCTCCGTCATGGGCTGCGACAGTGCGGAGATGCGCGTGATGCGCACCATCCCGGAGGAATAGCGGTGGCTCGATGCCATGAAGCGCGCGTCTTCATAGGGCTCGCCGCGGAACGATTTCACGAGGCGCACGCCGCCGACGACTTCCTGGAGGACGCTCGTGATCTCGCCGTAGTCGCCGCGCAGGCGGCGGTGGCCCTTGCGCAGCTTCTTCAGCACTGGCTGCAATGAAAGCGTGAGCAGCGGTGCGATCACGAGTGACACGATGGTGAGCCGCACGGAGTAGCTCAGCAGGATCGCGATGGTGCCGACGATGGTCGCCGCGCTGAGGAGCGAGCGCGTGACGAGCTCCGTGATGAGCGCCTTCGTCTGCTCCGTGTCGGACAGCACGCGCGAGATGATCTGCCCGCTCTTCGTGTGCTGGAAGTAGCTGAGCGGCAGGCGCTGGAGGTGCTGGAAGACGCTGTCGCGCAGGTCGCGCGTCACGTTCTCCTGCAGCGACGCACCGAGCTGTCCGCTGAGCCACACGAACACGTTCTTGAGGAGGACGATGGCGATGATGGCGACCATCATCGCCTCGACGGACCCGAGGCGGTCGGCGGGATTCAGGAACGCGCCGATGAGCTGCTCCTGGAGGCGGCTGATCCAGTTCGCCTGCGCCCCGTGACCCGAGGCCGCGGCGGCGGTGCCCTTCGGGATGAGCTGCTGCTCGCCGAACAACGCGTTCAGGAACGGGACGAGGAGCGTGAACGAGAAGACGTCGAGGATCGCGGCAACGACGTTGGACGCGACGGTGCCGGCCATCCGGAACGAGTGCGGCTTGAGGTACCGCAGCAGTCGCCTGTACATGCGCTAGCGCTTGGGTGTCAGCAGCGACACCGGCAGGATGCATTCTTCCGGCGTGACGCCGCCGTGAAGAAACGACCCGCGGTAGCGGCTCTGGTATTCGCGCAGCTTCGTGGGATAGACGAAGAAGCTGTCGCCGGTCGCCAGCAGCGTGTTCGCACCGAGTCCGCGCCGCGGCAGCTTGAGCGAGTCCTCGTTCTTGAACAGCAGCGCGTAGTCCGGATTTTCCGCGCGCAGGTCCTCGCCGAACTTGTAGCGCAGGTTCTGCGTGGCGTCGCGCTTCGCGAACACCGTGGCGGGCGTGTGGCAGTGAATCGACCCGTGGTCGCTCGTCACGAGCACCTTCACGTTGCGCCGGCGCGCCTCCTGGAGCACGCTGAAGAGTGCGGAGCGCTTGAACCACTGGAGCGTGAGCTGGCGCAGGGCGATCTCGTCGCGCGCGACCTCGTAGAGGATCGCCGACTCCGAGCGCCCGTGCGTGAGCAGGTCCACGAAGTTGAACACGAACGCACTGATCCCTTCCGGCGCGATGGCGTTCGCCAGCTTGCGCTCGAGCTCATCGGCGTCGTGCGACGACGAGATCTTGTCGTACTTCGTCGGGATCTTCCTGCCAAGCTCCACGAGCTGTGCGTCGAGGAGCTCCTTCTCGTGCGCATTGAGCGTCTCGTCCTCGCGCTCGCCCCACCAGTCGGGGAAGCGCGCGGCGATCTCGTTCGGAAAGAGTCCGCTGAAGAGCGCGTTGCGCGCATACGGCGTGGCCGTGGGCAGCACGCCGAAGTAGTGCGTGGTCTCGATGTCGAACAGCGGCGCGATCACCGGCTCGAGCGCCTTCCACTGGTCGAGGCGCAGGCAGTCGATGACGATGAAGGCCGCGGCCTTCTCCTGCGCCACCACCGGCATCAGGAACTCGCTGACGATGTCGATGGAGAGCGGCGGGCGGTCGCCCTCGAGGTTCGCGAGCCAGTGGGGGTACGCACGCGACATGTACGTCGCGAACTCGCGGCGCAGGTCCGGAAAGAGCCCGCGCAGCGACTCGTGCAGTCCCATCTCGTTCGAGCTGCTGAGATCGAGATCCCACTGGACCATCTCGAGGTAGCGGTCGATCCACCCGCGCCAGTCCAGGTCGCGGAGCGACTCGCCCTGCATGGCGCGGAAGCGGTCGACGAACGAGCGCGCGATGGCCTGCTGGCGAATGCGCGGGCCCTCGAGGAGACGCGCGACCATGGCGTAGACCTGGCGCGGCGTCACCGGCTTCACGAGGTAGCCCGCGACGTTTTTGCCAAGCGCCTCGGTGAGCGTGTTGTCCTCCTCGCTCTTCGTGACCATCACGACCTGGAGGTTGGGATCGATGTCCCTGAACTCCTTGAGCGCCTCGAGCCCGCGCGTGCCGGGCATCTGCTCGTCGAGCAGGACGAGATCGAACGGACGCCTGCGGGCGAGCTCGAACGCGTCGTCGGCGTTCGTGGCGGTCTCGACTTCGAAACCCTTGTCTCGCAAGAAGATGCGATGTGGCTCGAGCAGTTCCGCCTCGTCGTCGACCCAGAGGACGGCCTTGACCTGGAGAGGCATGGGACAAAGCTAACCTGGGAAGTGTGGATGTCAGGCAGTCAGGTGCCCAGGGCTGACATCCTGAGGTCCTGCCATCCACATTTGCTCCGTGCCCCATACGCTCCCGCCCTACGCGCTCGCCTCGCCGTCCTTCCGTTTCCGCCACCTGGCGAACCTGGCGGGCCGCGCGCCCATCGGTGGCGCGCGCGAGGTGGCACTCGCCTGCTTCGTGGCGGCCCGCCTTGCGGCCGAAAGCGTCGGGACGCTCGGCGAGGACCCCGAAGCGCGGGCGGCCCGCGCGGTCGCAGCGCGCACCTGGCTTGGCACCCTGGCGCTTCCGTCGGCGGTGAAGAGCCCCGTCCTCAGGTGCGCCGAACTGAGTGGGAACGGGGCCGCGGCCGTCATGGGACGCGAGGTGTCGGGGATGGCGATGGCCGCCTCGAACTGGCTGGACGCACCGTCCCGGGCGGAACTGGAGGCCCTCGCTACCTCGCTCCGGGCCTGATCCGCCGAACATCCGTTCCGAAAAAGGCGGATTTTTCCTTGCTCCGCCCGCTGGAGGAACCCTATCTTGGGCCATGCCCCGCGGTTCCGACATCTCCCCCCTGTCGATCCTGCTTGGCCGCGTGGACGCCGTTGCCGACGGCGCGACGCCGGCCGACTCGGTCCCCTCCGGTTTCCCGAGCCTCGACAAGCTGCTCGGTGGAGGGCTGCGGCGCGGTGACCTGATCGTGCTGGGCGGAGACGTGGGCAGCGGCAAGAGCGCGCTCGCGCTCGCCATCGCACTGCGCGTCTCGCAGGGGGGCCACCGTACGCTCTTCTATTCAGGCGAGATGCTTCCCGAGCGCGTGCTCGAGCGGGCGCTCGCGATCGAGGGCCGCACCCGCGTGGACGACCTGCGCCGCGGCACGCTCACCGACGCGACGCGCTCCGGCGTCGGCGCGGCCGCGGTGCGGCTGCGCGACGACCTGCCCATCGTGGAACGTGCCCCTCGCGGTGGCGTGCCGGCGATGGCGGAGGAGATCACCCACTCGCCGGGCATCGAGCTCGTCATCGTCGACGGCCTGCATGCGCTCCTGCCGGGCACGCGTGATTCGTCGGAGGAAGCCGCGACGACCATCCGCGCGCTCAAGCAGCTCGCGCTCGACGCACGCGTGGCGATGCTCGTGACCACGCCGCTGCCGGACCTTGCCGCGCGGGACGACCGTCGTCCCGTGCTCGACGACTTTGGCGCACAGGGCGCCGTGAAGGAGCGCGCGGACGTCGTACTCGCGCTGTTCAGGGAAGGGATGTACGATAGCGCCCGAGGTATCGAGGGTGCGACCGAGCTGCTGGTGCGCAAGAACCGCAACGGCGGCACGGGCTACGTGGACTTGTACTTCTACGCGCAGTGGATGCGCTTCGAAGACATGCTCGACCCGGACCGCTAGGAGGCGGTTGCATGCGTATTCTCAGACCAGTCACCACCACCCTGCTCCTTGCCGGCCTCGCCGCCTGCGCCACCGGCGGCATGACCGCCGGTGACTCCGTCACGCGGCTCGAGCAGCAGCGGTCGTCGAACCCGCAGTCCGCGGCGGTGAACCGCTCCCTGGGCATCGCCTACTACAAGGCGGCCCGCTATCCCGAAGCGCGGACGTCGCTCGAGACGGCGACGAAGATCGATCCCAAGGACGGGACGACGGCGCTGTACCTCGGCCTCACCGCGGAGGAGCTCAACGATCTCCCCGCGGCGCGCGCCGCGTACTCGTCGTACATCCAGTATGGCAGGACGAGCCGCGTGCGCAGCCAGCTGCAGGCGCGCCTCGCGGCGCTCGCGCGGAAGGAGATCGCCGCGGATGCCAAGACGGCGGTGGCGCAGGAGGCAACGCTCTCCGGCCAGCCGTCGAACCCGCGGACAGTGGCGGTCCTGCCCCTTCGTTTCTCCGGCCCGGACACCACGCTCAAGCCGTTGGAGCGCGGATTCGCCGAGCTGCTCACCACGGACCTCGCGCGGTCGTCGCAGCTGACGCTCGTGGAGCGCTCGCGCATGCAGGCGCTCGTGGACGAAATGGCACTCCAGCGCAGCGGCGCAACGGATGCGACGACCAACGTGCGCGCCGGCAAGCTCGTGCGCGCGGGACGCGTCGTCTCTGGCTCGCTCAACCAGGTGGGCGAAACGAACATCCGCGTCGACGCGGCGGTCGTCGATGTCCCGACGAGCCAGATCCGCGGCTCGACCAACGCCTCGGACCAGCTCGAGGCGGTGTTCAACCTCGAGAAGCGCATCGCGCTCGACCTCTTCACGCAGCTCGGCGTGACGCTCACGCCGGGCGAGCGGAACCAGATCGAGCAGCGCCCCACGCGCTCGATGCAGGCCTTCCTCGCCTACAGCCGCGGTCTCGTGGCCGAGGACGCCGGGCGGTATGACGATGCGGCGCGCTTCTTCAACGAGGCCGTGCGCATCGACCCGAGCTTCGGCGCGGCGCAGGAGAAGAGCGCCGAGACGCAGGCCGCGTCGCTGGGCGCGACCGTGAACGTCTCCACCGTCGAGAGCGGGTTGAAGGGGACGAGTGAAGGCGCCGTGGTCACGTCGGCCACACAGGGCTCGGTCACTTCCGGCGGTGTGGGTTCGGGTCTCTCGAGCACCGTGCAGAACGCGGCCGGCGACCTGAATCCGTCCGCGACGAATGCCGCGACCGGCGGCGCTGCGGCATCGTCGGGCGCCACGGTTCCCGGGTCGAAGGATCCTGTGGCCGCCGGCACCGGCAGCGACAACCCGACGAGCACGGCCAAGGTCACGATCATCATCGCCCGCCCCAAGACGCCATGAGCCAGCCCATGCGCACCCTGCTTCCCCTCGCGCTCGCGGCCGTGATCGCGCCGTCCGTGAGCGCCCAGTCGGTGTTCGACAGCGAGCTGCGGCTCGCGCCGCAGTTCGTGCAGTACGAGATCAAGGCGCCGAACAACGAGAAGATCTCGGAGCTCGCGATCCCGGTGTTCGTCAGCATCCCGTTCGGCTCGCGCTTCACTTTCGACGTCGGCACGTCGTACGCGCGGGCGCGCGTGACGACGGGCAGCGCGCTCAGCGAGATCAACGGCCTCACGGACACGCAGCTGCGCGGCAACCTCACGCTCGGCCAGGACTTCGTCGTCCTCACCGGCGGCGTGAACCTGCCGACCGGCAAGTCCACCGTGGACCTCGACCAGGTGACGGCGGCGGGGCGCATCGGCAGCGACTTCCTCGCCTTCCCCATCTCGAACATGGGTACGGGGCTCGCGCTCACCGGCGGCATCGCGATCGCGCGGCCGATCGGCGACTGGAACATCGGCTTCGGCGGCGCGGTGCGTCGCTCGTCGGAGTACGAGCCGTTCGCCGGCACCGCGACGACGCTGCGCTTCCGTCCCGGCGACGAATACCGCGCGCGCGTCGGGCTCGACCATCCCATGGGCAATGGCCGCGTGTCGCTCGGCGTCACGTACTCCGCGTTCGGTGATGACGAGGCGGGCACGTCGATCTACAACACCGGCAACCGCATCATCGCGCAGGCGGTGGTGACGAACAACCTCTCGGGTGCGGACGTCACGCTCGCGGCGTACAACGTGTTCCGCGCGCCTGGCGCCTATGCGTCGGGCGATCCCGCGGGGCGCGAGAACATCGCGAACGCGTACCTCGGCGTCGGCCTCAACATGCTCGGCACGGTGGTGGAGCCGAGCGTGGAGGTGCGGTCGTGGCTGCAGGACATTCCCGAGATCCTCACGAGCACCACGTCGCAGGCGCGCCGCACGGCGTCGAGCTACCTGGGCACGTTCGGGCTGCGTACGCGCATCGGCATGGGCGGCCTCTCGTTCTTCCCGAGCGCCGGCTACACGCTTGGCTCGCTGGCGACGCTGAACTCGGCGAGCGCGCCCACGCATGCGGACTTCACGGGCTTCAAGGCGCAGCTGGCTGTTCGGATCGCGGCGCAGTAGCTGCGGCAGTTCCGGATGCGGAAACGGGGGATGGCTCGCGCCATCCCCCGTTTTTCCTTTGCGGGCTGCCTACTTCTTCGGCGCGCCGCCCATCCACTTCTTCACGCCACCATGGCCCGAGCAGGCCCCGGCGCGGGAGTCGGCATAGGACTTCGTGCCGTCGGTGCAGGTGGCGGTCGCGGGGCCCTTGGCCTTGGCAATTTTCGCGTCCGCCTTGACGTCCGCCTTCGCCATCTTCGCGTCGGCCCTGACGTCCGCCTTGGCCATCTTCGCGTCGGTCTTCACCGCCGCCATCTTCGCGTCGGCCTTGGCGTCGATCTTCGCCATCTTCGCGTCCGCTTTCGCGTCCACCTTGGCCATCCTGGCGTCG
>JBDSTA010000068.1:0-12126 GCA_039928475.1 Gemmatimonadaceae bacterium | reverse complement strand
ACTGTGCCGTCCACGGCGCGAACCGACGAGTCGCTCAAGCCGGTTCCCAGGAGGAATCGCCAGCTCGCGGAGATCGCTCACGCGGTTGAGTTGCGTCATCTTCCGACGGAGCACCGGCCACAGCTCTGCCGGGCACGCGGCCCGCGCCGCGCGGCTACTGACACCGTTGAAGAGATCCTCGCTGGCCGAATTGGCGAAGCTTCGTATCACGGTATGTATTATAACGGCGCACGGTTACTCTCGCCAGTCATAGAAAGCCGCGGCCATATAACGCCAATTCTGTCTGCGAGCGCTAAAACCGTTGCAGGAACCTCGCAACGATCGCGCTTCCTCAAAAACTCCCCAAAGTCCTGTCTCACCACAAGATCCGCCCGCGCAAACGCTGCAGAGCGCCGGGAAACGTTGCAAAGACCAGCCACGCCTTAGCAGAAGCTAACACGACATCAAAACCTGCAACCGCCCACCACCCCTACCGCAACCACACCCCAGCGTCCTCCAGCCCAAGCCGCCAGTACGCCACGCGGCGCACATTCATCGCGCTAACCTCCCGCTCCAGCACCGTCAGGAGCGCCGCATCACTCACCCACAGCTCCCAACGATCTCCGTCTGTGCGCATGGCGCGCAACGTCTGCGTCGCCGGATCACGTTCCAGCGCGACCCCCGCTTCCGTCGCGAGGCGGCGGGCGTCGTCGAACGAGATCGCCGCCGCCGGCGCGCCGTTCATGCGCCACACGTAGCCATACAGCGGCAGCGACGCGACGAGGCGGCTCGCACCCACCTCCGCCACGCGCGTCGCGAGCGAGCGGCGCACCCAGCCCGGATCCGCGATCGCGCCCGGCGGGGACGTCGCCCAGTGCTCGTCGTAAAGCATCACGAGCAGCAGGTCCGCGCTCGTCTCGAACAGCCGCGCGGGATAGCCCGCCGTGTCCGACGCGGGTACGGCCACGACGACCGGGCCGACCCCGCGGCGCCGCATGTTGTCCGCCATCGTCGCGACCACCGCGCGCGTGAGCGCCGTGTCCGCGCTCGTCATGCCCTCGAGGTCGATCACCGCGCCGCGATAGCCGTCGCGCTGCAGCCGGTCGCCGATCGCGCCGGCCACCTGCTTGAGCGCGAGCGAGTCCATCGCGAGACGACGCAGCAGCTCCGGATGAAAGCGCGCGCCGTGACATGACGTCACGAGCGCCATGCGCCGCGCGCTGTGTACGAGGGAGTCGCGATAGAGGTCGAGCGGCAGCCCGGTCACCGAATCGAGCGCGATCCATCCCGACACGATCGCGTCGAGACGGCCGGCGTTCACGGAAACACTTGCTGCGCTGCGCGGATCCCACGGGGCCGTGAAGCCCCAGCGCTCGGTTGGCGCACGGCTCACGATCGGAAGCGACGAGCACCCGCTCGCCGCCGCGAAGATCATCGCGCCGAGCGCGAGAGGCAGACGTCGCATGGCCCTCATGTTACTCTCCGTCGCGAACGCGAGCGACTCCGGCTACCGCGAGCGGGCTCGGCAACGGCGTGGCTCGCGCCTTGCCCCTATCATCGCGACCTCAACTCATCGCCTCGAACGACGACGTGCACTTCCAGCCGACGACCATCTCCACACGCCGCATCTCCGCCCTCATCGCGCTCCTCGCGACGGCCGCCTGCCAGGGCGACGCCGCAGGCTCCGACGCGCGCCCCGCGGGGAGCGCCGCGAAGGGCGCGCGCACGGGCGCGTCGAATGGCGACGTCGTCATCGCGGCGCCGACCGCGCCGTATCGCGTCGCCGCGGTCAGCGCACCCGGCACTGTGAGCGGCACGATCAGCCTCAAGGGAACACCGCCCGCGTTGCCGGCCTTCCCGACGGGCAAGGAAGCCGCGACGTGCGGTGCGTCCATGGCCGACGAATCGGTGCAGTCGCAGGGCGGGGGGCTCGGCAACGTGGTCGTCTGGCTCGAGGGCGTGCGCGCCGGCAAGCCGATCGGCCTCGAGCGGCGCCTCGAGCTCGAGAGCGACCACTGCAAGCTCGTGCCGCGCGTGCAGGCGGCGGTCGTCGGCAGCTCGGTGAACATCCTCGGGCATGACGACTATCGCCAGCACCTCGCCTTTTCCGCAGCGGGCGACTCGGCCGCGCGCGCCACGATCCTCCTCGGTGGCGGCGAGCAGGTGATCCCCACGGACTTGCCGTTCCGCGCGCCGGGCATGGTGTCCGTGTCGGACAAGGACCATGCGTGGACGCGCGCGTACCTCGCTGTGTTCGACCATCCGTACTTCGCGGTGAGCACCGCGAACGGCACGTACAGCATCGACGGCGTTCCGCCCGGCAGCTACACGCTCCACGCGTGGCACGAGCGCACGGGCACGACGCAGCAGAAGGTGGAGGTCGGCGCGAACGGCAGCGTGAAGGTGCCGCTCACGCTCGAGCTCAAGACCAACTAGTCGCCGAGCAGCGCGCGGACTTCGGCGAACCGGGTCTGCGCGTCGCGACGCCCGTTCGGCGTGTCGTACTTCTCGCGAATGGCGGGCGGCAGGAACCTGCGGTCGGTGCACTCGATCACGGCGGCGAGTTCCTGCAGCTCGCGCTCGAGCGTCTGCGCGGACGGCACGAAGTCGCGCAGCACCTCGGCGAGTGATTCCTTCGTGAGGTGAATCGCCCCCGAGAGTCGCGACGCGCGCCATGCGCGCACCACGATCCCCTCCACGTCGGAGCCGGAGAGGCTGCCGGTTGCCTCGATGGTGGGGACGTCGCCCGCGGCGAGCGTGGCGCCGATCTTCTTCGCGAGCACCACGAACATCTGCCGCAGCTCCTCCGACTCGTACGTGTAGAAGAGCGGGATGTGCACCTCGGCGCGGCCCTGGCGCTTGATGTCGATGGGCAACAGGTCGGGGCGCGCGGTGAGCAGCATCCACACGAGCCGGCCGCGATAGCGCGTGTCGCCCATCTGCGTGGCGAACATGCCGAACACGCGGCTGCCCGTGCCGCTGTCGCCATCGGAGTCGCGATTGCCAAGCAGGGTGTCGGCTTCGTCCACGATGATCATGATGGGCCCCATCGCACGCAGCACGGCAAACACGCGCTCGAGATTTCCTTCCGTCTCGCCGACGTACTTCGACCTGAAGTTCTTGAGCGTGACGACGGGGATGCCGATCTCCTTCGCCGTGCAATACGCGAGGAAGCTCTTGCCGGTGCCGACCGGGCCGCAGATGAGGTAGCCCATCGGCAGCGTATCGAGCTCGCCGCGCGCCAGGAGCTTTGCATCCTCCATGAGCTGCGCCTTCGCCGCGTCGAAGCCGATGACGCTCTCGAGCCCCCACTTCGGCTCGACGAATTCCAGCAGGCCGAGGCACTGCTGCTCGATGAGGCGCTTCTTCAACTCGCTGAACACCTTGGCCGACAGGCGATCGCCGCCGCGAATGGCCGGGAGCACGAGGCCGCGCACGCTCGTGAGGCTGAGCCCCGCGGTGAGCGTGCCGAGCTGCGGGATCGTGTAGTCGGCGGCGGGCTCGATGCCCTTGCACACCGACGACGCGATGAACGCGGTACGCTCCTTCTCATCGGGCATGGGCAGCTCGATGGCGACGACGTGCGGGCTGCCGGCGAGACGCTCGTTGACGTCCGCCTTCCGCTCGTCGATGAGCACGATGCTCATGTCCACGGCCTTGAGGTGCGGACTCGTCGCCCAGTTGAGCGCCGTCACGAGCATGCCCGCCGCGGGGAAGCTCTGCCGCCCGGGCTCACCGCTCGGGAACAGGAACGACGCATGGTCCACGAGGAACGCCATCTTCAGCCGGCGGTCGGCCGGCGTCATCAGGTTGTTGCGGAAGATCGCGTCGAGGCCCTGCATCATCACCGCGGCATCGGCGCGCTCGGCCTTCTGGAGCAGGCCGTCGAGCGTCGGCATGGTCGCAGCCTTCTCGCGCATCGCGGCGAGGCGCGCGGCGTCGCCGCCGGCGAACACGCGCAAGCCGCGGCCGAGGTCGTAGTGCAGCACGAGGTCGTAGCGGCCGAACGCCTGCTCGGCGAGGAAGTGGCTCAGCGGCCCGTACTCGTCGCGCGCCTCGTCGAGCGCGAAGAGGTCGCTCGTGTTGCCATACAGGACGAAGACGGACGCGGTGCCGCTGCGCGCCGCGGTGCCGAAGCGGTGTGCCCACGTGGGCGCCCATGCGGCGAGTCCGGACGACGACATCACGTCACTCATGCGCGCAGCCGCCCGTGGTCCTGCGGATCGTCCAGGATGGACGGCGCGTTGTTGAGCTCCGGGATGGCCATCGTGCCCGCCTGGAATTCCGACAGACGGCTCTCCGTCGCCTGCATGCTCTCGGCGGTGGCGTCGATCTGCGCGCTCAGGCCATTCGGGTCGGCCTGGTTCACGGCCATCTCGCTGAGCGCCTGGATCTTGTCCTCGATGCGGTCGAGCTCCGCCGTCACGAACTCAAGGTCGTTGCGACTGCGCTCGTAGTGCGCGAGCCGCTCGTTGACTGTCGCGAGACGCTCCTCGTGGGAGCGAATGAGCCGTTCGTCGGCGGAGGCCTTCGCCTTCGTGAGTCCGTCGGCGACCTGGCGCTGCTTGAGCGCGATGTCGGCTTCGTCCATGGACGTGATGAGCTTGCGCAGCGCGGCCTGGTGATGGAGCAGGCGGAGGAAGCCCCAGAGCAGCTGGTTGAGCCCCGACGTGCGCATGGAGCCCGCGACGTCGCCCACCGCGTCGGCGCCGCGCAGGTCGGTCGCGATCGCCTGCATGTCCACGCACCGGTGACGCAGCGCCTGGAAGCGACGCTGCGCATCGAGGCCGAGCCCACTGAGCAACTCGCCGAGTGACGTATCCGCCTTCTGCGCCGCGGGCTGCGTTGAATGCGCCTCGGCGTCGATGGCCTCGCGGAACTTCGGGATGCCCACCATGCTGCCGAGGTAGAGCGCTTCCAGCGCGCCGACGAGTGGCAGCACGGCGTCGGGCCATGGGCTCAGCAGCGCACCCACGACGCCCACCGAGAACAGCCCGATGTTCCAGTGGTACGTGAACGCGCGCTTGAGGTAGGCGGCGAGTCCGGCGCGATGCGGTGCCATGGGGTCGGCCACGCGCGTCAGTCCCCCGCCTTGGTGGACGACTCGAGCTTTTCCACCGTGTCGCGAATGGAGAACACGACCTCGAGGAACTTCGGCTCGCGCTGCATCAGCTTCGCGGGCCGGTCCGGCGGTGGCACCTCGAGCTGCTGGAGGATGCGGCCCGGTCCGGGCGACATGATGATCGTCCGGTCGCCGAGGTACACGGCTTCCTCGATGGAGTGCGTGACGAAGAAGACCGTCGCCTCGAGCTCGCGCCACAGGTCCACGAGCAGGTCCTGCATGCGATAACGCGTGCCGGGATCGAGCGCGCCGAAGGGCTCGTCCATCAGGATGATCTTCGGGCGCATGATGAGCGTGCCCGCGATCGCGACGCGCTGGCGCATGCCGCCCGACAGCTGGTGCGGAAACTTGTGCGCGTCGCGCGTTGCCGAGAGGCCCACGCGCTCGATCGTCTCCTTCGCGCGCTCGTGACGCTCACCCTGCGGCACGCCATCGCACTCGAGACCGAACGCGATGTTGTCGAGCACCGTGCGGTTGTCGAACGCGGTGTAGTCCTGGAACACCATGCCGCGATCCTGTCCCGGCCCGAGCACCGGCTTGCCGGCGACGAGCACTTCGCCCGACGTCGCTGGATGCTGCGGCGTGAGGCCCGCGATGAGGCGCAGTACGGTGGACTTGCCGCAGCCCGACGGGCCGAGCATCGTGATGAACTCGCCCTTTCCCGGCAGGTCGTCCACGCGGAACGACACGTCCTCGATCGCGACGGTGCCTCCGTCGTAGATCTTCGAGACGTTCCTGAACTCGACGATGGGTGCCGGCGCCGTTGGCGGGGCAGGCGGCGTGTCCGAGACGTCCTTGACGGTCGCCGGCGTGATGGATGGAGACGTCACGACTACTCCTCGGCCACGCGATAGGGAAAGATCTTCTTGCCGAGCAGCTGGAGCATCCGGTCCACGAGGTACGCGAGCGTGGCGATGACGACGAGCGTGGCGAAGATGGTGGGCAGGTCCGCGCGGCGCTGGCCGATGTTGAGCATGTGGCCGAGCCCGAGGTCGGCGTTCACCAGCTCGGCGAGCATGATGTAGCCGACCGCGAGGCCGAACAGCGTGCGCATGCTCGCGTAGATGGCCGGCATCGCGAGCGGGATCAGGACCTTGAACACCACTTGCGACGTCGTGGCGCCGCGCGTCTGCGCCGTCTCCACGTAGCGGTCCGGCACGCGCAGCACGGCGAACATCGCGTCGCCGATGAGGAAGGGCACGACGGCGATGAAGATGAACATCGTCTTCTGCTGCTCGTCGATGCCGAACGCCACCATCGTGAGCGGGATGAGCGCCGCGACGGGGATGTTGCGCAGGAAGAGGGCATGCGGCGCGAGCGCGGCGCGCACCGGTCCCCACACGCCGGCGACGACGCCGAGCGGGATGCCGACGATCGCCGCGAGCCCGAAGCCGGAGAGCACGCGCCGCAGGCTCGCCGCGATGTTGAGTCCGAGCGAGCCCGCCTCGCCGGCCTGCCCGGTGATCAGCGCGATGAGCCGGTGCATCACCTCGCCGGGCGTGGGCAGGATCGTCGGCGAGATGAACCGCGCCTCCGGCGCGCCCACCGTGGCGAGGAACCAGAGCAGGATCAGCATCGCCACCGAGGCGAGGCCGATGAGCCGCCCCACGATGGGTGACGGGGCGGCGCGAAGCGCGAAGATGGAGCGGCTGCTTGTCATGCGTGCTACTTCACCGCCTCGAGCGGATAGACCTTCACTTCGACGCGGCGGTTCTTCGCGTTGTTCGCCGGGTCGGTGGCGTCGGAGGGGCGGTCCCAGCCGAGGCCCGCGGCGACGAACTGGTTCGCCTGGAGCTTCGGGAACTTGCGGAGCAGGGCCTGCTTCACCGCGTTCGCGCGGCGCAGCGAGAGCTCCTTCACCGCGCTCGGGTCCACCTGGCCCTTCATGGACGCGTCGGTGTGCCCCTCGATGATGATGCGCGCATTGCCGTACTGCGCGGCGAGCTTGCCGATCTCCTCCACGACGGCGCCGACGTTCGGGTCGTACGGCGACTGCTTGCCGTCCGGCGCCGTGACCATCTTCGAGATGTCGTCCGAGTTCGGGAAGAACTGCACGACGACCGTCTTCGTCAGGATCTCGTTCGACTCCGCCTGCACGGCGGTGGCCGTCGTCGGCACGAACTGCACCTGGTACTCGTCCTTCGAGTTCTGGTACTTCGCGTCGCCGCCCAGCTTCGAGATCACGGAGAAGTCGAGCACCTGGTCGAACGGCACCTTGTCGTCGTCCAGCACGCGGATGCGGCGATACAGGAAGTCGGCGTTGTTCCAGATGCGCTCGAAGTTCGCCGGGTTGTTCGCGTCCATCATGAACGCGCGCACTTCCGCGTAGTTCGTGAGGTGCGCGTCGCCGAGCATGTTGCGCGCGTCGGGCTCGGGAATCGAGAACGCCTCGGCCATCAGTTTCGCGACCTTCGCCTTTGCGGGCTCGGTCTTCAGCTCGTCGATGGCGTCGAAGGTGCCGCGCACGATGCCCTCGATGATCGCGGGGTTGTCCTTCGCGAAGTCCGCGCGCGCCATCCACACGTCGGCGATGAGCTTGTTCGCCGTGCCGGTGCTCACGAGCATCTTGTTGCCCGGGACCTTCTCCAGGTTGTAGATGTCCGGCGCCCACGTGACGACGCAGTCGATCTTCTTGTCGGCGTTGAATGCGGCGGCGGCCTGGAAGGCGTCGCCCGTGAACTTCATCGTCACCTCGCTCGGCTGCACGCCGCCGTTGATCAGCGCGTTGAGGAGGAAGAAGTGCGACGGCGAGTTCTGCGCGAGCACGCACGTCCTGCCGCGGAGGTCCGCGACGGTCTTGATCGCGGCGCGCACGACGATGCCGTCGCCGCCGTTGGAGAAGTCCGTCTGCGTGAACACGCGCGGCATCGTGCGCGAGTCCTTCTTGAGGCCCTGCGCGAACAGGCGCACCATGTCGAGCGTGCCCCAGCCGATGTGGATCTTGCCGCCGGCGAAGGCGTCGCGCATCGCGATGGGGTCGTCGATGAGGACGAGGTCGAGCTTGAACGGCTTGCCGTTCCCGTCCGTCCACACCTTGCCCGGCTTCATGCCGTTGTTGGCGAGGATGAGCGAGCTCCAGCCGGCCCAGACGTTGATGGCCTGGCGCACCACGCGCGCCTCGCCGATCGGCTGGTACGCCGATGTCCCCTTCACCTCGGGCAGCTTGGCCGCGGGGGTGAAGGTGTACTCCTTCACGGTGGTGGCGCTGGCGTTGTCCGGCGCCTCGACGCCGCCCTTCGCCGCGGCCATCTCGTCCGCGGTGAGCGTGCCGCCGGCGCCGCCGGTCTTGCCCTGGAGGCGCGTGAGGCCGAGGTAGCCGAGTCCGACCACCAGTACCGCCATGATGACCCAGAAGAGCGGCTTCGGGCCGTTGTTGTCACTCATTGAGAATCCTTGTTAGGTGTCAATCAGGAAGTCAGGGTGTCGGGGCGTCAGGAAGTCAGGGAGTCAGGAAGTCAGGACCTGACATCCTGACATCCTGACATCCTGACATCCTGATATCCTGACATCCTCATCACGCTGTATTCTTGTTCGCCGGTCCCAGGTCCTTCGTCGTCGGCTCCGCCACGGCGGTCGTCTCCGGCGACGCCAGCCCCAGCTCCACCTCGTAGCTCTTGAGGAGGTCGTCGGCCATCGCCTGCTTCGCCGCCTGGTCCGCCTTGATCTCCGCGACCCCCTGCGACGACATCGACGCGGCCACGTGCGCGCGACCGCGATTCTTGTCGATCTCGCTCTTGATGAGCTCCTCCGCCTGGCCGATGCCCGTCGTGTAGTTGCCGACGAGGTTGCCCTGCAGCGCCTCGCTCACCTTCGCCATCTCCGCCTCGGCGCGGCTCATCTGGAGCTCCGCCGCATACTGCTGCCCGCGCTGGCGCAGCTCGGCGATGTGCTCGTTCGCCGTCCTCAGCTTGAGCATGTTGTTGCTGAGCGCTTCCTCGTGCACCGTGAGCTCGCGGCGCTTGGACTCGAGCTGCGCGCGCACGCCCTGGAGCTGCATCACGAGCTGTGACGCGCGCTCGCGATTGCCCGCCTTCAGGTGCGCCTTCACCTGCGCGTCCAGCTGCGCGTCCTGCCCGGTGAGGGCGGCGACCTGGCGCTTGATGCCCTCGACGAGCCCCGCGTACTGCTCCACGCCCTTGCGTGCGCCGAGGATCTCGGCGGTGGCTTCGTCGATCTTGAGCTGCAGCACGGCCACCGGATTGCGCGCCCAGAGCGCATTGGCGAGGCCGTTGAAGATCGCCCGGATCCCGGTGACGAACTTTTCGATGATCATGGAGTGCTCCTGGGTGTGGACTTCACTGGTCCGCCTGGCTCGACCGGCGACTCGGCGAGGACCTTGCCTTCATATAGATCGGCGAGCGACGATGCGAGCGCGGCGCCGTTCTGCGCGGCCACCACGTCGCCCTTCACCGCGCGCAGGAAGCCGAACTTCTCCGCGTCAGTGTCGAACGCGACAAAGTACATCCCGACGCCACCATCGCTGCGCGCGAAGATCTCCTGCGCGACGCCGGCGGGATCGCGGCCGTCCGTGTTCTCGCCGTCGGTCACTACGAGCATGACCTTGCGGAAGGTTCCGGCGTTGTAGAGCGCCTGCTTCGCCTCGATCATCGCGTCGCCGATGGCGGTGCCGCCACGTGGCTTGGGCAGGCGCGTGATCGCCGCACGCACGGAATCGCGATTGTACGCCTGCATGCGGAGGATCGTGCTCGTCTCGCTGGAGAAGACGATGAGGCTCACGTTGATCGGGTAGTCGGGCCGCTTGACGATCGCGGCCTCGGTGGCGTCGAGCGCGCGCTCGATGGCCTCCTTCGCGAGCTCGGTCTTCGGGCGCTTGTCGCCGGAGGCGCGGTCGCGCATGGAGCCGGAGTTGTCGAGGACGATGACCACCGACACGCCGAGCCCTTCGTCCACCGTGGACTTGTAGCGTGTCGCGGTGTCCGGGACGACCGTGATCGCGCGCGGATCAGGCTTGGGGTCGCCGCACGCGCACAGCAACACGAGGCCAACGAGGAGGGGTGGGCGAAAAAGCATCGCCCCAAAGGTCGCGCGCGTGACGCCCAGCGTCCAGAAGGGTCTAAAAGTCCGACAGTCTGTACAGTCCGACAGTCACGCGACGCCTTCTGGTGGGGACTGTCGGACTGTCCGGCTGTCAGGCTGTCCGACTCTTATCTCAACTCCGCACGATAGAGCCGGCCGTAGACGCCCGACCCGTCAACCAATTCGGCGTGCGTGCCCTCCTCGACGATACGCCCGTGCTCCAGCACCAGCACGCGGTCCGCGCGCCGCACGGTGCGCAGCCGGTGGGCGATGATCAGCGTCGTGCGGTTCACGAGCAGCTCCTCCATCGCTTCCTCGACCAGGCGCTCGCTCTCGTTGTCGAGGCTCGACGTCGCCTCGTCCAGCACCACCACCACCGGGTCCTTGAGGAACACGCGCGCGATCGCGATGCGCTGGCGCTGTCCGCCAGACAGCTTCACGCCGCGCTCGCCAACACGCGTTTCCAACCCTTGCGGCAACCTGTCGATGAACTCCATCGCATGCGCGGCGCGCGCGGCGGCGAGCACGTCGGCCTCGCTCGCGTCGGGGCGCGCATACGCGATGTTCTCGCGCACCGTGCCGCTGAAGAGCGCCGGCTCCTGTGGCACGAGTCCCACCGAACCGCGCAGGTCGTCGAAGCTCAGGTTGCGCACGTCAACGTCTTCGAGCGTGATGCGGCCCGACGTCACGTCCCAAAAGCGCGGGATCAGCGAGGCGATCGTCGTCTTCCCGGCGCCACTCGGTCCCACGAGCGCGACGACCTCGCCCGGTGCGATGCGCAGCGAGACGTCGCTGAGCACCTCGGGCAGGTCGGGGCTGTAGCGGAAGCCGACGTGCTCGAGCGCGACGGCGCCGCGCGCAGGGTGACGCAGCGGCGTCGCGGCAACTGGCTCCGGCACCGTGGGACGCATCTCGAGCATCTCGAACACGCGTTGCGCGGCGCCCACCGCCTCCTGGTAATTGCCGAAGAGCGATGCGAGCGAGCCGACCGCCGCCGCGACCGTGATGGCATACAGCAGGAACGACACGAGCGCGCCCGGCGTGAGCGCGCCGTCGAGCACGAGGCGGCCGCCCTGCCACAGCACGGCGACGACCCCCGCAAACGCGACGAAGCCCACCACGCCGAACAGCAGCGCGCGCTGCATCGCGCGGTTGATCGCCGCGGTCACGACGTCGCTCACCAGCGCGCGGTAGCGTCGCGTCTCCTCGCCTTCGCGCACGAAGCTCTGCACCGTGCGAATCTGCGAGAACGACTCGTCGGCCATGCCCATCGCCTCGGCGACGCGATCCTGCACGCCGGTGCTCGCGCGGCGCAGGCGGCGCCCGAAGAAGAATGCCGAGCCCACCACGACCGGCACGCCGGCGAGTGTCGTCGTCGTGAGGTGCGGATGCGTGAGCGCGAGCATCACGATGCCGCCGACGAGGAAGAGCGACTGCCGCGACAGCTCGCTGATCCACGAGCCCATGAGCGTCTGGAGGATCGCGAGGTCCGCCGACAGCCGGCTCGTGAGCTCGCCCGTGCGCCGCTCGGTGAAGAAGCCGGGCGACAGCCGGATGAGGTGCGCGAACACGTCCTCGCGCAGCTTCGCGACGATCCGCTCCGATGTTCCGGTGAGCAGGAACACCTGGACGAAGTTCATGATCCCCTGCAGCGCGAACGCGAGCACGAGGCCGATCGCGATGCGGTCGAGCAGCGCGCGGTCGTGCTGCTGGAACGCGGCGTCGAGCAGCTTGCGCACCACCTGTGGGAAGGCGAGGCCCACGGCGGCGGCGACGACGAGGCACAACGCCGACACCGTGAGGCGCCCCGTGTACGGACGCAGGCGCGGGAGCAGGGCCTTGAGCGGCGCGGGCGACTTCGGGCGACCGCCGCGCGCGTCGGCGGCCGGCCGTGCTGCGGGACTCGTCACGTCAGCGCGACGCGCGATCGTCGCCGTTGAGCCAGAGCCGCACGGCGTACAGCGACTGGTTCAGCGTGCGGCCGCGCT
>JBDSTA010000067.1:0-4968 GCA_039928475.1 Gemmatimonadaceae bacterium | reverse complement strand
CAGGTCGTCGACGATCTGCTGCACGCGCTGGTCAGGTTTCCATGATGGGGCGCACTTCAATGGAGCCGTTGCGCGCGGCCGGGATGCGCGACGCCACCTGCACCGCATCGTTGAGGTCGCGCGCCTCGATGAGGTAGAAGCCACCGAGCTGCTCCTTCGTCTCGGCGAAGGGGCCGTCCGTCGTCGCGAGCTTGCCGGCGCGCAGGCGTACGGTCGTCGCCGACGCCGTGGGCTGGAGGGCATTGCCGCCGAGGTAGTGACCGCTCGACTTGATGTCCGCCGTGTACTGGCCGTATTCCGCCATCATGCGTCCCGCTTCATCGGGGCTCATGCGCTCCCAGTTCTTCTCTTCCTCGTAGATGAGGGCAAGGTATTTCATCGCTCAGATCTCCATGATGGGACGGACCTCGATGGAGCCGGTGAGGGCGCCGGGAATGCGCGCCGCCACCTGGATCGCGTCATCCAGATCGCGCGCCTCGATGAGGTAGTAACCGCCGAGCTGTTCCTTCGTCTCCGCGAAGGGTCCGTCCGTGGTGGACACGGAGCCACCCCGCACGCGCACGGTCGCGGCAGAGGAGACCGGCTGGAGCGCCGCGCCGCCGAGGTGGTGGCCGCTCGCCTTGATGTCGTCGGTGTACTGGTTGTAGTCGTGGCGCATCTGCATGCGCTCGTCGGCGCTCAGGCGCATCACCGCCGATTCCTCACGATAGATCAGGCACAGGTATTTCATGGTTTCTCCTGAGGGGTGGTTGGTTCGTTCACAGGAGTAGTCGAACGGGGCTCGCGCATTTCGACATGGTGCCGGGAATGTGCCGCAGCGCACTACCATGTGACGCTCCGCGGGGTAATTGTGCTGCATGCCGCCGATTCCCGCACCGCGCGCCGAGGGGTTCACGACGACGACACCGGTGCCCTTGTACTGGTGCGAGTACGGCGACGCGCAGGCGCCGCCCGTGCTGCTGCTGCACGGGGGGCCGGGCGCGAGCCACGAATATCTCCTGCCGCAGATGCTCGCGCTCGCATCGGAGCATCGCGTCGTGATGTACGACCAGCGCGGCGGTGGGCGATCGCGTCATGACGACGACCGCGCTCCGGTCGGCTGGCAGGATCAGGTCGCGGACGTCGCGCGTGTCGTCGCCGAGCTGGGTGTGGAGCCACTGACCATCGTCGGATATTCGTGGGGCGCGCTGCTCGCGATGCTCTACGCCGTCGAGTCGGTGGGCGGCCGCGTGTCGCCCGCGCCGCTCCGGCTCGCATTGATCGATCCCGCGCCCGTCACGCGCGCGTATCGCGAGGCGTTCGAGGCGGAGTTCGCGCGTCGCCAGGCTGGTCCGGAGATCGCCGCGATGTGCGACGAGCTCGCGCGCTCGGGACTCAAGGAGTCCGACCCCGACGCCTATCGCCAGCGTGCCTTCGAGCTGAGCGTCGCGGGCTACTTCGCGGATCCGCGGCGCGCGCGCGACCTCACGCCCTTCCGCGTCGCGGGCCGCGTGCAGCAGTCCATCTGGTCGTCGCTCGGCGAGTTCGACATCCTTCCCGCGCTCGAGGCGGTGCGCATGCCGGTGTTCGTGTCGCACGGCCGCCAGGATCCCATTCCGCTGGCGTCGTCCCAGGCGGCGGCCCGCGCGCTGGGCAGTTCGTGCCTCATCCTAGATGACTGCGGGCACGTGCCGTATGTTGAGCAACCCGAGCATCTGTTCCCGCCCCTGCTCGCCTTCCTGCGCGAGCCGGCGAGTCATCATTCACTCGTCACCTGACCCCCCACGTGGCCGACGAGACCGTTCAACCGCACATCGCGACGCTCGACTATGATGGCCGCCGATTCAACGTCACGTGTCGCGTGGCGTTCGATGGGATCGAGTACGTGGGCCGTCTCTGGTTCGCGGACGAGACATGGGACGACGCGGGGCTGCCGGATCGCGGCGCGCTTCCCGGGCGCACGCGTGAGGAGGCGCTGTCGCTCGCGAGGCGACTGACGCCGCAGGACATCCTGCTGCGCTACCGGCGCGCGCTGGCGGAGAAGCGCCGGTTCGTGGGGCTGCGCCGTGCGACGGACGAGATCCTGGGAAAGATCAGGTACCTGAACCAGGTGGCGATCTCGATGCGGGCGGGGCTGCTGGACTCGGAAGGCGCCGCGGCGGAGATCGATCTCACCGAGCGGCAGCTGCACGACATCATCGAGAAGCTGAAGGCGTTCGCGGGCATCGAGGCGTAGGGCAGCCCGCGGGCGCCTGCGGCGCGTAGGGCAGCCCGCGGGCGCCTGCGGCGCGCGCTCTTTGGCCCGCGGGCGCCTGCGGCTCGCGCTCTTTGGCCCGCGGGCGCCTGCGGCGCTCGCTCTTGAGCCCGGGCGGCTGCGCCGCCCTCTCGAGCTCGCGCGCATCGCGCTCTTCCGCCCGCGAAATCGCGCTCAAGACCGAGCACGCACAGCGTGCGAGGGGGCCAAAGAGCGCAGCCGCGCAGCGGCCGCGCGGGCTAATTTCCATGGATGGATCCCAGGACCGCCGCCGCCACGCTGAACCAGATCGCGTCGTATCTCGAGCTGCGCCGCGAGAGCCCCTTCAAGGTCAAGGCGTACCGGGGCGCGGCCGCCGCACTCGTCGCGCTCGAGAGCGATGACCTGGGCGAACTCGATCGCGAAGGTACGCTCGCCGGCACGCGCGGGCTCGGACCGGCGACGCTGTCCGTCGTCCGCGACCTCATCGAGACCGGCGAGTCGAAGTACCTCGAGCAGCTGCGCGCCGAGATTCCGCCCGGGCTCCTCGAGCTCCTCGACATCCCCGGCCTCTCCACCGCGCGCATTCACGTGCTGCACGAGCAGCTCGGCGTGGACTCCGTGGACGCCCTCGAGGCGGCGGCGAAGGACGGACGGCTCGCGAAGCTCAAGGGCTACGGCCCGAAGACGGCCGACAAGCTGCTGCGCGGCGTGGAGCTCTTTCGCGCGAAGGGTTCGCTCGTGCTCTACGCGCACGCGCTGGCGTCGTCGCGCGGGCTGCTCGCCTCCGTGCGCGCGCATCCGGACGTGGTGCGCGCGGAGATCGCCGGCTCCATTCGCCGGCATCGCGAGACCGTGCGCGACACGGACGTCGTGGCCGGTTGTCGCGCCGACCCGCGTGCGGTGGCCACCTCGTTCGCGCGCGCGCCCGGCGTCAAGCGCGTGACGGGAGAGGACACGTCGTCGCCGTGCATCACGTTCATGGACGGCGCGCAGCTCCACCTGCACTGCGTGGCCGACGACGACTTCGCGCTCGCGCTGTGGCTCGCCACGGGCTCGGGCGAGCACGTGCGCGCTGTGGGCGAGCTGCTCGCGGCGCGCGGGTACAGCGCGGGCGCGGGCGGCCTTCAGGACACGAAGGGCAAGGTCGTCGCCATTCCCGATGAAGCGACGATCTACGCGCTGGCCGCCCTGCCATTCATCCCGCCCGAGATGCGCGAGCTCGGCCACGAGCTCACGCTCGCGCGCTCGGGTCGCATGCCCACGCTCGTGGAGCTCGCCGACCTGCGCGGCGTGCTGCACTGCCACTCGACGTATTCGGACGGCAAGGCGACCGTCGCCGAGATGGCGGCCGCGGCGCGCGAGCGCGGGTGGAGCTATATCGGCATCACCGATCACTCCGTGTCCGCGTTCTACGCCGGCGGCCTGTCGCGCGAGCAGGTGCTCGCGCAGCACGAGGAGATCGACGCGCTCAACGCTGCGTCGGGCAGTGACTTTCGCATCCTCAAGGGCATCGAAGCGGACATCCTCGCCGACGGCGCGCTCGACTACGACCAGGCGCTGCTCGACCGCTTCGATTTCGTCGTGGGCTCGATACATTCAAGGTTCTCGATGGACCGCACCGCGATGACCGCTCGCGTGCTCCGCGCGCTCGACGATCCGCACCTCACGATTCTCGCCCACCCCACCGGCCGCCTGCTGCTCTCGCGCGAGCCCTACGCCATGGACATGGACGCCGTACTCGAAAAGGCCGGCGCCCTTGGCGTCGCCATCGAGCTGAACGCAGACCCGAAGCGCCTCGACCTCGACTGGCGCTATCTCCCGCGCGCCCTCGAGCTGGGCTGCGTCATCGAGATCGGGCCCGACGCGCACTCCACGCGCGGGCTCGACGTCACAGGCTTCGGCGTGGGCATGGCGCGCAAGTCGGGCGTGGAGTCGAAGGACGTGCTCAACGCGCGCAGCGCCGACGACGTGCTCGCCTTTGCCGCACGCCGTCGCGAGGCGCGCTGATGGCTGCCCGCAAGGTTGCGAAGAAGGTCGCGAAGAAGCCCAGGACGATCAGGAAGGCCGAGCTCCCGGCGCACGCCACGACGATACTCGACCGGCTACTCGCACAGTATCCCGATGCGCACTGCGCGCTCGACTTCACGAACGCGTACGAACTGCTCGCCGCCACCATCCTCAGCGCGCAGTGCACCGACAAGCGCGTCAACATGGTGACGCCCGCCCTCTTCGCGGCGTACCCCACGCCCGCCGCACTCGCCGCGGCGAAGCAGGAGGACGTCGAGGAGATCATCAAGTCCACGGGCTTCTTCCGCAACAAGGCGAAGAGCCTCGTCGGCATGGCGACGGCACTCGTGGAGCGCCACGACGGAAACGTTCCCGCCGACATGGACGCACTCGTGAAGCTGCCCGGTGTAGGACGGAAGACCGCGAACGTCATCCTCGGCAACGCCTTCGGCAGGAACGACGGCATCGTCGTCGACACGCACGTCACGCGGCTCAGCAACCGGCTGGCCTTCGCGAAGGGCACGGACGCGGTGAAGATCGAGCAGGACCTCATTCCGCTCTTTCCGCGGGAACACTGGACGATGCTCTCCCACCTGCTCATCGAGCACGGACGCCAGGTGTGCGATGCGCGCTCGCCCCGCTGCGGCGATTGCCTCCTTGCTGACGTCTGCCCGTCGGCGCTCGTCTAGCTCTTACCGCCTCTCCAGCTCAGACTCGACCACATGATCAGCACTGCACGTCTTGCG
>JBDSTA010000066.1:0-12272 GCA_039928475.1 Gemmatimonadaceae bacterium | reverse complement strand
AAGATCCGCGGCTTCCGCATCGAGCTCGGCGAGATCGAGAACACCCTCACCTCGCATGCGCGCGTGAAGGAAGCGGTGGTCGTCGCGCGCGACGACGCGGCCGGTGAGCCGCGGCTCGTCGCATACGTCGTCGCGGATGGGGAAGCGCCGTCGCTCGCGGAGCTGCGCGATCACCTCCAGGTGACGCTGCCGGCGTACATGGTGCCCGCGGTATTCGTGTGGCTGGCGGCGCTGCCGCTGTCGAGCAACGGCAAGGTGGATCGCCGTGCGCTGCCCGAGCCGGAGCTCGATCGCGCGGCGCTGTCGCGCGCGTTCGTCGCACCGCGCACGCCCGCGGAGAAGGCGCTCGCCGAGATCTGGCAGCGCGTGCTGCGCGTCGAGCAGGTGGGCGTGGAGGACAACCTGTTCGAGCTGGGCGGCGACTCGCTGCTGAGCGTGCAGATCGTATCGCAGGCGCGCGTCGCGGGGCTCGGGCTCACGCTCACGCAGGTTTTGCGTCATCCGACCGTGGGTGCGCTGGCCCGCATGGCGGATGTTGCCGGCACGCGCGCGGTGCACGACGAAGTACGCGACGCCGTGCCGCTCACGCCGATACAGCACTGGTTCTTCGAGAGCCAGCACGAGCATGCGCACCAGTGGAACCAGTCGTTCATGTTCCGCGTGGCCGCCGGCGTCGATGCGGCGCGCATGGCGCAGGCCGTGAGTGCCGCGGTGCGCCATCACGACAGCCTCCGCCTGCGCTTCGAGCGTGGCGCGGACGGCTGGCACCAGCGCGCGGTGGACGCGCTGGACGACGTGCTCGTGGAGATCGTGCACGGCGCGCCGACGCCGGAGGCGTGCGAGCGCGTGCAGGCTTCGCTCAACCTTGCGAGCGGGCCGATGATCCGCGTGGCGCTCTTCACGGAGCGCATGCTGGTCGCGGTGCACCACCTCGCGATCGACGGGGTGTCGTGGCGGGTGCTGCTGGAGGACATCGAGGCGGCGTACCTCGGGCGCGCGTTGCCTGAGAAGACGACGCCGTTCACATGGTGGGCGCGCGAGGTCGGCCGCGCCGGCGCCGCAGCGCGCGCGGGGGAGTTGTCGTACTGGGAGGGAGTGGGGTCTCCTTCATTTCTTGCGCTGGAAAAGGCGGAAGTGCATGCCCCTCGCTTTTCTCGAGGCGACAGGACCGTTGCGCTCACACCCGCGGAGACGCGGCAGCTGCTCCAGGACGTGCCGGCCGCGTACAACACGCAGATCAACGACGCGTTCATCGCGGCGCTCGCTGCGGCGATGGGCACGTGGCTTGGCGACGGCGATCTCGTGGTGAACGTGGAAGGGCATGGGCGAGAGGACATCGTGCCGGGCGCCGACGTGAGTCGCACCACGGGGTGGTTCACCACGCTCTTCCCCGTGCGGCTGCGACTTGGTGCGGCCGCCCCGGGCGATCGCCTGCGCGAGACGAAGGAGATGCTGCGCGGTGTGCCGCATCGCGGCGTGAACTACGGGTTGCTGCGCTACCTCGACGGCGCGGAGACCCTCAAGGCGCAGACGACGCCTGAGGTGGTGTTCAACTACCTCGGCCAGTTCGACCAGGCGCTCGCGTCGTCGTCGATGTTCGCCTTCACGCACGAGGCGACGGGCTCCTGGTACGGCGCCGACTCAGCGCGCCCGCACGCGCTCGAGCTCAACGCGCTCGTCGCCGGAGGCAAGCTCGAGCTGCGGTGGTCATACGACGCCGATACCCTTGGCGACGACACGATGTCACGCGTCGCGAGCGAGTATCTCGCAGCGCTGCGCGCGATCATCGCGCATTGCACGGAGCAGGGCGCAGGCGGGTTCACGCCGTCGGACTTCGCGCTCGCCCGACTCACGCAGGCCGAGCTGGACGACGTGGCCACGGCGTATCCGGGGGTCGAGGACGTCTACCCGCTCGTGCCGATGCAGCGGCTCTTCCTCGGCTACGCGGACCCCGCGAGCGATCCGGGATTCGAGCAGTGGCGCTACACGCTGCGCGGGCCGCTCGACGCGCGGGCACTTCGCGCTGCATGGGATCTCGTCACGGAGCGGCACGCCATCCTGCGCACCGCGTTCGCGACGAAGGGGCTGCGCGAGCCCATGCAGGTCGTCGTCGGTGACGCGGCGTTGCCGTGGACGGAGCACGACTGGCGCGGGCTCGGGACCGAGGAGCAGGGACGTCGCATGGCTGCGCTGCTGGCGGCGGATCGCGCGCAGGGATTCGCGTTCGATCGTGCGCCGTTGATGCGCATCGCGCTCGTGCGCCATGCCGACGACGAGTACGAGCTCGTGTGGAGCAACCACCACCTGCTGCTCGACCGCTGGTCGTGGCCGCTGATCCTCCTCGAGATCGCGACGGCGTATCCGGTGCTCGCGCGCGGAGGGACCCCTGTGCTCGAGGCGGCGCCGCGCTTTGCGGACTTCGTCGGCTGGCAGCAGGTGCAGTCGCTCGCCGACGCGCGCGCCTTCTGGGCTCGGCACTTCGACGGCTTCGTGCCGCCGCCGAAGCTGGTGCCGGCGCACGCCGACGCGGACGTCTCGCAGGTGGAGGAAGTGGTGGCCGAGCTGAGCGTGGCGGAGACGACCGCGCTCGGCGCGCTCGCGCGCACGCGGCAGGTGGCGACGAACACACTCGTCGCTGGCGCGTGGGCGCTGTGGCTCGCGCGTCGCGCGGGGCATGACGACATCTCGTTCGGCATCACCGTCGCCGGTCGCGATGGCGACGTCGCCGGTATCGAGCGCATGGTGGGGCTGACGATCAACAACCTGCCCCTTCGCGTGCAGGTAGCCGGGAACTCCTCGCTGGGCGACTGGATCACGTCGCTGCACCACTCGCAGGCGGAGATGCAGCATTTCGCGCACGCGCCGCTCGAGCGCGTGCAGGAATGGAGCGGCGTGCCGTGGCGCACGCGCCTGTTTGACACGCTGCTCGTCTTCCAGCACGACGACGCGGAGCAGGCGACCAGCGCGTGGCTCGGCCATGGAATGGAGACGTCGCTCGTGCACGTGCCGACGCACACCGCGTATCCCCTGTCCGTGATCGTGGCGGGCGGCGACGCACTGTCCCTCCGCGTGACCTTCGACCAGCGGTACTTCGATGCGCCGGCGGCTCAGGCGATGGCCAACGGGATGCAGGCCGCGCTCAGGGCGATGATTGCCGCGCCGGATGCCACGATCGCAGAGCTCCTGGCCACGCTGCCCGAGGCCGAGGTCAGCTCGCAGGCACCGGATCGCGCGCGCGACCATGTGGAGCCGCGCACGGCGACGGAGTCCGTGCTCGCATCCATCTGGAGCGACGTGCTCGGGGTGGAACGCGTGGGCATCACCGAGAATTTCTTCGCGCTGGGCGGCTATTCGCTCGTCGCGACGCAGATCGCATCGCGGATCCGCAGCACGCTCCAGCTCGAAGCGCCGGTGCGCGTCCTGTTCGCGAATCCGACGGTGGCGGCACTCGCCGCGGCGCTCAGGACGCGCGAGCGGCGGCCCGGGGAGCTGGAGAAGATCGCGCGAGTCGCGCAGCGGGTGTACGCGATGTCATTGGACGAGCTGCGGGGCGCCGGCGCGGCTCGCAACGCAACGAACTGAGACCCAGATTCCTGTAATGGATAGCCAGACCACACGCGCAGAATCAGAGCTCGAACGCGAGCGACAGCGGCTGCTGGAGCAACTGCTGGCTGAGGAGGGGCTCGATGCCGCCTCCGAGCCGGTGATTGCACCGCGCGACCGCACCGCGGCCGCGCCGTTGAGCTATGCGCAGGAAGTGCTCTGGCTGCTCGACCGCGCGACCCCCGGGCTCACGGCCTACAACACGCCGCTGGCGCGCCGCGTTCGCGGCACGATCGACATCCCCGCACTCGAGCGCGCCCTGAGTACCGTCGTCCAGCGGCACGAGGCCCTGCGCACCGTGTTCGCACCGAGTGGTGACGGCGCCGTGCAGGACGTGCTCAATGGCGCGCCCGTGAAGATGACCGTGCACGACGTCAGCATGCTCCAGGACGAACAGCGGGAGCTGGCGGCGATCGCGGCACTTCGTCGTGAGGCTGACACGCCGTTCGACCTCGCGTCGGAGCCGGGATTCCGCGCCGCGCTCGCGCGCATTGCGCCGGACGATCACGTGCTGCTGCTCCTCACGCACCACATCGTCTCCGATGCGTGGTCGTACGGCGTGATCTTCCGTGAGCTCGGCGAGCTGTACGACGCGGAGCGCAGCGGCGCGACGCCGGATCTTCCGCCTGCGGAGCTCCACTTCGGCGACTACGCCGCATGGCAGCGCGAAACGCTGCGCGGTGATGCACTCGAGAGCGGGTTGGGATACTGGCGCGCACGCCTTGCCGAGCTTCCCGTGCTCGAACTGCCCACGGTGCACGCGCGTCCCGCATCGCAGGGCTTCGCCGGTGCGCGTCGCACGGTGGTGCTACCTGCGTCGCTGCACGCGGGAGTCCGCTCGCTCGCGCAGGAGAACGGCGCAACGACGTACATGGCGCTACTCACGGCGTATGCCGCGGTGCTGCGCCAGTACTCGGGCCAGGACGATATCGTCGTCGGCTCCGCGGTCGCGGGACGCACGAGCCGCGAGATGGAAGAGATGGTCGGCTACTTCTCGCAAGCGCTGCCGATGCGCGTACGCTTCGATGGCGACCCCACGGTGAATGAGCTCCTCACTCGCGTCTCGGAGACGGTCCTCGGCGCGTTCGAGCACCAGGACACGCCGCTCGAGCCACTCGTGCTCGAGCTCCAGGCGGGGCGCGCGCAGTCGCATGCACCGCTGTTCCGCGTCGTCCTCACGATGCAGGACACACTCGGAGCAGAGCTCCGGCTCGGCGATGCAGCGATCAGCCCCGTGGAGCTGGATGCCGCTGGCACCAAGTTCGACCTGACCATCCTTGCCACCGAGCGCACGGACGGTCTCGAGCTCGCGCTGTGGTATCGCACGGACCTCTTCACCGCCGAATACGCCGAGCGGTTCCTCGGCCACGTGCGAACCGTCCTCGAGGCGATGGTGGCCGAGCCGGCGCGCGCGATGTCGTCGGTGTCGATCCTGACGCCGGCCGAGCGCGAAGCGCTGGCGTCGTGGAATGCGACGGACGTGGATGAGGGCGCGCCGGCGACGCTCATCGAGTTGTTCGAGGCGCAGGTTGCGCGCGTGGGTGATCGCACAGCGGTGGTGGCCGAGGACGGCTCGATGACGTATGCCGAGCTGGATGCGGCGGCGTCGCGACTCGCGGGGCAGTTGCGCGCGGCCGGCGTGAACGCCGGCGACACGGTGGGACTCGGGGCCGATCGCAGCGTGCATGCGATTGCCGGCCTGCTCGGCATCCTCAAGGCGGGCGCGAGCTACGTGCCGCTGCCGCCGGAGTTGCCGGCGGCTCGCCGCGCGGACCAGATGCGGCAGAGTGGCGCGAAGGTGCTCGTCGCACTTCAGGCGCACAGCGCGGACGCGCCAGCGGGCGTGCGGGTCGTCGCGCTCGACGGTCCGATGATGGTCGAGGCGGTGGGCGATGTGGCGCGCGATCCGGCCAGTGCCGCGTACGTGCTGTTCACGAGCGGATCGACGGGCGCCCCGAAGGGTGTCGTCGTCACGAACGCGAATGCGGTGCACTACGCGCGCGCGGTGAGCCGCGTGCTCGGCGGCGTCCCTGCGGAAGAGGCTGGCGACGGGTTCGCCGCGCTGGACGGCTGGCACTTCGGGCTGGTGTCCACGCTCGGTGCGGATCTCGGCAATACGTGCCTGCTGCCGGCACTGCTGTCGGGCGGAACGCTGCACGTGCTCGCGAAGGGTGTGACGACGGAACCAACGCTGTTTGCGGACTACGTGAAGGCGCACCCGCTGGACGTCGTGAAGATCACGCCGAATCACTTCAGCGCATTGTCGAGCACTGTGTTGCCGAGCAAGTGGCTCGTGCTCGGCGGCGAGGCACTGCGACCCGAGGTCGCGCGCACGCTGCTGCGCGACGGCGACTGCCGCGTGCTCAATCACTACGGGCCGACGGAGACGACGGTCGGGGTGCTCACGCACGAGGTGACGTCGCGCTCGATCGGCGACGCGATGAGCCATGGCGCGCAGACGATCCCGCTCGGGCTTCCGCTCGCGAACACGCAGGTGTACGTGATGAATCGCGACGGGCACGAGCAGCCTGTGGGCATTCCGGGCGAGATCTGGATTGGCGGCGACGGTGTGGCGCAGGGTTACATCGGTCGCGACGACCTGACGGCGGAGCGGTTTGTGGTGCGGCCCGGGGTCGTCGGGAATGACACACTGTACAGGTCGGGTGATCGCGCGCGGCGACTGCCCGACGGCACCATCGAGTTCCTCGGGCGCATCGACGACCAGGTCAAGGTGCGCGGCTATCGCGTGGAGCTCGGCGAGATCGAGCAACTGCTTCGAGCGCACGCGGGCGTGGCCAACTGCATCGTCGTGCTGCGGACACCTGAGGCGGGTGACGCGACGCTCGCCGCGTACGTGGTCGCGAAGACGGACGGCTACGCGGTGAGCCACAGCGACCGGCCCACGAGCGAGAAGCTCACCGAGTGGCTCGCGGCGCAACTACCGGAGTACATGGTGCCGAGTGCCGTGGTGCTGCTCGACGAGCTGCCGCTCACGGCGAACGGAAAGGTCGATCGCGCGAAGTTGCCCGAGCCCGGCGCATCGGCGACGGCGGCGCCGAGCTTCGTCGCGCCGCGCACGCAGACGGAGGTGCAGCTCGCGGCAATCTGGGCCGACGTCCTGAAGCGGGAGCAGGTCGGCGTGACGGACAACTTCCTCGCACTCGGCGGACATTCACTCCTGGCGATTCGATTGCTCGGCAAGATCAGCAAGGCGTTCGGAGTGCGGCTTCCCCTGCGCAGCCTGTTCGAGACGCCGACGGTGGAGCAGATCGCCGTGGCGGTGGATGCAGCGGTGGCGGCGAAATGAGCAGCGCGATCGGGAAGCGCACCACGGGCGATGTGGCGCCCATGTCGTTTGCACAGGAGCTGCTGTGGCTCCTGGATCGCGCGACGCCGGGCCTCACCGCGTACAACGTTCCGCGCGCGATGCGCCTGCGCGGCGAGTTGAATCACGACGCGTTGCGCCGGTCGCTCGAGCGACTCGTCGAGCGCCATGAGATCCTGCGGACGACGTACGCGAGCGATGCGCGCGGCACGGTGCAGGTGGTGCACGAGCCGCGCCGGTTCGACCTCCCCGTGGCGGATCTCAGTCGTCTTCCGGAGGACGAGCGCATGCCAGCGGCAGAGCAGTTCTTCCTGGAGCAGGCGCGCACGCCGTTCGACCTGACGAAGGACCGCCTGCTGCGCGGCTTCCTGCTGCGCCTCGACGCGAACGATCACGTGCTCGTGCTCGTGACGCACCACATCGCGTCAGACGGATGGTCGAAGGGTGTGATGTTCCGGGAGTTGAGCGAGGGCTACGAGGCGTATGCCCGCGGCGAGGAGCCGGCGTCGCCAGCACTGCCGGTGCAGTACGCCGACTTCTCCATCTGGCAGCGCGAGCAGGTGGAAGGTGGTTCGCTCGCCGAGCCGCTGGAGTACTGGCACAAGCGCCTGGCATCGCCGCTGCCGTCGCTCGAGCTGCCCACTGACTTCCCGCGGCCCGCGGTGCCGAGCTTCAACGGCGCGCGCGAGGCGATCGTGCTGCCTGCCTCGCTCGTGTCGAAGCTGCGCGAGCTCGGCATGGATCACGGGGCGACGCAATACATGGTGCTGCTCGCCGCGTACCACACGGTGCTGCATCGCTACAGCGGGCAGGACGACATCATCACCGGTTCGCCCATCGCCGGCCGCAACGAGACGGACGTGGAGGGGCTGATCGGCTACTTCGCGAACACGCTCGCGATGCGCACGAGCTTCGAGGGCGACCCCACGTTCGCCGAGCTGCTCGAGCGCATCGCGGAGAATGCCGTTGACGCGTACGAGCACGAGGACGTGCCGTTCGAGAAGCTCGTGCTCGAGTTGCGCGAGAAGCACGAGGCGCAGGGTGACACGCCGCTCTTCAGCTGCGTGCTCACCATGGAGGATACGCTTCCGGACGAGCTCCGGCTCGGCGACGTGAAGGTGGAGACCATCGCGATCGACTTCGGCATGTCGAAGTTCGACCTCACGCTGCTCGTGGCCGAGCTGGCGGAAGGGCTGCGGCTCGCACTGTGGTATCGCACCGACCTGTTCACGACGGGCTTCGCACAGCGCTTCCTGGGCCACGTGCGCAACGTGCTCGAGGAGGCGACCGCGCATCCCGACGTGAAGATCTCTGCGATGCGCCTCATGAGCGCCGACGAAGCGCGGCAGGTCGCCGAGTGGAACGAGACGGACGACGACAGTGCACCTGCGGCGACGATCATCGACCTGTTCGAGAAGCAGGTGTCGCGCGTGCCCGGCCGGCCCGCCGTCGTGACGAAGGATGCGACGCTGACGTATGCGCAGCTCGCGGAGGCGTCGGATCGCGTGGCGGAACAGTTGTCCGGCGCAGGAGTCGAGCGCGGGTCCGCGGTGGGCCTGCTCCTCGACCGGTCGGCGGATGCGGTCGTCGGCATGTTCGGCATCATGAAGGCGGCGGGCGCGTACATGCCGCTGTCGGTTGACGCTCCCGCGGCGCGACTCGAGCAGCAGCTCGCCGAGAGCGGCGCGCGGGTGGTGCTGACGGATGACGACGGCGCGCGCAGGCTGCCGGACTCGGTGGTCGTCGTGAAGATCGGCGGGGATGTGACCTCGCACGCGAAGCCGGTGCTGCCGGGAGTGGACGACGTGGCCTACGTGCTCTACACCAGCGGATCGACGGGCACGCCGAAGGGTGTCGAGGTCACGCATGCGAACGTCGTGCACTACACACGCGGCGTGACGCGCGTGCTCGGCGACGTCGATTGCCTGCACTTCGGGCTCGTGTCCACGCTCGCGGCCGACCTGGGCAACACGAGCGTGTACCCCGCGCTGCTGAATGGCGGCACGCTGCACGTGCTCGCGAAGGGTGAGACGACGGAGCCTGCGAGCTTCGCGGAGTACGTGAGGGCGCATCCGCTCGACGTCCTCAAGGTGACGCCGAATCACCTGATGGCGCTCGTGGCTGGACGGACGGGTCGCGAGCTTGGCGCGGTGTTGCCGTCGCGCTGGATCGTGCTGGGCGGCGAGGCGCTCCGGCCGGACGTCGCACGCGCGCTGCTCGGCGCCGAGTCGTGCCGGGTGCTGAATCACTACGGGCCCACGGAGACGACGGTCGGCGCGTGCACGTACGAGGTGACGTCCGAGTCGCTGGCCGAGGTAGAGAAGGACGGCGCGCAGACGGTGCCCATCGGGCGACCGCTCGCGAACGTGCAGCTCCACGTGCTGGATGCGAATCGCAACCAGGTGCCGGTGGGGATTCCGGGCGAGCTGTACATCGGTGGCAACGGCGTGGCGCGCGGGTATCGCGGGCGGGATGACCTGACGGCTGAGCGGTTTGTGTCGGCCGCGCAAGTGCAGATTCCTCCACTCCGCGCTGCGCGCTCCGCTCAGCATGACACACTGTACAAGACCGGCGATCGCGTCCGTCGGCTGGCGAACGGCGCCATCGAGTTCCGCGGGCGCACGGACGACCAGGTGAAGGTGCGCGGCTACCGCGTGGAGCTCGGAGAGATCGAGCAGGCGCTCGTCGCGCTGCGCGGCGTGTCGCAGGCGGCGGTCGCACTGCATGGCGGCGGCGACGCTGAGCCGCGGCTCGTCGCGTACGTCGTCGCGCAGAACGAGGGATACTCCGCGGCGCACACGGCCAAGGTCACGCCGGAGGAGATCACGGCGTCGCTCGCCGAGCGGCTGCCGGAGTACATGGTGCCCTCGAGCGTGGTGCTGCTCGACGCGCTGCCGATCACCGCGAACGGCAAGATCGATCGCCGCGCGCTGCCGGATCCGGAAGCGGGGAAGGTCAAGGACGAATTCGTCGAGCCGGCGACGGACACGGAGCGTGCGCTCTCGGCCATCTGGATGGACGTGCTCAAGAAGGAGCGCATCGGCACCACCGAGAGCTTCATGACGCTCGGCGGACATTCGCTGCTGGCCATTCGCGTGCTCGGCAAGCTGAGTCGTCAGTTCGGCGTGCGGTTGCCCCTGCGATCGCTGTTCGACACGCCGACCATCGGCGAGCTCGCCAGGGTGGTGGACGCTGAAGTGGATGCGGTGAAGCAGCGTGAACTCGCGGCGGCGCTGGCCTCGCTCGAAGGGATGAGCGACGAGGAAGCCGCGCGCCTCGCCGCGCAGAACGGGCCGTCGTGATCGTGGATACCGCCTCGCGCACGGACGACGCACTGCTGGCGCAGCTCGATGGGCTGTCGCCCGCGAAGCGTGCGCTGCTCGAGCAGCGCCTGCGCGAGGCGCGGTCGCGCGCGTCGTCGGCCGGCATTCCGCGCGGCGCGGAGGGCGAAGCGTCGCCATTGTCGTTCGCGCAGGAGCTGCTGTGGCGTCTCGAGCAGGCGGCGCCCGGCATGTCGACGTACAACGTGCCGCGCGCGATGCACGTCGTCGGCGAGCTCGACCTCGCGCAGCTGCGAAAGGCATTGAACGGGGTCGTGAAGCGTCACGCGATTCTCCGCAGCGTCGTGGAAGGCGGTACCGACGCACCACGTCTCGCCGAGCGCGCTGCGCGCGACGTCGAGGTGAATGTCGTCGACCTCTCGGCGCTCGACCCCGTGGCGCGCAAGCAGGAATCGATGCGCGTGCTGCGCGAGGCCGCGAGCGAGCCGTTCGACCTCGCCCGCGACCTGCTCCTGCGTGCGACGGTCGTGCGCCTCGCCGACGAGGAGCACGCGCTCGTGCTCGTGTCGCATCACATCGCGTCCGACGGCTCGTCGGGCGGCATCATGATGCGCGACCTCGACGCCCTGTACCGCGGCGACGAGCCGGCGCCACTCGCCATCCAGTTCAGCGATTTCGCCCGCTGGCAGCGTACGCAGCTCGACGATGCACGCGTCGAGGCCCTGAAGACGTACTGGAGGAAGACGCTGGCCGGCGCGCCAGCGCGGCTCGAGCTTCCCACCGATCGCCCGAGGCCGCTGGCGCCGAGCTTCAACGGTGCGCGCGAGACGCTGCTACTCGGCAACTCGCTCGGCGAGATCGTCCAAGCCACCGCACGCGCGCACTCGACGACGCCGTTCGTCGTCCTGCTCGCGGCGTTCGAGGTGATGATGCATCGCTACTCGCGCCAGGACGACGTCGTCGTCGGCACGGTGGTGACGGGGCGCTCTCAGCCGGAAGTGGAAGGCGTCGTCGGCTATTTCTCGAACACGCTGCCGCTGCGCGTGACCTTCGAGGGAGACCCGACGTTCGCGGACATCGTCGCGCGCGTGCGCGACGCGAGCCTCGGCGCGAACGAGCACGCCGAGCTGCCGTACGAGACCATCGCGCTCGAGCAGCGCGCCGGCGCGTTGTTCGACGTCATGTTCGCCATGATCGACGAGAGCGCGGCGCCCGCGGAGCTCGGTGACGCGATGATGATGCCCATCGCGCTCGATCGTGGCGTGTCGAAGTTCGACATCACGATCGGACCGGCGTTCACGAGCGAGGGGCTGCGCGTCGGCATCGAATACCGCACCGACTTGTTCGACGCCGCGACGATCCAGCGCATGCTGTCGCACTTCGGAGTCGTGCTCGCCGCCGCGACTGCAGCGCCCGACACGCGGGTGGCGGAGCTGCCGCTGCTCACGCCCGCAGAGCGCGACCTCGTGCTGAACGAGTGGAATGCGACGGAGGTGACGTATCCGGGGCAGGCGACGCTGTCGTCGCTGCTGTCGGGGCAGGCGTGGCGTACGCCCGACGCGACGGCGGTGTCGCTTGCCTCCGACCCCAGCGCAATGCTGAGCTTCGCCGAGCTGGATGCACGCGCGACGACGCTCGCGCGCGCGCTCGTGGTGCGCGGCGTGAAGTCCGGAGTGCTCGTGGGCGTGTGCATGGAGCGCTCGCTGGAGCTCGTCGTGTCGCTGGTGGCGATCATCAAGGCGGGTGGCGCGTACGTGCCCCTCGATCCCGAGTATCCCGCCGACCGCCTCGAGTACATGATCGCCGACGCAAAGTGTCCGGTGCTCCTCACGCAAGCGCGCGTGAAGGAGGCGGTGCTGAGCGGCGTGCACGGCGCCGAGATCCTGTGCGTCGACGCCCAGTGGGATGCGATCGCGTCGAGCGGGGCAGGCGAGCTGCCAACCGTGCAGCCCGACGACCTCGCGTACATGATCTACACGTCCGGCTCGACAGGGAAGCCGAAGGGCGCGCTCAACCGCCATCGCGGCATCGTGAACCGGCTGCTGTGGATGCAGGGCGAGTAC
>JBDSTA010000065.1:0-10280 GCA_039928475.1 Gemmatimonadaceae bacterium | reverse complement strand
GACGTGTCCCTTCATCCCGTACTTCTTCCGGCCGAGCGAGAGCTCGGCGCGCCGTCGGATGAGCCGGTCCACGGTCAAGGAGAAGATCATCCAGATGAACGCCGTCGAGCTGAGGATCAGCGCGATGCCCACGAGCTTGGTGATCGTGCCGGAGTTCAGCAGCGTGATGTCGCCGTAGCCCACCGTGGCGATGGTGACGATCACGAAGTAGAGCGCGTTGATCCAGCTCAGGTGCTCGGCGAAATGGAAGAAGATCACCGCGACCGCGACGAGCACGGCGAAGCAGCCCGTGAGGCGACGTATCAACCGATCCGGACGCGCGAGCGATGGCGCACTGATGATCCGTGCCGGCGTGTAGCGCAGCTCGTGCGTGACCGGCGTATCGAGCGCCGCGACGAAGGTGGGCGCAGCGATGCGCGCCGGGTTGAGGATGGCGATGTTGGGGTTCGCGGCCTGAAGGTGCGGCGCGATGTTCTCGTTGAACAGCGCGGCGACGATGCGCCCACACCCCCGCGTGCCGGTGAGCGCGACGAGCAGGGCAAAGTTGTGCTCATCCCTGTCATCCACGAGGAAGATGCAGCCGAGCGATGCGAGGTCGAGTCGCTGCAGCGCGCTCGTGATCGCGTCGAATGCCGACGCACCGGGACTCTCGGCGCGCAGGTCGTCGTACTGGCTCTGCCGCACGGTGTGCCCGCGCGACGAGGCCACCTGGCGGATGCGCTCCGCCAGGTGACCACCGCCAATCACGAGCACAGGCTGACCGGTCATTTCGGTCTGTTCACGTCCAGCGCGTTCCAGTTCAGCATCGCGTTGAGGAGCATCGCGTAGCTGCCCTGCGTCTCGTAGCGCCACATCGGGCGGATGCCGAACATCACGACGTGCCCGTTGCCCACTGGCGCGTCCACCACCGCGCCGCGTCCGGCCATTTCGCTCCCGTTGTCGAGCAGGCCGGACACGAGGAGCGAGTCCGCACGCGGGGTGAAGCGCACGATCACGCGAGCACGCTGGCGCGCGGCCTCCTTCTCGATGGAGAGGTCCGCCACGTTCTGCGCGACGCGACGACTCGCGGTGTCGGCATCCGGCGCGGGCGCAACGGTGAACATCGGCGCCGTGTTGAAGTAAACCGGGAAGGTGCGCTCCGAGTAGCCGTAGAGAATCGGGCTCGCGCGCTCCACCGCTTCCGCGCGGAACACGGCGCCGCGCGCGACGAGGCGTGGCGTCGTCGTTACCGAGACCGTCGGCGTGAAGCCGAAGTCGATTGGCAGGCGCGTGCTGTTGCCCTCGGTGACCAGCAGGCCGCCGCGATCGACGAAGGCCTTCAGCGCCGCGAGGCCGTCGAAGCCGATGCCGGGGCGAATGTCGTCCGTGGAATCGATGACGCCGATGTTCGGCGTGAGCGGCGTCTTCTTCCATGGGATGGCCGGCCCGACCATCGCGCGGCCGTTCACCAGCTGCGACGCCGACGCGCCGACGTGCGGGAAGAGCACGACGTCGAACTTGTCGAGGTACCGCGGCTTCCTGATCGACTGCGTGGACGTGTACGTGAACGGCACGCCCATCTCCTCGAGCGCGTGGCGCACCCAGCCCTCGTTCTGCGTCTCGATCCACGTGTGGAGGAACACGATGCGCGGAAGCGTGAGCGCATGCGACCGCACGGTTGGCGCCGACGCCAACGCGGTCGCCTTGAGGCCGAGCTTCGTGACGGCGTCGAGCGTCGCGCTATTGCTCGCCACGAGATACGTCCCCGCGGCGAACGTGGCCCCACCCGCGGTGAACGCTGTGTCCGCAACCTGCACCTTGTTGCCGCCGACCTTCCATGGAAGCGTCGCCGAACGCCAGTCGCCCACGTGCGCGATGGCAAGCGTGCCGCCGGTGCCGGTGGTGCTGCCGGCGGGCGCGACGTCCGCCGTCAGCAGCGACATCGGCTTCGTGAGGATCGACGAGTCGGCGATCGTCATCGCGGTAACGTGGCGCAGCTGGTCCAGCGACCAACCGGTGTCGTCGTAGGGCGAAGGGTCGTCGGGGCGGAAGCGCTGGAGCGCGAGCACGGTGCGCACGAGCGCGGTGTAGGGCTGGTCCATGCGCACGATCCAGTCGCCCGCGTGCACGGTGGCGCTGTTCTTCGGTGCGGCGGCCGTGTCGCGGCGCGCGGCGCTGTCCGGGCGCGCTGGCCCTGCCCCGCCGCCCACGAGCCCGCGCTCGATCACGGCGGGCATCGTCGTCGTCGCGAAGTCGGCCGTCGCGACGTGCACCTCACTGCCGATCTTCCGGAAGTAGTTCACGAGGTCGCCGGCTTCCGCCGAGCGCTTCTGGTCGTGCGGGATGACGAAGGCGTACGGCGCGGCCTGCGTCCCGCGGGCGACCATGCGCGTGGCCTTGAGCGAGAAGTTCTCCATGAACGTGTCATGGTTCCTCGCCACGTAGTTGAGCGCGACGAGCACGCCCGACTGCTGGTAGTTGATGTTGCTGCGGATGCACCACTTCACGCCGTTCACCGGCGGGTTGGGGCGATCCCACTCCTTCGACGTCGCATTCCCCTGGAGCTTCACGATCTGGCAGTCGGCGCCGCCGGAGGTGTACGTCTCGTAGAACTTGCCGAGCGAGTTCCGGAACTGCGCGATGCCGAGCATGTAGTTGGGCGCCCAGCCGTCGTAGAAGCCGTGCGTCCAGACGCCGGGGAGGCCACGCTTCGTGAGCTCCGTGATCTCCTGGTAGGCGAGCGTGTGCCACTCGTTCACGACGATGGGATCGAACTGGTCGTTGTACGGACCCGTGCCGGTGCTCGTATACAGGAAGGGCACCGATTCGTGCAGGTCGTGCATCACCGTCGGTTTCCAGTACAGGAAGCCCGTGTTCATGTTCTGCGTGAGCTTGATGCTCATCATGAGGCCGTCGCGATTGTTGTCGTGCGCGATGTACTTGCCCCAGTAGATGGTCGGGATGCCGCCGCGGCCGAGCTTGAGCTGCTTCTCCTCCTCGATGAGGTCCACGATCCGGTTGCGGCCGTCCACTTCCGTGGCGGGGGTGATGAGCGTGATGACGTTGCTGCGGATCTCGTTCACGTACGGCGTCTCCTCCACCGCGAGCCGGTACAGCAGCTCCATCAGCATCTCGGGGCTGCCCGTCTCCGGTGCGTGGATGGTGCCGGTCAGCCAATAGATGGGCTTCGACTCGTGGATGAGTCGCGTGCGCTCGGCGTCGCTCACGCCGCGCGGGTCGGCGAGCTTCGCGGCCATCGCGCGATAGTCGTCGAGCCGGGCGATTGCCGCGGAGTCGGCCACGGCGGCGACGATCATCTCGCGCCCTTCCTCGCTCATGCCGAGCGAGAACACCTTCACGCGGGGCGACGCGGCGTCCACGGCGCGGAAGTAGCGATTGAGGTCCTCCGTGCGCGACAGCTTGCCCACGGTACCGGGCACGTAGCCGAGTACCTTCAGGACGGACGGCACGGTGCTGGAGGCCGGCAGGTGGTCGACGAGCTCGGTGGTGAACTTCCACACCGGGTCCGTGGGGGTGAGCTCCTTGATCTTCGCCGTATACTCCGGATCATTGGCCTGCTGGGCCGGCGCGAGGCTGGGGGCGAGGGCGAGGAGGCCCAGGGCGACTGCACGGCGAAAGCAGGTCATATGTCCGGTTCGAGGTGGAAGGCGGGACAAATGTACGGCACATCGAGTCGTTCGGGACCCATTCCCCGCTGAAAAGAGTATGTCTTCCATGGCAAAGCACGGCAGGCGCAGGGCCAACCCGATCCGCATCGCCGTCACGCTCGTTGCGTATCTCGTCGTCGCGTGGGGCACGATCGTCACGCTCGCGGCGGGGCTGTTCGCCGGTTCGAGCGCGTTGGCGATTGGCGTCGCGGCCTACACGACCCTGCCCCTCCTTGCCTTCGTGCGCTGGCGCGGGTGGCCCTTCTATCCGGGCAAGGCATTTCGCCTGCTCGTCGTGCGGCCGTTCTGGTACGCGCAGCTGATGCTGCCTATCGTCGCGTCGGCGGGACTGATCGGCCTCGCGGGCGGCGCGCCATTCGGGCACGGGCTCACAGCGGGACGACTGCTCGCCGCGATCGTCGGAACGGTGCTCGCCACGGTGCTCGCACTCGGCTACGTGGGCGCGCAGCGGCTCGTGGTGCGCGAGGTGGACGTCGCGGTGCCGGGCCTTGCCGACGAGTTCGAGGGGCTGCGCATCGTGCAGCTGTCCGACCTGCACGTGGGACCACATACGTCGAAGCGCTTCCTCCAGCGCGTCGTCGAGGCGACGGGTGCGCTGCTGCCGGATCTCATCGCGGTGACGGGAGACCTGATCGACGACCGCGCCGAAGACGTCGCGCCCTACGCGCGCGCACTCGGCGCACTCGATGCGCCACTGGGCGTGTACATGATCCCGGGAAATCACGACGTCTATGCCGGGTGGGACGATGTGGAGCGCGCACTAAAGGGCGCGTCGCTCGGCACGGTGCTCGTGAATGAGGTGAAGCTGTTGCGTCGCGGTGACGCGGTGATTGCACTGGTGGGGACGGGCGATCCGGCGGGGGGACATCGTGGTACGTCGCGCGCGGCGCCCGATGTGGAGGCGGCGCTGCGACTCGTGCCCGAGCATGCGACGACGATCGCCTTCGCGCACAATCCCGCACTGTGGCCGGCGCTCGCCGCGGGCGGAGTGGAGCTGACGCTGAGCGGGCACACGCACTGGGGACAGTTCGCCTTGCCAAAGCTGGGGTGGAGCCTGGCGTCGCCCTTCCTCGAGCACGCGATGGGAGCGCACAGTGTCGAGGATTCGCTGCTCTACATCAGTCCGGGGACGGGGTACTGGGGGATCCCGTTCCGGATCGGGGCGTCGCCCGAGGTGACGCTGGTGACGCTGCGCCGGGGGGAGAAGTCGGCGGCGAAGGTTCACCGGGCGAGGGCGGCGTAAGGGCGGTCGGGGGTGAGGAAGCCAGGGAGTGAGGAGGTGCATTCCCCTCTGCTTCCGTGCCCTGCCGTCAGCTACTGGCGTCCGCCGCGGACGATGATTGAACATGGCTCTGCGCCGGTGCGTTTGGGCTTCTGACGTTGCGGAGCATTCAGAAATGCAGACTTGCTGAATCCACAACTCCTTCGCGTTGCACCGCTTCACACATCCACATTTCCTGACGCCAGTAGCAGACGGCAGTGGAACAGCGGCAGACCGGCACGCAATCCTAGGCGCGTACTACGCGTCTCACCAGCGCCCCCACCTTCACCTCATTCACCAGGATCACGCTCGACAACACGATCCCCATCCCCACCATCATCCCCCGGGTGACCGTCTCGCCCAGGAAGATCGCCCCCCACGCCGAGCCGAACATCGGCAGCAGGTAGGTCACCGTCGTCGTCTTCATCGGGCCCACCGCGGCAATGAGGTGGAAGTAGAGCGGATACGCGATCGCCGTGCACAGCACACCGAGCGCGATCACCGAGTACACGGCCGGCCGCGTCGCATGGATGCTGCCGAACTGCCACGCCGCCGGCAGCGTGAGCCACACCATCGCGCCGAGCTGCTGCCCGAGCGCGAGCGCCGGCGCGGGAACGCCGCCCAGCTTCATCCGAGTGAACACACCGTTCAATCCGTACGACGCGCAGGCGATGAGGATCGCGACGATGCTCAGCACCGTGATGCGGTTCATCTCCACCGGGCTCCAGCCGACCAGCACCGCGACGCCCACCACGCCGAGCAACAGTCCGATGCCGCGCTTGAGGTTGACGCGCTCGCCCAGCCAGATCACGCTGAACACGAGAGCCCACAGTGGGACCGTCGCATTGAGCATCGCGGCGAGCGACGCCGTGACGTGCAGCTCCGCAGCGCCGATGAGCGAAAATGGAATCGCGGCGTTGAGCGCGCCGAGGATGAGCAGCCGTCCCGCGTACGGCCGCAGGTCCACGCGCGTGCGCTGCCACTTCATCCATGCGAGCAGCAGCGGGGCCGCGAGGCTCACGCGGCCGAGCGCGAGCGGGAAGGCGCCGAGCTCCGGCGCCGCGATGCGAATGAAGAGGAACGAACCGCCCCAGAGTGCCGCGAGCAGGAAGAGAATGGCGAGGTCGCGAAGTCTCACTTCACCCCGCGAAAGTCGGCGGTGCCGACACGGATGATCGTCGCGCTGCCTGACCCGGGCCGGCGCGCCGGCACGGTGACGTAGCCGTCGGGCGCCTCGGCCCACACGCCATACACGCGGCGATCGTGCGCGACGAGCCACATGTAGTCGCCGAGGAAGGCGTTGTCGCCCGTGAACGACTTGTCGGACCAGTCGTAGTTGGTGAACGACTTGCCGCCGTCGGTCGAGCGCGCGAGGGTGACGCGCGTCGCGCGATTGCCGGCGTCGGCGCGGCGGTCATAGAACTGCACGTAGACGTCGCCGCTCACGGGGTCCACCGTCATCCACTGGAAGAACTGGTCGATGCCGTCGTGCTTCGGGTCGTCGTTCACGCGCTGCGGCTTCGTCCACGTGCGACCGCGATCGGTGGAGCGCGAAAGGAAGACGTCCACGTCACCGTTGCTGTAGTCGCTCCACGAGACGTAGAGCGTCTGGCCTCGCGGATCGAGCGCGACCTGCGGGAAGCCCATCGTGCGCGACACGCCCGGAATGGAGCCGGTGCCGCCGAAGTACGGCGGACCGACGTCGAGGATCTTCTTCGACGGCGCGAACGTCTTGCCGCCATCCTTCGACACGGCGAGCGTGATGTTGAGTCCCTGATTCCACACGATGTACTGCGTGCCGTCGGGAGCGACGGTGCCGATGATGCCGACGACGGAGCCGTTGTCGTCGCGCGGGAATCCGGGCACCGTGCTGATGCGCATCGGCGACGACCAGGTCTTGCCCTGGTCGGTGGAGCGCGAGAAGAGCACGACGGAGTTCTCGAGCCCCCACTCGATCCACGCGTAGTAGAGATTGCCGTGGAAGGGGCTCTTCGGATTCTGGTCGGCCCAGATGCGCGGCATGTCGGCGAGCTTGATCACCTTGTCCTTCTCGGTGAACTCGCTGATCGGCGTCTCCTGCCTGTCCCACGTGGCGCCGCCGTCGGCGGAGCGACGCACGATGACCGCGTTCGGTCCCGAGCCATGTCCCCAGTAGGCCGCCGAGCCGAGCTTCGTGATCCACAGGTAGGAGAAGAACGCGTTGCCGCGATCGTCGAACGTGAGCGAGGGATCCCCACCAGTGCGTCCGCCACCGGCCGCGGGGTTCACTGTCGTGAAGCTGCGCGCCGAGTCGGTGGAGTAGGCGAGCAGCCCCGCGCCGGCGGTGACGACGACCTGCGCCGGATTGCGGCGGTTGATCGCGATGGACGGCTCGCTCCCCGTCTTTCCCTCGGGCGTGACCGTGACCACGCGTCCGCCGGGCACGGGAGGGAGCGTGGATTGCTGCGCGGCCAGGCTCGGTGCAATCACGAGCACGGCGACGACGAACCTGCGGGTGGACGTCATGTGATCCGGGGTGTGTTTGCCGGAAGTTACCAGTGCGCGCGAACGAGGGGAGTGGCGCGCGACGACGATGCCGTTATGATTCAGGGAGTGGCACGGGGTGCCTGCGCAGTTGGCAGGCTGAGATTACACCCGTCGAACCTGATCTGGGTAATTCCAGCGAAGGGAGCGTCACTCGCCCTGGAACCGTGGTGCGCAATCCTTTCTCGCGCGCACGCCGACCCGGGCTCCGCTCCCTCGCAATTCATGCGACACACCGGAGCGAGCAGTGCTCACATTGACGATTGCGTTCCTCATCCAGGCCGCCGCGCAGCAACCCGCGCGCGCTGACAGCCTGCGCGACAGCACGCGCGCCGCGCGCGCGCAGAAGCTCGAGAGCGTGCAGGTGACGGCGGTGCGCGGACGCGCGACGCCCATCTCGGCGAAGACCCTCACCCGCCCCGAGATCCAGCGCACCTACACCGGACAGGAGACGCCGCTCGTGCTCCAGTCCGCGCCGGGACTCACCGCGTACTCGGAGAGCGGCTCGGCGTCGAACTACTCGTACATCCGCCTGCGCGGCATCGACCAGACGCGCATCAACATCACGCTCGACGGCATCCCGCTCAACGAGCCGGAAGACGAGGCGCTCTACTTCTCCAACTTCCCCGACTTCGCGAACAGCATCGCGTCGGTGCAGGTGCAGCGCGGCGTGGGCTCGAGCACGCACGGCACGGCGTCGTATGCGGGCTCGGTGAACTTCGAGTCGATTCCCATCGGCGCGTCGCCACGCGGCGGAGAGGTGCAGCTCACCGCGGGCTCGTACAACACGTCGCGCGCGAGTGCGTCGTTCACGAGCGGCCTGACCGGGAGCGGATTCGCTGGCTACGTGCGCGGCTCCGCGCAGAAGACCGAGGGCTATCGCTTCAACTCGGGCAATCGCTCGCGCAGCATGTTCGCGAGTGGTGGATGGTTCGGCGCGCGCGACGTCGTGAAAGTGAGCCTGCTCGCCGGCCTGTCGTCGAACGACCAGGCGTACTACGCCGTGCCGCTCTCCACCCTGCGTGCCACGCCGCGCGACAATCCGTTCGGCAACACCGCGGCCGACGAAGTCACCGACCGCTTTCACCAGGACCTGCTGGGCGTGGCATGGACGCACGCGCTCTCGCCGTCCGCGTCGCTTGCGACGACGCTCTACGGCTTCGACGCCGGCGGCTGGTACGATTATCCGGGCAGCAGCGGAAATGCCGACGCCTACAACTACCACCTGCACTCGCGTTGGGGCGGCGTGATCAGCGCGCTCGACTGGCAGGGCGACCGCTCGTCGGCATCGGTGGGCGTGAACTTCTCACGCTATGCGCGCGAGCACTGGCTCCTGCAGCGCCCCGCGCTGGACACGCGCTACTACGACAACACGAGCTACAAGGGCGAGCAGAGCGCGTTCGCGAAGGGCTCCGTCACGCAGGGCCGCGCCACCTTGTTCGGTGACATCCAGCTGCGCCTCGTGCAGTTCCGCTACGCGCCCACCGCGGGCTCCGGCGTTGCGCCGGCGAGCGCGAACTGGTCGTTCGTCAACCCGAAGGTCGGCGTGTCGGCCGCGCTCGTGCGCGGTCTCACGGCGTATGCGAGCATCGGCATGAACGGCCGCGAGCCCACGCGCTCGGACATGCTCGCCGGCGCGGACGATGTGGACAGCGTGCAGGCATCCTCCGTGTTCCCGCTCACGCGCGTGCATCCCGAGACCGCCTACGACCTCGAGACAGGGCTCACCCTGCACCGCGGCGTGCTCTCGGCGCAGGCGAACCTGTTCCTGATGCAGTTCCGCGACGAGATCGCAGCGATCGGCGAGATCAACACGCTCGGCTACGAGCTCCGCAAGAACGTGGATCGGTCGATGCGGCGGGGACTGGAGGCGGATGCCATGTGGCAGCTGCGTCCGTCGCTGGCGCTGACGGGGAACATGTCGGTGACGGACGCGCGCATCAGCACCTATCGCGACGACGCCACCGGCACCGTGTATCACGATGTCGTGCCCCTCATGACGCCGAAGTTCTTGAGCAACCAGGGTGTGCGCTCGGAGCTGGCGTCGTGGCTGTCGCTCGATGTGGACGGCCGGTATGTGTCGCGCATGATGCTCACCAATACGAACGATCCCTCGTTCGTGGTGCCGGATGGATGGTATGCCGATGCGGGTGCAACGTTGCGCGTCGCGGGGCAGTCGCTGCTCGTGCAGGTGCGGAATGTGTTCGACCGGCGAGTGTATACGGGGGGATATCCCGGCGCGGCGGTGGCGGATCCGAATGCGATGGAGCCCTACTATTTCATACTGGCGCCACGGAATATATCCGTGAACCTACGGGTTCTCTTTTAACCACAGAGGACACCGAGTGCACACAGAGGACACAGAGGTCGGCGTGAGAAATCCACGCGCTTCCTCTGTGTCCTCCGTGCGACCTCTGTGTCCTCTGTGGTTGCTATCGATGCTACTTGAGCAACGTGACGAATTGGCCGAGCTCGGCCGCATTTAAGTCCGACGCTGCCCAGTACTCGACGTTGGCGTGTCGCCAGTGGAGCAGGTTGTATCCGTTCCGCGCTTGTTCCTCGATGCGCGCATCGCTGCCCGGCCCGCCCGGCCACGAGAACACGTTGATGATGTGCTGACGCCTCCCATACGTGACGACGGCGACCGGCCGGCCGTGCATGTAATCCACACGACCGCCGATCAGCGGATAACCCTGCTCTTCCAGGCGCGGCACCGCAGGTGAAAAGTCCGTGCGCCCGTTGAACCATGGCTTCACGTTGTGCTGGTCGCTCGAGCGCACGTCCGTGAGGTGCTCGGGCATGAGCGAGCGGATGTGGCTCGCCAGCAC
>JBDSTA010000064.1:0-5776 GCA_039928475.1 Gemmatimonadaceae bacterium | reverse complement strand
TGGTCATCCCCGCGGGCTACTCGTTCAACCTCGATGGCACCTCCATCTACCTCTCGATGGCGGCGCTGTTCGTCGCGCAGGCGTTCGGCGTCCACCTCGGCTTCGCGCAGCAGCTGAGCGTGCTGGGCGTGCTGATGCTGACGTCCAAGGGAGCCGCGGGTGTGACGGGCTCGGGCTTCATCGTGCTCGCGAGCACGCTCTCGGCGATGCAGGTGGTGCCGATCGAGGGGGTGGCGATCCTGCTCGGGGTGGACCGCTTCATGAGCGAGGCGCGCGCGATCACGAACCTCATCGGGAACGGCGCGGCGACGCTGGTGGTGGCGCGCAGCGAGAATGCGTTCGACGAGACGGCGCGCGTTCGCGGGGTGGCGGAGCTCCACGCGGAGCGGATTGCGGCGGGCTGAGTCCCGCAGAAAAACGCAGAGGCGCCGAGCGGTTCCTCGGCGCCTCTGCGTTCAACGAAGTGCAGGTTCCTCGCTACGCTCCTACGGAAGACGAACGATCACGCCGCAGGCGATGCGCTCGCCGGTGTCGCCGGATGGATCGGTGCGCTGGTCGTCGGGGTGCGCGTGCAGGACGATGGAGCTCCCGTCGGCATCCAGCAGCGAATTCGGGCCCGGTGACAGCGTGATCAACCGGTCCACGTTCTCGTAGCTCGCGTGGCGGAACTCGTCCACGGTGAGCGCCTCGTGGTCGCCCGCGTGCGGACCATCCGCGGCGAAGAGGCCGTGCTTCTTCCCCGCCGGATTGAAGTGGCCGCCGGCCGCCGCGAACTTGTTCGCCGGCGCGCAACTACCCACGGAGTGAAAGTGAAAGCCGTGCTGGCCAGGCGTCGCGCCCTGCTTGACGCTGATCTGGACGAGCACGCCGTTCATGCCCGGCGATTCGGTGAGGCGCACGATGCCGTCCTCCTTGCCGAGCGAGTCGAGCAGGTACGCGACGGCGTGGATGCTGCCGTCGTTCGTCACGGGCGCGCTCTTGCAGGCGCCGGCGCTCACGAGTGCGATGGCGCCGAGCGCCACGATGCAGGTATTGCGCATCAGCTCTCCTGCGCCTCGTACATGTCCTTCAGCGAGTTGACCACGTTCGGATCCGCCAATGTCGTCGTGTCTCCAAGTGCGCGGCCCTCTGCGATGTCGCGCAGGAGGCGCCGCATGATCTTGCCCGACCGCGTTTTCGGCAGGTCTGCCGAGAAGAGGATGTCGTCGGGACGTGCGATGGCACCGATCTTCTGCGCCACGAAATCGCGGAGCTCGTCGCGCAGCGCGGGCGACGTGTTGAACCCCTCGCGCAAGGTAACGAACGCCGCGATGGCCTGACCCTTCAATTCATGTGCCTTGCCCACGACCGCCGCCTCGGCGACCGCGGGATGCTCGACGAGGGCGCTCTCCACCTCCATCGTGCCGATGCGATGGCCGGCGACGTTGAGCACGTCGTCGACGCGGCCGAGGATCCAGTAGTTCGCGTCGTCGTCGCGCTTGGCGCCGTCGCCGGGGAAGTAGATGTCGGGGCGGTTGGGCCACTTGGTGAAGTACGTCTCGACGTAGCGCGCGTCGTCGCCCCAGATGGTGCGGAGCATGGAGGGCCACGGCTTCATGATGGCGAGCAGCCCGCCGCCGACGCCGATCTCGTTCGCGTTCGCGTCGAGGAGCGCGACGGTGTAGCCGGGCATCGCCTGCGTGGCGCTGCCGGGGGTGGTCGACGTCACGCCGGGCAGTGGCGAGATCGCGATCGAACCGGTTTCGGTCTGCCACCACGTGTCCACGATGGGGCAGCGATTGCCGCCGATGTGCTCGCGATACCACATCCACGCCTCGGGGTTGATCGGCTCGCCGACGGAGCCGAGCAGGCGAAGGCGGGAGAGGTCGTGCTTCGCGGGCCACTGGTCGCCCCACTTCATGAAGGCGCGGATGGCGGTGGGCGCGGTGTAGAGGATCGTCACGCCGAAGCGCTCGCACAGTTCCCAGAAGCGATCCTTCTCGGGCCAGTCGGGCGCGCCTTCATACATGAGGCACGTGGTGCCGTTCGCGAGCGGGCCGTAGACGAGGTACGTGTGTCCCGTGATCCAGCCGACGTCGGCGGTGCACCAGAAGACGTCGTCGTCCTTGAGGTCGAACACCAGCTCGGTGGACGACTGCGCGCCGACCATGTAGCCGCCCGTCGTGTGGACGATGCCCTTCGGCTTCCCCGTGGTGCCGGAGGTGTAGAGGATGAAGAGCGGATCCTCGGCGTCCATCGGCTCGGGCTCGCACCACATGGGCGCGTTGCGCATGAGGCGGTGCCACCACTTGTCGCGGCCGTCGGTCATCTCCGCGCCGGCCTCGCCGCTCACCGCACCCGCACGACGCTGCACGACGACGACGTGCTCGATGCTCGGCGTCTCCTCGAGCGCCTTGTCGGCGTTGCGCTTGAGCGGGACGATGGTGCCGCGACGATACCCGCCGTCGGCGGTGATGAGCACCTTGCACTGCGAGTCGTTGATGCGGTCGCGCACGGACTCGGGCGAGAAGCCGCCGAAGATCACCGAGTGGATGGCGCCGATGCGCGCGCACGCGAGCATCGCGATGACGCACTCGGGGATGAGGGGCAGGTAGATCGCGATGCGATCGCCCTTCTTCACGCCGAGTGATCGCAGGACGTTCGCGAACTGGTTGACGCCGACGTAGAGGTCCCAGTACGTCAGCGTCCGGCGGTCGCCAGGCTCTCCCTCGAAGATGAGCGCGGCCTTGTTGCGCCGCGCGCCGCGGATGTGGCGGTCCACGCAGTTGACGGACGCATTGAGCTTGCCGCCGACGAACCACTGGGCGTGGGGCGGCTTCCAGTCGAGGACCGTGGTCCAGGGCGCGATCCACTCGAGCGACTTCGCGCGGCCGGCCCAATACGCCTCGGGGTCGCTCGCGGCCTTCGCATAGATGTCCGGCGACGAGATGGCCGCGGCGGACCTGAACGCGGCGCTCGGCTCGAACTTGCGGTGCTCCTGCAGCAGGACGTCGATGTCGGACATGAGACTGATTTTGCGCCCTTGCGTGCGCGGAATCAACCCGTAGGCTACGCGACCATGCAAACTTCGACGAGCGCAGCGACCACGTTGTCGGCGGCGGATGTGCGGCGCGTGATCTTCGCGTCGTCCCTCGGCACCGTGTTCGAGTGGTACGACTTCTACCTGTACGGCTCGCTGGCGGCGATCATCAGCAAGCAGTTCTTCGCCGGCGTGAGCAACCCGAACACGGCGTTCATCTTCGCGCTGCTCGCGTTCGCCGCGGGGTTTGCGGTGCGGCCCTTCGGCGCCATCGTCTTCGGGCGCCTCGGCGACCTCGTCGGCAGGAAGTACACGTTCCTGATCACCATCGTGATCATGGGCGTGTCCACGTCCGTGGTCGGGTTGCTGCCGGGCTACGGGAAGATCGGCGTGGTGGCGCCGGTGCTGCTGATCGTCATGCGGCTGCTCCAGGGCCTTGCGCTCGGCGGCGAGTACGGCGGCGCCGCGACGTATGTGGCCGAGCATGCGCCGCATGGGAAGCGCGGTGCGTACACGTCGTGGATCCAGACCACGGCGACGCTCGGGCTCTTTCTCTCGCTCCTCGTGATCCTCGGGTGTCGCACGGCGCTGGGGACGGAGGCGTTCGAAGCGTGGGGCTGGCGCATCCCGTTCCTTGTCTCGCTCGTGCTGCTTGCCGTGTCCGTGTGGATCCGCCTCAAGCTGAACGAGTCGCCGCTGTTCCAGCAGATGAAGGCGGAGGGGAAGGGGTCGAAGAAGCCGCTGACGGAGTCGTTCGGTGAATGGGGGAACCTGAAGATCGTGCTGCTCGCGCTGTTCGGCCTCACGGCGGGGCAGGCGGTGGTGTGGTACACGGGGCAGTTCTACACGCTGTTCTTCCTGACGCAGACGCTCAAGGTGGATGCGCAGACGGCGAACCTGCTCATCGCGGGGTCGCTGCTGCTCGGCACGCCGTTCTTCCTGGTGTTCGGATCGTTGTCGGACCGGATCGGGCGGAAGCCGATCATCATGGGCGGGCTGGCGCTCGCGGCGCTGACGTACTTCCCGATCTTCAAGGGGATCACGCACTACGCGAACCCCGCGCTCGCCGCGGCGCAGGAGCTTTCGCCCGTGGTGGTGGTGTCCGACCCCGCTGACTGTTCAGTGCAGTGGGATCCGGTGGGGAAGTCGAAGTTCACGTCGCCGTGCGACGTGGCGAAGGCGGCGCTGGTGAAGCGCGGCGTGCCGTACCGCAACGAGGCGGCGACGGGGGTGCCGGTGCAGGTGCGCGTGGGGACGTCGTCGGTCGCGGCGGGCGAGGGTTTCGACAAGGCGCTGCCGGCGGCGCTCGATGCAGCGAAGTATCCGGCGAAGGCGGACAGGGCGCAGATGAACATCCCGATGCTCATCGTGCTGCTGACGATCCTCGTGATCTACGTGACGATGGTGTACGCGCCGATCGCGGCGATGCTCGTGGAGATGTTCCCGACGCGCATCCGGTATACGTCGATGTCGCTACCGTACCACATCGGCAACGGGTGGTTCGGCGGCTTCCTGCCGACGACGGCGTTCGCGATCGTGGCGTCGACGGGCAACATCTACTCGGGGCTGTGGTACCCGGTGTCGATCGCGCTCGTGACGCTGGTGATCGGGTCGCTGTTCGTGAAGGAGACGAAGGACGTCGACATCACCAATGTGTGAAACAGGTGCAGATCCCTCGCTACGCTCGGGATGACAGATAGCGCGTGAGGCCGTCCACCGTCATGCGAGCAGGGGTAGCGAGCTCGTAGGCGAGGGCGAGCTCCGGATCGGGCACCTCCCCGGCGACCTCGGTTGACGTGCGCAGCTCCAGCGCCGCTGCGATCGCGTCGGGGGAGCGGCCCTGCGCCATCTGCTCGCCCACCCAGCCCGTCCAGTCATCGAGGCGGCGCATCAGGTCGTCCAGATGGCGCGCGGGATCGGTGAAGCGGCCGAAGTGCGTGAGCTCGAGCGCTCGCGGGCGCAGGGCGCGGATGCGATCCACGCTCGCGTGCCATGCGGGGATGTCGATGTCCGGCGGCGGCGTGGGTGGCCGCACATACGACGCGCCCTGCAGACGAACGCCGCCCACGTCGCCCGTGAACACCGAGTGGTTCTCCGGATCGTGCAGCGCGACGTGGTGCGACGCATGGCCCGGCGTGTAGAGCGCGACGAGCGTCCGGCCGCCGCAGCTCACCTCCGCGCCGTCATCCAGGGCCATCACGCGATCCGCGGGGCAGGGCTCGAAGGCGCCCCACAGCGAGTCCATGCGCTCGGCGTAGATGCGCGTGGCGCTCGCGATGAGGTTGCGCGGGTCGATCATGTGGCGCGCGCCGCGCGGATGCACGAAGAGTCGTGCGTTGGGGAGCCGGCGCAGCAGCGAGCCTGCGGCGCCGGCATGATCGAGGTGGATGTGCGTGACGACGAGCTGCGTGATGTCGCCGAGCTTCGCACCTGCGGCCTCGACGGCCGCCTCGAGTGCGGCGAGCGTGGAGCCGGGCCCCGTCTCGATCAGGGTGTGGCCGTAGGGGCCCGTGACGAGGAAGGCCGCGATGACCCCCGGCTTCCCCTGGAAGGCGAGGTCGAGCTGCCAGAGATCGTGGTCGAGACGTGTGGCGCGAGTGAATTGCATCTCCCGTTCTGTAGGAGTTTTTCCCTCTCGTCAAGGCGGCGGACGGCGTATCTTCCGCCGATGCCCGAATCTCCCACGCCAACGGCTGCTGTCGTCCAAGCGGACGGCCTCGCGCGCGCCTTTGGCGCACGTCGCGCGGTGGATGGCGT
>JBDSTA010000063.1:0-6622 GCA_039928475.1 Gemmatimonadaceae bacterium | reverse complement strand
TGGATTGATCTTCAGCTCCTGCTTGAGCTGCGTATGCTGGCCGAGGCCGGGTCTCATTGGCCGTCTCCCTGCATCTCGGCGGTGAACCGGGCGCGGAGGCGCGCCGTCAGTGTCGGTCCGAGGTAGTTGTCCGCGACGGTCTCGTCGAACACGAGCTCGCGCACGGTGCCCGAGACCTTCACCTGGCCCTCGAACATGATGTACGCGCGATCCACGATATCCAGGGTCTGCTCCACATTGTGATCGCTGATCAATACGCCAATGCCGCGCGTCCGCAAGTTCGCCACGATGGTCTGGATGTCGTGGACGGCGATGGGGTCGACTCCTGCGAAGGGCTCGTCGAGCATCATGAACTTGGGTTCCGTGACCAGCGCCCTCGTGATCTCGAGGCGGCGGCGTTCACCGCCCGAGAGTTGGTATGCCTTGCTCTTCCGCAGGTGCTCGATGCTCAATTCCTTGAGCAGCACCTCCAGCCGCTTCGCGCGCTCCTCCTTCGTGAGGGGGAGCGTTTCCAGGATGGCAACGATGTTGTCCTCGACGGACAGCTTCCGGAAGATGGAGGGTTCCTGGGACAGGTACCCGATACCCTTCCGGGACCGCTGGTACATGGGCATGGAGGTGATATCCGCACCGTCCAGCAGGATCCGGCCGTTGAGCGGCTGGATCAATCCCACGATCATGTAGAACGTCGTGGTCTTCCCTGCTCCATTCGGGCCCAGCAGTCCGACGATCTCGCCCTGTTGCAAGCGGAGGGCCACATCATTCACCACGCGGCGCTTGCGATAAATCTTCGAGAGGCCGGCGGCTTCGAGGACGCTGCCGGTGTGCTGCGCGACATCGGGCGTGGACACGCGCGGCTCGCGCGGGCTGGCATGCTCCCCGGTCTCGCGGAGGACGTTCGCCACCTCTGTGCGGATGGACGCGATCTCGGTCCACAGTGCGGGGGCGATGCGGAGGCGGGCCTCAGGATCGGCGGCGGTCGTCGCCGGCATCTCCACGGCGCCCTCGGACACGAGGCGCGGGAGGACGGACGTCACGAGGTGTGAGCGGACGCGATCCATGCTCAGCTCACCCGCCTCGCGCTCCGCGTCCTTCCCGGCGGCGCGCTGTGCGGCGAGGTGATCGCGACGATACACGAGGGCCACGTCGTCGAGGCGCGCCGTCCCGCTGGCGTCGGCGGAGCTGAGCAGCGCGTGCAGTGCGAGGGCCGTGGAGCGATGGCCGCGCGCGAGCCGCTCGACGAGCGCGTGAATGCGAGGTCCCGTCATCGGAGCGGTCATGGCTTCTTCGGCGGCACGGCCGGCGTGGTGGGCGGTTGCGTATTCGGCACGGGCGAGCCCGGAGGCCTCGAGCCTGGCGGTGTTGTGCCGGCCGGCGTGGCGGGAGGTGCGCCAACGACTCCGCCCTTTCGCGTGGAGTCCGGCTGGACGTAGATGCCCTGCTTCTGGCCGACGACGTCCACCGTCTTCACGCCCGCGGAATCGAAGACCACCGTGATCTTCTTTCCGGTGACGTAGTTGATCTCCGGCGTCCGGTACGAGGTGTCGCGTGGCGGGAACGTCTGCAGCGAGCTCGCGTCGGAGGTCGGCGTGCCGATGGCCACGAGCCGCTTCAACCGTGGCTTCGCCGAGGTGTCCTTCGATGGAATCGTGTCGAACGTCGCGATGATCGTATCGCCCATGAGGCGATCCTTCTCGGTGGTGCGGAACTTCGTGGTATCCGGCACCCCCTCGGCCGTCGCCATGCGCAGTGCGTGGATCTCGCGCACGCGCTGGCCCGGCATCAGGACGTCGATCGAGTCCGCGATCATCGTCTGTGAGGGCGACGTCGCGTTGGCGCGGCTCTTACCCCACGCGATGGCGCGCTGGAGCAGGTCATCGACGACCCGAAGGTCGATGGTGTCGGCCTTGAGATCGAGGTCCTCGCTCTTCGCCTCGGCGGCATTCTTCGCGAGCACGCGGTTCAGCTTCCGCCGCACGGTGAGGAGGTCGATCGTCTCGCCGACGAGGGTGAAGGGACGACCCTTGGTACCGGTCAGCTTCGGGGTGCGCATGATGCGCAGGATGCCGACGCCGTTGTCGATGAACAGCGAATCGCCCGTGGCCGTGAGCTCCGGGCGCACGATCACGACTTCGCCCTGCGACGACACGACGCTGTCGCCGTCCATCCAGATGTTGTTGCCCGTGACGGTCACCGGCGGCTGCGGCTTGCCCTGCGCATCCTTCTCGACGAGGGCGACCGTCGGGCGGCCGACCGCGACGATGCGCTGCTTCGGACGCACCTTCGGAATGGAGCGGAAGTACTCGAGCGACGAGCCTTTCAGCGTCGAGCCGCTCGGGAGTTTCGCGTCGACGTTCGAGAAGGCAAGGAGCCGCTCCTCGCGCTGGAAATACGTGAGGAAGTCGGACTTGAGCTTCGCGCGGGGCTCCACATAGTCCACGTGCCCGACGAAGTAGAACCGGCCCTCATCGCCATAGGACTCGAGGCTGTCTGCCTTCAACACCATCTTCTGGGCCGGGCAACGGCCGATCACGTTGCCGCCCAGGTAGCTGTTGTACTGCTTGCTGGGAAGCTGGATCGTGATGAGGCGATCGCTCTCGAAGGTGAGACGACACCGTCCCGTGGGCGCAGGGGCTGCCTGTGCGAGGGATTCCACGCTCGCCGTGGCGACGAGCAGTACGGCCAACACGACGGCGCGCATCATTGGCCCGGCAGGGTGAAGCCGCCCTTCACGCGCATCCTGTTGAACACCTGGAAGCGCGTGAGCTGTGGATCCGACTTGAAGCCGATGCCGGAGAGCGTGCCGTCCGGCTTCACGAGGGTGAACGCCGAATCGCTCGCAACCTCGTTCAACCCCTGCATGTACCGCAGGTGCGGTGACGTGAGCTTACGTCCGTCGTTCGTGATGATGACGACATTCCCGTAGCCCTCCAGCACTTGCTGGTTGAGGCTGTACTTCCCGCGATCCGCGCTCATGACGCCGTCCTTCGCGCCCGTGGACGTGTTGAACGTCGTACGCACCTTCCGCAGGTCGTAGCGACGGTTCTCGTCGAAGATGTAGGCCGTGTCCGCGAACAGCTCGCCGCGCGCCACACCCTTGTCAGTGAGCACGAAGTGGATGTTGAACATCACCTGCTCTGCGCTGTCGGCGAGCGTGGTGCCCGAGACCGGCGGTGCCGTTCCCGTCCTCTTGCACGCGGATGCGACAGCGAGGATGGATGCGCCCATCAGGATGACACGACGCATCACGCGACCCGCGCCCGAAGGAGGTCGTGCAGGTGGACGACGCCGACGAGCCGGCCGCCTTCACCGAGCACCGGCATCGCCATCACACCGAACTCCTCCATCCGGAATGCCACGGCGCTCGCGAGCTCTCCCGCGTCCGCGCTCCTCGGCGCACGCGTCATGATCCGCTCCACCGGCTCGTTCATCACATCCGCTTCATGTTCCATCAATCGCGTCAGGTCTCCCGCGGTGAGCACGCCATGCAACTGCCGATCTTCGTCCGCCACCAACACGATGCCACGCTGCTCTGCCAGCACGACGATCGCCTGCCGCAGCGTGCTCCGCGGCGGCAGCACGGGAAGCGGCTCCCGCACCATGACTTCCTCCACCAGCGTGATGAGCCGGCGGCCGAGCGCACCGCCGGGGTGCAGCCGCGCAAAGTCCTCGCGCCGGAACCCCTTGTACTCGAGCAACGCCACCGCCAGCGCATCACCCACCGCCAGCGCGGCCGTGGTGCTCGTCGTCGGGGCGAGGTCGTGCGGACACGCCTCTTCACGCACCCATGCGTCGAGCGCCACGTCGCAGAGACGACCCAGCGCCGAGCCCGTCTCTCCCGTGATGGCGACGGTGCGTACACCCAGGCCCTGCAGATGTTCGAGCAGGGCTAACAGCTCGTCCGACTCGCCCGACTTGGAGAGCATGATCGCGACGTCGTCGGATCCGACGATGCCGAGATCCCCATGCACGCTGTCGAGCGGGTGGAGGAAGATCGCGGGCGTACCCGTGGAGGTGAGCGTCGCCGCGATCTTGCGGCCGATGAGGCCGGACTTGCCCACGCCCGTCACGATTACACGGCCACGCGACTGCCCGATCATCGCCACGGCGTGCGCGAACGAGTCGCCGATGCGCTCCTCCACCGACCCGAGCGCCTCGCGCTCGAGGCGCACGACACGCCGCCCGCGCTCGATGATCTCTTCGGGCGTCACGTCGGCTCCGCCATGGAGAGCGAGCGTTCCTCGACATAGCGCTCGGTCACCTGCTCCCAGTCGCCACGCGCCTTGAGGAGCAGCTCTGCGAACTCGCGGATGGCGCCCTTGCCGCCCGGGCGCGTCAACTCGAGCGCACACGCGGCCTTGATCTCCGGCACCGCGTTCGCGACGGCGACCGGCAACCCGACGAGGCGCAACACCGCCATGTCGGGAAAGTCGTCGCCGATGAAGGCCGCTTCCGACGGCTTGATGCCGTGGCGATCCAGCATGCCCAGGAATGCCGGAAGCTTCTGCGCATTCGGGTCCTGCGCGACGTCTTCGATGCCCAGCTCCGCGGCGCGCAGCTTCACGCTGACCGACACGCGTCCCGTGACGATCGCCACGCGCAAGCCGGCCTTCTGCATCAGGTAGATGCCGAGACCGTCCTGGATGTCATAGCGCTTGAACTCGAGGGGCCCGCTCTCCGTGGCGCCGAGGTAGATCCCGCCATCCGTGAGGACGCCGTCCACGTCGAGGCCGACGAAGCGGATGCTGCGCGCAATGGCCGGATCGATCATCGGCGCGCGCACGACCAGACGTCCACCGCGCGACGGATCAGCACGTCGAGCTGATCGAGAGGCATCATGTTCGGCCCGTCACTGGGCGCGTGTGCGGGATCCGGGTGCGTCTCCATGAACAGTCCGTCGCAACCCACGGCGCACGCGGCGAGTGTGAGTGACGGAATGAACTCGCGCGCACCACCGCTCGTGCCGCCCTCGCCGCGGCCGGGCTGCTGCACGCTGTGCGTGGCATCGAAGATCACCGGTGCATCGGCGGCTGCTCGCATGCGCGGCATGGCGCGGAAGTCGACGACGAGGTCGCCGTAGCCGAAGAACGTGCCGCGCTCCGTTGCCGCCACTTCCGCGTTGCCACCATGGCCAGCGTCGCGATGCCCCTGGCGGACCTTGTCGATGGCGCCGCGCATCGCCTCGGGATGCATCCACTGCCCCTTCTTCACGTTCACCGCCTTGCCCGTCGCGCCAGCGGCGAGGAGCAGGTCCGTCTGCCGCGAGAGGAAGGCAGGGATCTGGAGCACGTCCACCACCTGCCCCACGGCCGCACACTGCTCGGGAAGGTGCACGTCCGTGAGGATCGGCAGGCCCGTCGCACGGCGCACGCGATCGAGCGCGGCGAGTCCCTCGTCGAGACCCGGTCCACGAAACGCGCCGGCATTGGAGCGATTGGCCTTGTCGAAGCTCCCCTTGAACACGATGCCGCCCGGCACGTGCTCGGCGAGTCGCGCGAGATGCTCACCGACGCGCAGGTTGAGCGCGTCGTCCTCGAGCACGCACGGTCCCGCGATGAGGAAGAGTGCGTCGCGCCTGAACCGCACGAAGCTCATGAATGCGCGGGGGCTGCGGCGGAGCTCGTGTGACTCGCGCTGCCATCCCGGCGCTTCGCGGCCGCGGCGGCCGCGATGAAGCCCGCGAAGAGCGGATGCGGCCGCGTGGGGCGCGACTGCAGCTCGGGATGGAACTGGCAGCCGATGAAGTACGGGTGCGCGGGGAACTCGATGATCTCGACGAGCTGGCCATCGGGCGAGAGGCCGCTCAACCGCAGGCCGTGCTCGATGAACATGTCGCGGTACTGATTTGCCACCTCATACCGATGACGATGACGCTCGCTCACCTCGGCCACGCCATACACTTCGGCGGCGCGGGAGCCGCGCGCGAGGCGGCACGGATAGGCGCCGAGGCGCATGGTGCCGCCCATGTCGGTGACGTGCTGTTGTGATTCCATCAGCGCGATGACGGCATTGTCGCACTCGGGCGCGAACTCCGACGAGTGGCTGTCGTCCAGGCCGCACACGTTGCGCGCGAACTCGATGATGGCCGTCTGCATGCCGAGGCAGATGCCGAAGAAGGGCACGCCATCTTCGCGCGCTGCCTTGATCGCCTCGACCATGCCCTCGACGCCGCGAACCCCGAAGCCGCCGGGAACGAGCAGGCCGTCATGCTCCGACAGGATGCGACGCGCCGTTGCCGCGTCCGTGAAGCTGTCGCTCGACACCCAGTCGATGTCCACGCCGACGTCGTTCGCGATGCCGCCGTGTATGAGCGCTTCCTGCACGCTCTTGTAGCTGTCCACGAAATCCGTGTACTTGCCGACCACCGCGATGCGCACGCGCTCGTGTGGCGCGACGACACGGTTGACCATCTCGCGCCACGCGGCGAGGTCGGGCGCCGGACGCTCGAACCCGAACTTCTGCATGACCTTCTCGTCGAAGCCCTGCTCGCGGAAGGAGAGCGGGATCTGGTAGATGGAGCGGACGTCGGGCGACTCGATGACCGCACCGAACTCCACGTTGCAGAAGAGGGCGATCTTGCGCTTGATGTCGTCCGACAGCTTCCGCTCGGTGCGCACCACGA
>JBDSTA010000062.1:0-6506 GCA_039928475.1 Gemmatimonadaceae bacterium | reverse complement strand
CGTTCGTAATCAGAACTTCATGACACAATTTCCACCTCTTAATCGTCGTGTCTGAAGCCACAACCATCTTATCGGAGCCGCCGTCCAAGGATCGCTCCGCTCGCGCACCCCCAGGTGCGCCATCACGCTCTCAGGCACCGTCAAATGAAATTCTTCAAGCGAGCTCTGCCCGCGCTCCTGCTCCTGCTCGGCCTTCGCCTCCAGGCGCAGGTGGCGGCACCGCCGTCAGCTCGCCCTGTGGCCGCCGGCATCGGCGAGATCGTCGGAAAGCTCGTGGACTCCGCCAGTGGTCGCCCGGTCGCGAGCGGCTCCATCACGGTGCGCCGCGCCGGTGACTCCACCTTCGCGAACGGCGCGCTGCCCAGGCCGGACGGCACCTTCCGCGTGGATGGTCTCGTTCCCGGACGCTACACGCTCCGCGTTCGCGCACTCGGTTTCGGACCCGTCCTGCGCAACGACATCGTCATCGCGCCGGCCAAGCCGCTCGTCGACGTGGGCGCCATCAACCTGCACACCGTTGCCGCGAAGCTCGAGGGACAGCAGGTCCTCGCCGAGCGTGAGGAGACCGTGCTGGCGCCCGACCGGAACAGCTACAGCACGAAGAACATGACCGTCGCGAGCGGCGGCACCGCCGTCGACGTGCTGCGCAACATCCCGCTCGTCGAAGTCGATGGATCCAACAACGTGAGCCTGCGCGGCAACGCGAACGTCGTCATCCAGATCAACGGCCGCTCAACGCCGCTGAAGGGGGACCAGCTCGGCGCCTTCCTCGCGCAGCTTCCTGCGGGCACGGTGAAGAACGTCGAGGTCGCGACGAATCCCTCCGCGAAGGATGACCCGGAAGGCACGGCGGGCATCATCAACATCCTCCTCAACCAGGAGGCGGAGCTCGGGCTGAGCGGCGGCATCAACATGGGCACGGCGACCACCGGCCAGGTCAACGCGGGCGGCAACGTCGGCAAGCAGCAGGGCAAGCTCGTGCTGTTCGTGTCGGCGAACATGTATCGCGATCGTCGCGCGACGTCGGGCACCATCTCGCGCGAGAACCTCGTCATCTCCACGCCGCGCTTCGTCGAGACGGATCTCGAGGGCAAGCAGCGCCCGCTGTCCGGTGGCGGCAACATGCGCTCCGAGTGGCGCTTCAACGACCGCAACACGCTGTCGTTCGACGGCTTCCTCTACGGCGGCAAGTTCGGCGGGGACAACGCGTCGTCGTACACGAACCTCGATGCGGGCGGCTCGATCATCGGCCTCTACAACCAGTTCAACACGTCCAGCTCGCGGAACCTGTCGCAGGATTACGACGTCTCGTTCCGCCGCATGACGGAGAAGAACGTGCCGGTGCTCGTGCTCGACCTCGAGTACGCGAACAACAACAACACGAACGACATCGATCTCTCGGGCAGCACCATCACGCATGAGAAGGATCATGCGGTCGGGCGCTATCCGTACATCACGTTCAAGACCGACTACACGAAGCAGTTCGGCACGGCGACGAAGCTCGATATGGGCGTGAAGGCGATCGGGCGCACGACGTCCAACGACTTCGAGGCGTCCTACCTCAACTCGGCGTCCGGCCTGTACGAGCTCGCGCCGGCGCGCACCACCGCCTTCGACTATCACGAGGACATCGGCGCGGGCTACGCGCTGCTCTCCAACCGCACGGGCAAGCTGCAGACGCAGGCGGGACTTCGCCTCGAGGACGCGGCGACGCGCTTCTCCATCGCCGGAGCGTCCCAGCGCTACGACAAGCATTACACGAGCGTGTACCCGAGCGCGATCTTCTCGTACAACTTCACGCAGATGCGCCAGGCGAAGGTCAGCTACTCGCGCCGCGTGAGCCGCCCGAATCCGTTCCAGCTCAGCCCCATCGAGTACCGTCAGGACACGCGGAACGTCTTCCGCGGCAACCCGAACCTCCAGGCGGAGTATACTGACGCCTTCGAGCTCGGCCTCCAGGAAGCGCGCGCGTGGGGCTCGATCCAGCTCAACCCGTACTTCCGCCACACGTCGAACGCCGTGCGCGGCATCATGTTCGTCGATTCCACCGGGGTGTCGGTGCAGACGTTCGACAACGTGGCCAGCGCGACGACGACGGGAGCGGACCTGAACCTCAACTACCGCCACGGCCCGCTCATGCTCGGCGGCGGCGGCAGCGCGTATCACTACAAGAGCGACGCGTCCAACCTGACGCGCAACCTCTCGGTCAGCGCGGTCATCTGGTCCGTCCGCACGAACGCGACGTGGAAGTTCAACAGCCTCGCCGACGCGCAGCTCTTCGCGTTCTATCGCGCACCGTCCAAGACCGAGGGCGGCTCGCAGCTCGCGTCCATCAACATGAACCTCGGCGCGCGCTACAAGGTCTGGGGCGACCAGGGCAACGTCTCGCTCCGCATCTCGGATCCGTTCAAGCTCCAGAAGTTCGGCTACAAGACCGCGAACGGCACGGTGATCGAGACGAGCGAGCGCTTCTTCGGGTCGCGCGCCGTGTACCTCACGGTGTCGCGCAACTTCGGCACGGCGCTCAAGCTCACCCCGAAGCAGAACGATCCGGACGCCGTCGTCTCGGGCACGCCGGGCGTCGGCGGGCCGTAATTGCGCGCGAAGATTGGGGTCGGAGGAATATTTACCTCCGACCCCAGTCACCTCCGACCCCAGTCACCTCCGACCCCAACGAGGACGCACGATGTCGCCAAATGTGGACGAAATCCCCTTGGCGACATCGTGCGTTTGTGACCTAAGCTATTCAGGTAGAACGATTTAGAGACAGGCGCATGCGTGGCGTCAAAGCTGCCTTGGCAGTGCCCATGACGCCGCGCACCCGGACTACCTCGCTCGTCCTCCTGCCCTCCGCACTCCTCCTCTCCGCCTGTGCCCAAGGCGCGATGTCGGTGTCGCCCGGGACCGTGCTCTCCGCCGTGATCCTCGCCGGCGAGGCAATTGGCGGCAGCGGCCGATCGTCGGGGTCATCCGGCGGCGGAAGCAACACGTCCTCGCGCACGCGGAGCCTGCCCCGTTCACCCGCGCCGTCCGCCGTCGCATCGCGCGTGTTGAGCGCGGCCGACGAGCAGGTCGGCGTGAAGTACACGTGGGGCGGCAACACGCCGCAGTCGGGCTTCGACTGTTCCGGCCTCACGAAGTTCGTGTTCGCCAGGCAGGGCATCCAGCTCCCGCGCACGGCGCGCGAGCAGGCACGCGCGGGCCAGGCCGTGCCCATCGACTTCGACAAGGTCCTGCCAGGCGACATCCTGCTGTTCGCCGAGCCAGGCGAGGCGATCTCGCACGTCGCGATCTACGTGGGAAGCGGGGAGCTCATCCATTCGTCGTCGGCGTATCACGGCGTCAACTACCTCGACCTCAACACGAGCCGCGGCGACTGGTACCTCCAGAACCTCGTCGCCATTCGGCGACTGACCTCCAACGGGCGCAGCCTCGTGCAGTCGCTCGCGACGCTCACCATCAAGGGCCTCGCACCGGACCTCCCGAAGTCCTGGTAGTCGTTTACGGCGCCCGGCGCGCGACGTAGCTTCGGCCGCTCACTCTCACCGTGACGGAACGATGCCGACGATCGCGAAGGTGCTGGGAATCCTGCTCATGCTCGCGGGAATCGTGTGGTTCCTCCAAGGAATCAACGTCCTGCCGGGAAGCTTCATGACCGGCCAGACGCAGTGGGCCATCTACGGCGCGATCGCGTTCGTCGCGGGCATCGCACTGTTCGTCGCCAGCGGACGGATGCGCGCGAAGTGAAGCCGCTCGTTTCCGCGACGGAACTGAAGGAGCTGCTCGCCCACGAGCGCGCCGTGCTGCTCGACGCGCGCAGCGGACCGGGTGCACGCGCACGGTACGACGAAGCACATCTCCCGGGCGCGCAGTTCGTCGACCTCGACGAGGATCTCGCGCGCCGCGCGGCGAATCCGGCGCATGGCGGACGTCATCCGCTCCCGCCCATCGCCGACTTCGGCACGCTGCTCGGCAAGCTCGGCATCGCGCGCGACACGCACGTGATCGCGTATGACGACAAGAGCGGCGCGAACGCCGCGGCGCGTGTGTGGTGGATGCTGCGCGCCGTGGGCCACGCCGATGTGCAGGTGCTCGACGGCGGACTCCAGGCCGCGACGGCCGCCGGCATCCCCATGCGCAGCGGCGCCGAGGCGCGCGCGACGGCCGCGCCGTATCCCGTTTCTGCCTGGCAGCTCCCAACAGCGTCGGCGCACGACGTCGAGCGCGCATCGCGCGAAGGCTCGGCGCTCATCGTCGACGTGCGCGAAGCGCCGCGCTACCGCGGCGAAGTGGAACCCATCGACCTCGTCGCCGGCCACATCCCCGGCGCGGAGAACCTCCCGTTCGCCGGCAACCTCGCGAGCGACGGACGCTTCCTCGCGCCGGAGACCCTGCGCTCAGTCTATGAGGCGTTCATCGGGGTGCATGCGCCCGCCGACGTCGTCGTGCACTGCGGCTCCGGCGTGACCGCATGCCACACGCTCCTCGGCTTCGCGCACGCGGGGCTGCCGATACCGAAGCTCTACGTCGGCTCGTGGAGCGAATGGTCGCGCAACGATCACCCCGACGGCTGATCCACCGTATTGAACGCGATGCCCGAGGCGAACGTCTGCTTCACCGGGCATCGCTCCGCGATCTCGAGCAACCGCTTCCGCTGTTCGTCGCTCAAAGCGCCCTTCAACTCGATCGTGCGATCGAGCTGCTTGATGCCCACCGCGCTCGTCTCGCAGTTCTCGCAGTCCACCTTGTGCATCCGCGTCGTGCGGAGCCGCACCTCGACGCTCTCGAGCGGCCACTTCTTGCGGTCCGCGTACATGCGGAGCGTCATCGCCATGCAGCTCGCGAGTGCGCCGAGCAGGTATTCGTAGGGCGTGGGGCCCGTGTCGGTGCCGCCGAGCGGGCCGGGTTCGTCGGCGACGAAATTGTGCGTGCGCGCCGAGAGCTCCGTGCGGTAGCCACTCGCGCCCACGTGCGCCGTGGTCCAGCGATCCGCCTCCTCCGGAAGCTCGCTCATGGCATCGCCGCCTCGATGTCGGCGGCGAATGTCGCGACCGTCGTCCAGTCGCCTTCGTAGCGCACGCCATTGATGAAGAACGTGGGCGTGCCGTTCACGCCGCTGCGCACGCCGCCCATGAAGTCCGCACGCACCCGCTCGACGAAGCGCTCCTCGCTGAGGTCGTCGAGCACCTGCTCGCCATTGCCGCCCGCGTCCGCTGCGTAGCGGGCGAGGTGGTCGTCGTCGAGGGCGTCCTCGTCGTCCTGCTGATGATCGTAGATGGCGTCGTGCATCTTCCAGAACGCCGCGTCGCCCGAGTTCGCGGCCACGCTCTCCGCCGCTTCGGCGGCGTGCAGGGCGTCGGGGTGCATCTCCGACAGCGGGAAGTTCCGGAAGACGAAACGCATCCGGTCGCCGAACTGCTTCTGGAGCGACTTGACGCGCGGATGCGCGCGCCGGCAGTGCGGGCACTGGTAGTCGCCGTACTCCACGAGCGTGACGGGAGCATCAGCGGGTCCGGCGGCGTGATCGTTCTCGCTCACCGCCGGCTTCAACGTCGCGCGGCCGGTCATGATGCGGCTCCGCTCAGCGACTCGAGCGCCTCGAGGATGCCATCCGCGCCGGGATTCACCCCGACCGGCGACACATAGCTCCAGCGAATCACGCCGTCCTTGTCGATGACGAACAGTGCGCGCTCGGTGGTGCCCTCGTGTTCGCGGTACACGCCGTAGGTGCGCGCGACGGCGCCCTTCGGCTCGAAGTCGGCGAGCAGGGGGAAGTGCAGCTTCCGCGCGGCTGCGAATGCCGCGTGGCACCATGCGCCGTCGACGGAGATCCCGAGCAGCTCGGCGTGATGCTTGTGGAACTCGGGGAGGATCTCGTTGTAGAGGGCCATCTGGTCGCCGCAGACGGGACTCCAGTCGGCGGGGTAGAAGGCGAGGATGACGGCCTTCCCCTCGAAGTCCGACAGCGACACGGTCTGGTCGGCCGTGACGGGGAGGGTGAAGTCAGGCGCGGGAGTTCCCGCTGCGAGCGGCGTGGCGTGCTGGGGCATTGACCTACCTCGGGGCCGTGGGTGTCTGGAAGCTAGCCGAGGATGGCTGGTTCAGTTCCTAGTCGTGGTTCGATACGGGAGCTTTTGAGTGGCTGGTCGCGAGCGCTCACTACGACGGCGGGACTTCGCGTATCGAGTCGTCGCGACTGGCGTCGCGACGATTCGCGCTCAGACGCCGTCTTCGCGAACACTCGCTCCCGCCCGCAAGTCTTGCTCAACCATCGGCCCTGCCCTGGACCGCGGAAGCTCGAATTGACAAAGTTCCACAGCCCGAAGCTGATGCGATCGAACCGGCAGTCGCGCCGCGGAACGCGTTCGGGCTTCGGAGCGTCATGTTCACTGTCGAAAGCGTTGACGACACGCTCGCTCGACTGCGCCCGCACGGCGCCGAGCTCATTGGCGAGGTGGTGCAGTACGAGGAGATCTACAGGCTCTGCTACGTGAGGGGGCCGGCGG
>JBDSTA010000061.1:0-4654 GCA_039928475.1 Gemmatimonadaceae bacterium | reverse complement strand
CGAGACGATGTCGGACAGCGCCCTGATCCCGGCGCCGGCGAAGGGAGCGTCGCCAGCGGCGAAGGCGGCTGTCGTGCAGGAGCGCGCGACGACGAAGACGTGGCCCGCCCTCGTGCGCCTCGCGCTCGCGACGGCGCTCGCGGTCGGCATCCTCTTCTGGCCGTATCCCTCGCGCTGCGGGCTGGGCCTCGCCGGCTACGGCGTCGCCGTGGTCGCCGTGACGCTCGGAGGGCTGTGGAGCAGCGTGTGGACCTGGCGTCACCGCACGGCGCGCGCGCACGTGTTGTCGCTGCTGCTCATCGCCTGGGGGCTGATGCTCGGCACCATGGAAGTGCTGCCGCGCATCGGCTATGCGAAGGCGGATGCCGCGAGGCCAGTCGGCTTCTCGTGCGTCGCGCCCACGACGCCTGTGACGCCCGCCACGACCACGGCGCCTAAGACCTAGCCACGCTCCTCGACTTCCTGGAGGCGCGCGGCCCGAGGAGCCACCGACGCGCGTCGTCCTGCGTGACGTTGCCCCCGCAGAGCGGCACGCCGACCCGGGTGCCGCGCCACCGGTCCGGGTGCTCGAGAAGTGCCGCGAGGCCCACCACGCCTGCCGGCTCGACGACGAGCCCCAGGTGCCCATGCGCGAGCCGCATCGCGCGCACGATGGACTCGTCGCTCACACTCACCACCTCGTCCACCGTGTCGCGCATGGACGTCACGGCATACAGGACGGGCTCGCGCACGGCGATGCCGTCCGCGATGGTGTCGGCCTTCTCCGTGGGCACCGGCGCCCTGGCCGCGAACGACAACCGCATGGACGGCGCACCTTCCGCGACGACGCCGATGACGTGCGTTCCCGGCTCCGCGTGGCGACACCACGCCCCGATGCCGGTGGCGAGGGCGCCGTTGCCGAGCGGCACGAGCAGAGTGTCGGGCATCAGCCCCGCCTCGCTCATCTCGAGCGCCATCGTCCCGGCGCCCTCGGCGATCTCGGGGATCGCGCCATCCTCCACGTAGTAGGCGTCGGTCTGCGCGGCGAAGCGCCGCGCCGCATCCTTCGCCGCATCGAAGTCCGCGCCACCCAGGCGCACCTCGGCGCCGAGTGCCCGCATGGCGGCGATCTTGAGCGGGTTGGCGCCCCTGGCGGCGAAGACGATGACGGTGCGGTCGTCGCGCTTGCCCGCGCGTGCGAGGCCCTGACCGAAGTTGCCGGCCGATGCGCAGACGAGTGTGCGCCGGTCGCGCGACCGCTTGACCAGCAGGTCGGTGCCGCGGCCCTTGAAGGAGCGGATCGGATTGAGCGTCTCGACCTTGAGGAGGAGCTCCAGGTCCAGCGCGCCGTCGAGCGCCGTCTGCTGGAGCAGGGGCGTCCTCAGGAACACCGGGTCGATGACGCCCATCGCCGCGGCGATGTTGTCGGGTGAGGGGAGGTGCACGTCGCTAAGTGTGGAGTGCGTGCGGGGCGCTGTGAAGGTTTGTTGCACATGTGCCACACTAGGGTTGGCGTAATCGCCACAGTCGCTGCTTTTCGTCGGGCGAACGGTGGCGCACCGACATGGCGTAAGTCATTTGCAACAAAGCGCTTAGAATGGGATAACGATCCGCTGGCACGGGAGTGATCCTTGGCGTTCCTTATGCCATGAGAGCGCTATCACCGTCGATCCCCCACGGTGCGCGCAAGCTCCTCATTCCCTCCCAGCCTCATGAAGATTTCACGTATTGCAGCAATCGCGGCGGTTGTCGCGGCGGCTGCAGCTCCGGCGACGGCGTCGGCGCAAACCTGGACGACGTGGACGTCCGCCACTCCAGGCATTTTCAATGGCGTACTGAACGGCAGCTCGGTGACCTTCACGGGCAACTACGTCGGTGGCAACCTCTCGAGCGGCGGCACGGATTACTACAATCCGTCCGGCGCGTACACGCAGGGTGGCCTCACCTCGCCGAACACGGGCGGCAACGTCGGCTTCATCCAGTTCGACAGCCCGGTCACAGGCTCGCTCACGTTCGGCTCGCCGGTCTCGAACCTGTACATGGCGCTGATCAGCGTCGGCCAGCCCGGCTACGGCGTGACGTACACGTTCGACCAGGCCTTCACGGTGCTGTCGAACAACAACACGAGCTGCGCGTACTGGGGCTGCGGGTCGTACACCGTGGCAGGCAACACGCTCACCGGTTACGAGTTCTCGGGCACGCTCCAGTTCGCGGGCACGTTCAATAGCCTGTCGGTCACCACGGATCCGAATGAGAACTGGCATGGCATGACGGTCGGTGCAGACGTGACCGCCACGCCGGAGCCGGCCAGCCTCGTCCTCATGGGCACGGGCCTCGCCGGTATCGCTGGCTTCGCAACGCGTCGGCGCAATCGCGCGGCGTAAGCGAGGGAGCACGGCTATGAGAGGGCCCCGCGCTTGGCGCGGGGCCTTTTTCGTCGGGCCGCCCGGCGCGCGTGCATCGGCGTCCCCACAATTACTTTTCAGCGCATGACGAAAACCTTCCAGAACTTCATCGCCGGTCAGTGGGTCAGCCCTGAATCCGGCGCGTACTTCGACAACCGCAATCCCGCCGACACGAACGACCTGATCGGGCGCTTTCCGCTCTCGAACGCGCTCGACGTGGACGCGGCGGTGCAGTCCGCGAAGCGCGGGTTCGCGAAATGGAAGGCCGTGCCCGCACCGGCGCGCGGCGACATCCTGCGCCGCATGGGCGACATCCTCACGCAGCGGAAGGAAGAGCTCGCGGACATCATGACCCGCGAGATGGGGAAGCCGCTCACCGAGACGCGCGGCGACGTCCAGGAAGGCATCGACACGGCGTACTACGCCGCCACGATGGGGCGGCAGCTCTCCGGCAAGACGGTGCCGAGCGAGCTCGCGAACAAGTGGGCGATGAGCTTCCGTCGCCCCATCGGCGTCGCGGGCATCATCGCACCGTTCAACTTCCCGCTCGCGATTCCCACGTGGAAGATGTTCCCCGCGCTGCTCTGCGGGAATTCGTGCGTGTTCAAGCCGAGCGAGGACGTACCGCACACGGGGCACACGCTGGTGGAGATCATGCTCGAGGCGGGCCTGCCGCCCGAGGTGATCCAGCTCGTGCACGGCATCGGCCCCGACGTGGGCGCGCCGATCGTCGAGCATCCCGACGTCGCGCTCGTCTCGTTCACGGGATCCACGGCGACGGGGAGCATCGTCGGCGAGACCTGCGGCCGCATGCACAAGCGCCTGTCGCTCGAGATGGGCGGCAAGAACGCCATGATCGTGCTGGACGACGCGGATCTCGACCTCGCGCTGGACGGCGTGCTGTGGGGCGCCTTCGGCACCACGGGACAGCGATGCACGGCGACGAGCCGGCTCATCGTGCAGAAGGGCGTGCACGACAAGCTGCTCGGCAGCCTGCTCGACCGCGCGAAGAGCCTCCGGCTCGGCGATGGCCGGAAGAAGGGCACCGACGTGGGTCCGCTCATCCATGAGCGTTCGCGCGAGAAGGTCGAGCGCTACATCGACATCGGACAGAGCGACGGCGCGGATCTCCTCTGCGGCGGCCGCCGTCCGGACGACAAGTCGTACGCGAACGGATTCTTCTTCGAGCCCACGATCTTCGCGCGCGTGGAGCAGGGCATGCGCATCGAGCAGGAGGAGATCTTCGGCCCCGTGCTGTCGGTGATCCGTGTGAGTGACGCGGACGAGGCGTTCCGCGTGAACAACGGCGTGAAGTACGGCCTGTCGTCGTCGCTCTACACGCGCGACGTGAACCTCGCGTTCCGCGCGATGAACGAGTTGGACAACGGCATCACGTACATCAACGCCCCGACGATCGGGGCCGAGGCACACCTCCCGTTCGGGGGGGTAAAGCAGACCGGGAATGGCCACCGCGAAGGCGGCTGGGAAGTGTACGAGTTCTACTCCGAGACGAAGGTCGGCTACTGCGACTTCTCCGGCGCGCTGCAGCGGGCCCAGATCGACAACTACTGAGGCCCGCCGCGGGCCAACTGGCTTATTGGCTCAACGTGCACTTAATTCCAACGGCACATGTCTGAAGCTCCCGAATCCATCGTTCCGCCACGAATGATCACGCCCGAGCGCAAGCTCGAGGCGCTGCAGCACGTCAATCGTCGGCGGTCGGGATTCGGCTTCTTCTGGGAATGGGCGAAGATCTTCACCGTCTCCGTCACGCTCTTCTTTGCCCTGCGGACGTTCGTCGTCGAGGCGTTCAAGATTCCCAGCGGCAGCATGGAAGGCACGCTGCTCATCGGCGACTTCCTCCTCGTGAACAAGGTCGTCTACGGCGCCGAGGTCCCGCTCACGGGGCGGCGCCTGCCCGCCCTGCGCCAACCGCACCGCGGCGACGTCATCGTCTTCGAGTGGCCAGTCGACCGCACCAAGAACTTCGTGAAGCGCCTTGTCGGCCTGCCGGGCGACACGCTCGCCATGCGCGACGCCATCCTCATCCGCAACGGCATCGCCCTCGCCGAGCCGTACGTGTCGCATACCGAGCCGGAAACGGATCCGGTCTGGGAGGAATTCCGCTGGCAGAGCGACTTTCTCGTGCGGACAGCTGGGGCTGCCATCGCGTATCATCCATCCCGTAACAATTGGGGCCCGTTGGTCGTCCCTGGAGGACAGTACTTTGTCCTCGGCGACAACCGCGACAACTCGCTCGACAGCCGGTA
>JBDSTA010000060.1:0-3601 GCA_039928475.1 Gemmatimonadaceae bacterium | reverse complement strand
CGGGTGCCGCGGCCCATCATGCCCGCCGGCATCTTCGCGCCCACCGTGCCCTTCCAGCGAACCGCGATGCCGGTCGTCTTCGGCGCGGTGACCGTGGCGAGCAACGAGTCGCGCTGGCGCATCGCGTCGTCGGAGAGGGTGACCCACCACATGGCGTCGTCGCGCTGTGCGCCGCAGGCCGAGAACCAGCTCTGCTCGAAGCCGCGCTGGTAGGCGCCGCGATATTCGCGCGTGGTCTTCGCCGAATCGAGCGATGCAGCAGAGGTTGACTGCGCGCGGGCGGGCGCGCCAAGGATCGTGAGCGCGACGGAGGCGGCCGCGAGGCGGAGAAGGTGGGTCATCTCCAGTGAGACCCGCGCCGGCTTTCGTGGTTCCCGGGACTATTGAACGAACGGCGGTTCCTTCGCGAGCGCCCCTGCCAGCACGGCGGCGAGCGCATGCGCGCCCGCGCGGGTGAAGTGCACATCGTCGTAGAAGTTGGCCGCACTCTTCGGGATGACGGACGCGGCGTCCACGCACTCGACCGAGCGACGTGCGCAGAGGCGGCGCAACTCGGCGTTGTACGATACCATCGCGTTGTCGAGCGCGGCCGGGGAGAAGTACTGCGTCGCCTCCTGCCAGCCTGCACCCTGCCAGCCGAGCCAGAGGTCGCGCTGTTCCGCCGCGCTCATGTTCGCGCGCCAGGCAGACGACTGTGTGACGAAGATGAGCCGCACGTGGCGCGCGAACGCGATGCGGGTCATCGCCTCGAGGTTGCGACGAAACTCCGCGAGGGGGAGCGCGAGTGGAGGCAGGGTGTCCGTGAGTGTCGTGACGCTGCGCTTCCGTCGAGCCATGACGAGTCCCCCCTGAGGATCGATGTCGAACGTGCCGCGCGCACTGCGCGCGAGCCTTGCGCGGCGCGCGACGTCGTAGAGCGCCGTCCGCTTGTACCAGGGCAGTGGAACGCTGTCCACGGGAAGCTCGTCCATGTGCGGCGCGACGACGAACGCGCGGCGCATGTCGGCACGCTCGGCGATGCGATCGGTGATGGGGCGCGGCATGAGGTACTCGTCGCCCTGGCGCAGCGCCGAGAGCATGTCGTTCACGCCGGTGAGGACGACCACGGCGTCGATGCGCGGATACTGCCGGAGCAGGTACTTGAGGTGCAGCACGTGCTCGCGCGACGTCATCGCGGAGCGGCCCACGCTGCCGACCCATGCGTGCCGGCCGTCGCCGGTGCGGGGCAGCGCTGACGCGAGGAGCGCGGGCCATGCCTGGTCGTCGTTGAGGAGCAGGCATTCCGTGGTGCTCCCGCCAACGGTGAGGATGCGATACTCACCGGCGTCGCTGCCGAAGGCCGGGCCGCGGATGCCGGCCGAGTTGATGTGATAGTCCACGACGCTGTCGACGCCGCGCACCACCGCGGGCGAGATGGACGCGGTCTGGTGCGTGCCGGGTGCGTTGACGTAGAAGCGATCACGCGGCGGCAGGACGAGGCGAAGCACGCCCTCGGCGAGCAGCGCGGTGACGACGAGCGCGACCAGCGCCGCGAGCGCATTGCCGGCGGCGCTGCGCGACATCAATGCAGGCCCACGCGTCCCTTCACCGACGCAAATAGCCTGGCCGAGTCGTACCCGACGCCGTCCTTGAAGACCGTCTCGATCTTCTCGATGTCCGCGATGCGCGACGACGGGTCGCCATTCACGACGATGAGGTCTGCGCGCTTGCCCCGCGCGATGGATCCGATGCGATCGGCCTTGCCCATGTATCGCGCGCCATTGAGGGTCGCGACCCTGATGGCCTCGAGTGGCGTGAGCCCCGCCTCCACGAGCAGCTCGAGCTCGCGATGGTTCGAGTACCCCGCGACGACACCGCCGTAGCCGGTGGGATCGGTGCCGGCGAGCAGCAGGCCGCCCGCGCGCAGGAATGCGAGCTCGAACTGCATCTCCTTCGGGAACAGCGTCGCGTATGCGGAGCCCGGTGTCGCGGCCACCTGCGACCAGCGGCGCGTGTAGTCGTCGCGCGCCTGCGGGAGCATGGCGTCGAGCGCGCCCTGCGGCGCCTGTGGGCGGCCGGGCGTAAACGTCTCGAACACCGTGAGCGTGGACGTGAGCGCCACGTTCCTCGCGATGAGAAACCTGATGAGCGACTGCACCTCCGCCCCGTTGACGTCGAGGTTCATGAGCGACGCGCTCACGCCGCCGTTCGCGGTGGGACATTCGTCGGGCTTCTTGTCCTTCACGAAGTCGCTGGCCACCACGAGGCCGTGCTCGAGGTTGTCGATGCCGAGCGTGGCGGCCTCGCGGAAGGTGATGGAGCACAGGTGCCCGGTGACCTTCAGCTTGCGGCGGTGCGCCTCCGTGATCGCCGCGCGCATCTCGGCGCGCGTGATGTACATGTACGTCTTGAACGACGTCGCGCCGCGGTCCGCCCAGTGCGCGACCATCTGCGCTGCGTCCTTCGCGTCACTGAGCGAGTGCACCTGGTAGATGGGGAGCCCGACGCCGTTGAGGTATGGCGCCGTGACATCGAGCGAGGGTCCGAGGGCGAGGCCGCTGTCGATGGCGCGCTTGAGCTCGAGGTCGGCGTAGCCCGCCATGTTGCCCGCGGTGCGCGCCGTGGTGACACCGCCAGCGAGATAGAGGCGCGGAAAGCTGAACGCCTGCTCGTTGTAGACCGTGCCTCCGCCGGAGGGGTAGAACATGTGCTCGTGCATCATGACGAAGCCGGGCATCACCGACTTGCCCGTGAGGTCGATGACGCGCGCACCGGCGGGGACCGCGACCGACGCGGAGTCGCCGACGGCGCGAATGACACCGCCGCCGAGGATGAGCACCTGATTGTCGCGGGCCGCGGCACCGGTACCGTCGATGACGCGCGCGTGGGTGAGCGCGACGACTGGCTCGGTGACGGTGGCGAACGCCTTCACCTGGGCGGACAGGTTGGGCTGGGCACCGGCGACGAGCGGGACTGCGAGGAGGAGGGCGAGAAAAAGGCGCATCGCGGAATATGCGATGCGCCGTTGGCGCCTGTCACCCTGCGGCAGGCGCTTACTGCCTTACGGATTCCGCTTGTTGAGCGGATCGAGCTTCATGCGTCCGCCCTTCACGTCCTGATCCTTGTCGCTGGCGTCGCGCACCGGGAGATCGCCGACGTTCTGGGCCTTCTTGTCGTCGCGGTTGGCGGGGGCGGGGGCTTTCTGTTCGTCGCTCATGGTGTGCCTCTGGATGTGTGAGGGACTAACTGGGGACCGTGATGCCCGGCTGGCTGGTGCCTGCGTCCGGCGGTGCGTGGCCGCCTTTCACGCCTTCGGCCTCCTTCTCGTCCACGGGCTGAGCCGGCAGGTCCGTCAGCAGTGCGCTGGGACGAGCGGGGGGAACTGGCTTCGGCTTCTCGGTGGACATTCGCACCTCCGGGGGGAGTGCCTGGAGCAGGCAACAGCGCGGATTCTCGTGGGGCTTCGGGGGGAATCCGCGAGGGGGAAAGGCAAGTCGCGAACCGTCATGTGTCGCTGCGCGCAACACGTTGTGCAGTCGAGTGTTAGGTGGAAATCTCGTCGCCCGTGAAGCGGGTAGCCGTGGTAGCGAAGCGGTACCCGCTGCTGCCATTCGAGACCATG
>JBDSTA010000059.1:0-7861 GCA_039928475.1 Gemmatimonadaceae bacterium | reverse complement strand
AGGGTCGCCGCGTGCAGTGGGAGGTCGGAACCCAGCTCGCCAACAACGGCAATCGCGTCGACGACCTCGGCGGCCAGGAGTTCCTCACGGTCGGCGGCGGCGGGCAGGCGCAGGCTCGCGTCGGCTACGGCATCGCCGACTTCTTCATGTACAAGGTTCGCTCGGCGGTGCTCAGCCCGACGGGCACCGTGCTGTCCGCGATCTGCGATGGCGGAACCGGGAAGTCCGGTCTCGAGCAGGGCGGGCCGGATGCGCCATGCCCCATCGGCACGTACACCGGCACGGCAGCGCCCCGCGTGTTCTGGGGCCACACGCAGCCGACGTGGCAGCAGGGCTACAACACGCAGGTCACCCTCTGGGGCAACCTGCGCCTCTACGCACGCGTGGACGGCAACGGCGGCAACTGGCAGTCGGACACAGAGATTCGCGCGCTGCACAACCAGGGCTCGACGAAGGCGGTGATCGAGCAGAACGATCCATTCCTCCAGGTCTACCGGAACATCGAGGCCGATGCGCCGAGCACGTACCAGGCGGGCTTCCTCAAGCTGCGTGAGCTCTCGGCGTCGTACACGCTCAGGCCGTCGCTCGTGCAGCGCTTCGGCGCATCGGGCGGTTCGGTGACGCTCGCGGGTCGCAACCTCTCCATGCTGTGGACGGCCGAGCAGGGCTGGAACACGTCGCGCGACGGCGAGATCTACGTCGACGTCGCCGGCCAGCACGTGTGGGACCCGGAAATCCGCGCGCTGGGCTCGTTGGCGAACGGCTTCCAGACGATCATGCCGCCGACGCAGAGCTTCGTCGCCACGTTCCGCCTCACCTACTAACAACCGACCGAGGGGACTACGGAATCATGTCATACAGACTCACTCATCGGTCGATCCTGATCGGACTCGCGGTCGTCAGCATCAGCGCCTGCAACAAGATTCTCGACGTCGAGAATCCGGGCAGCGTGCCGGCCGAGTCGCTCGTGGATCCCGCGCTCGCGCCCGCACTCGCTGCGGCTGCGATCCAGACGCTGCAGTGCGGCGCCATGCAGTATGCGATCACCGCCGGCATGTTGAGCGGCGAATACCTGTCGGCGAACGGCTTCGTCGACAATCACCCGTGGGAATGGCGCGGCGTCGTCGAGATCAAGGGCGCGCCCGGCAGCTGCACCTACGGCCGCGGCACGACGGCGATGGGTTTCTACACGCCGTTGCAGCAGGCGCGCTTCCAGCTCGATGACGCGTTCAACCGCCTCGAAGCGTTCACGGATGCGCAGGTGCAGGGCCGTGCGCTGTTGATGGCACAGATGCGCGCGTATGGTGGTTACGCGGACCTGCTGCTCGGCGAAGGGATGTGCGAGATGACGATGGACAACGGACCGAAGATGACTCGCGCGGAAGTGTTCGCCGCCGCCGAGGCGCGCTTCACCGATGCCATCACGCGCGCGACGGCGGTCAACGACCAGAGCGTGCTCAACATGGCTCGCGTCGGACGGGCGCGCGCGCGCCTCGACCTCAAGAACCTCGCCGGTGCGGCGTCGGATGCGGGCGCGGTACCGGCCGGCTTCGTGCGCAACGCCGAATTCACTGAAGGTGGCGCGGCGCAGCGCGAGAATCGCATCTACAACCTCACGATCCGGAACGACTACCTCTCCGTGTCGGCTCCATATCGCAACCTCACCGTCAATGGTATTGCGGGCACCGTGCCGGATCCGCGCGTGAAGGTGCAGGACGCGGCGAAGAAGGCCAACGATGGCGTCACGCCGCTGTGGCGGCAGCAGAAGTTCATCGCGCAGACCGGCGGCACGCCGATCCCGCTCGCGTCGTGGGCCGAGGCGCAGCTCATCCTTGCCGAGGCGACTGGCGGGCAGGCGGGACTCGACGCGATCAACCGGGTGCGCACGGCGAATGGTGTTCCGGTGATCACCGATCCGGCGCCGACCGGCCAGGCGTTCACGGATCTCGTGCTCGAGGAGCGTCGTCGCCAGCTGTTCAGCGAAGGGCAGCGGTATGGCGACATGCTGCGCTACAACCTGCCGTTCGTGAAGGGAACGACGCTCCGTGGGAATACGTACAGCGATCTCACGTGCGTTCCCCTGCCGGACGTCGAGACGCGCAACAACCCGAACTTCAAGTAACCGAAGCTTCGCTGTCGAAGGCCGAACGCCCGCACAATCGTGCGGGCGTTCTGTCTTTCAGCGACATTACCTGCATGACGATCACCCAACTCCGCCTCCAGGCGCAGGGCATCGCGGCCCCGCTCTCCACGACACCCGAAGCGGTCGTCACCGGGCTCGGCGCGATCCAGGCGCAGGACTATACCGGGGCTCTCTGGTCCATCGGGCTTCGACTCGCCGACGCCACGCGAGCGAGCGTCGAGCAGGCGATCGCTGAAAAGTCGATCGTGCGCACGTGGCCGATGCGCGGCACGCTGCACTTCGTCCCCGCCGCCGACGCGCGATGGATGCTCGAGCTCCTCGCGCCGCGCATCATCAAGGGAGCGGAAGGCCGGCATCGCCAGCTGGAGCTCGACGCTGGCAGCTTCAGTCGCAGCCGCAACATCCTCCGCAAGGCGCTGCAGCAGCAGAAGGTGATGACGCGTCGCGACATCTTCGCCGCGCTGGAGAAGGGCGGCATCGGCACGGGCGGGCAGCGCGGCATCCACATCCTCCAGCAGCTGTCCATGGAGTGCACGCTGTGCTACGGCCCGCACGCGGAGAAGCAGCCCACCTTCGCGCTGTTTGACGACTGGATCGCGACGTCGCGCACGCTGGAGCGTGAGGACGCGCTCCGCACCATCGCCGAGCGCTATTTCGCCGGTCATGGTCCGGCGACGGTGCGCGACTTCGTGTGGTGGTCGGGCCTGACCGTCGCCGACGCGAAAGTCGCGTTGCAGCTCGCGCACGGCTCACTGGAAAAGTACGAGCACGAAGGTGCGGATCACTGGATGGCGCGCGGCCTCGCCGTGCCGGAAGACGTCCAGCCAGGCGCGCACCTCCTGCCCGGCTTCGACGAGTACATGCTCGGCTACACCAACCGGAGCGCTGCCCTTCCGGCGAAGTACGCGGATCGCGTGGTGCCCGGCGGCAACGGTGTGTTCTTCTCGACGCTGGTGCTCGACGGACAGGTGCGCGGCACGTGGCGTCGCGAGACGCGGCCGAAGGGGATCGTGATCGAGGCGTCGCCGTTCGGGCGCTTTACCGCGGCGGAGAAGCAGTCGTTCACGGTGCCGGTCGAGCGCTACGCGCGCTTCCTCGATGCGCCGGTGACGATCATGTGGGAGCGCTAATCAGCCCGCCGTGCCCTTTCGCGGGTGCGCCACGGAATGCAGGTAGAGTGACTGCACCTTGTCACGCGCCCACGGTGTCTTGCGCAGGAACTTGAGCGACGAGTTCACGCTCGGATCCTGCGTGAAGCAGCGGATGTCGATGCGCTTGCCGAGTCCGTCCCAGCCGTACCGTTCGACGAGGTGCTCGATCATCGCCTGAAGCGTGATGCCGTGCAGGGGATCGATACGACGTGGCTCCTCATTCATGGCGGGCTCCTCCAGATGCAGCAACGGATAGGGGCGGCCCGCGTCATCGACGGGCGATCGACCCACGATCTCGAATCCTTCTGCCAGGTAGAACTGGATCGCGGCCGCGTTCTGCTCGTTCACGTCGGCTCGCAGCCGCCCGGCGCACTCACGCGCCTTCCGCATCAGCAGGCGTCCACCGCCGCGACGGAGCCACTCGGGCACGATGAAGAGCGCGTCGACGGCGCTGCCGTCCACCACGAGAAAGCCCACCGCCTCCGACTCCGGCGCGCACAACACCCAGGTATCCAGGCGCTCGAGGTTCAGCGCCTGTACATCAGGCAGCAACGCTTCGATCTCTGGAGTGGAGAGAAAGTCGTGGGTCGCCGCCGCCGAGCGCCACCAGATATCCACCAGGCGCGCGCGATCTTCAGGCGTTGCGCGACGAATGCGAAACGGGCTTGGACTGGTACGGGTGGGGGGCACGTGTCTCACGGCAAGTCGAATTGGCCAGGATCAGGAGAACGGGTTGAAGACGGGTACGCCAGCCGCCTGGAAGTGCTCGGTGTTCCGCGTCGCAACAGTGAGGTGGCGGTCGAGCGCCGTCGCTGCCAGCAGCATGTCCGTTGCGAGTTGCGGATGCAGGTCGCACAGTCGTCCCCAGCGGGCGGCGATCGGCATGTCGATCGGGATGATGCGGTCCGCGTACGTCGTCAGCAGTCCCTCCAGCCAGGCCTGAAGCGCATCGGCGTCCTTGACTCCGCCCGCCGTGCGTCGGCGTTGCGCGATGCCCTTCGTGATCTCACCGATCGTGATGACGCTGATGTACAGGCGGTCATCGTCGATGGCCCCGATCCACTCCACCACCGCGGCGCTCCGGCGTGGCTTCCGCAGTTCCGAGATGATGTTGGTGTCGAGGAGGAACCCTGCCTTTGGCATTCGTGCTCAGACGCGCGCGCGCGGTCGCAGCACGATGCGCCCGAACAGCTCGCTGTCGTCGATTGCGGGTCCATCGAGCAGGTAGTCGGCGAGGGATGCGCGCTGTTCGCGTGACGCGGTCGTCATCCGTGTGTACTGCTCGTGCGAGATGACGACAGCCGTCTCCACGCCGCGTCGCGTGACGACCTGCGGGTGCCCGCGCAGGGCCGCGTCCACGACCTCGCTCAGCCGGTTCTTGGCGTCCTGGAGGGCCCAGCGCGCCGATGGAACTGCCTTGCGACTATTCGCCATGGATGTCTCCCTTGCACGATGGCCAGCTAGCTAGCCAGAAAGCTAGCTGGCTCGCACTCCAATGGCAATGGAACGGAGACCGGCGCCGCTAGTTCCCCTTCGCCCCACGCCGGGCCCGGTCCTCCTCCCACTCGATGAACGGGCCGTCGAAGTCCACGAGCCGCGTGCCGTCGAACGACCACACACGCGTCGCGACCTCCCGCAGGAAGGCGCGGTCGTGGCTCACCAGCAGCACCGTCCCCTCGTACTCGTCCAGCGCGTCCTCCAGCACCTCGATGTTCTCGACGTCGAGGTGATTCGTCGGCTCATCGAGCACGAGCAGGTTCGCGCGCTGGAGCGTCATGATCGCGAGCGCCATGCGCGCGCGCTCGCCACCGCTCAACGTCCCGACCTCGCGGAACACCTCCTCGCCAGTGAAGCCGAAGGCGCCGAGATGGTTCTGCACCTGCCCGCGATTCCAGAGGGGCCGCTGCGCCTGGATGGCGTCGAACATCGACATGCGCAGCGGAAGGTCGGCGAGGTCCTGCCGGAACCACGCGGCGGTGATCGACCCGCCGATGCGCGCCGCGCCGCTCGCCGGCGCACGATCGCCGAGCAGCGTGGAGATGAATGAGGTCTTGCCGGCGCCGTTGGGACCGACGAGCGCCACGAAGTCGTTCCGTCGCAGCACCGCAGTGAAGTCGTCCACGAGGACGCGGCCCGGAACCTCGACGCGCACCTCGTCGATCGAGATCACCTGGTCGCCGCCGCGCTCGGCCACGTCGAAATTGAGCGTCATCGCCGCCGGATCGCCCGGCGGTGGCGCGAGGCGCGGCAGGCGCTCGAGCCGCTTGCGCTTGCCCTTCGCCTGGAACGAGTTGACGCCGGCGATGTTGCGGCGGATGTACTCCTCCTCCTTCTTCACGTACGCGCGCTGCTTCTCCATCTCGCGCTCGCGCGTGAGCCGGCGCTCGGCGCGCTGCGGCACGAACTGGCTGTAGTTGCCCTTGTACGACTCGCTCGTGCGCGCCTCCACGTGGAGGATGTTCGTGCAGATGGCATCGAGGAACGCACGGTCGTGCGATACGACGATCACCGTCTCGTCGGCGTCCTTGAGCCAGTCCTGGAGCCAGGTGGTGGTGTCGAGGTCGAGATGGTTGGTGGGTTCGTCGAGGAGCAGCAGGTCCGCGGGCGCGATGAGCTGCGCCGCGAGTCCCACGCGTCCGCGCTCTCCACCCGACAGCGACGACACGAGCCGCGTCTTCGACTCCTCGGCATCGAAGCCGAGTCCCTGGAGCACGGCGTCGACGCGCGAGTGGTAGATGTAGCCGCCGAGATCGGCGAAGCGCTCCTGGTCGTGGCCGAACTTCTCGAGGAACTCGTCCGTGACCTTCTCGCCCAGTTCACCGAGCTCGATCGCCTGCTCGGAGATGCGCTGCTCGAGGGCCATGACCTCGCGCCACGCGGCGGCGCCAGCCTGCCAGACGGTGGTCGCTCCCTCGAAGGCGCGGTGCTGGTCGAGCAGGGCGTGCCGAAGCCCCGGCTTCCGCGCGACGCTGCCCGTGGTGGGCTGGAGGTCACCCGTGATGACCTTGAAGATGGACGTCTTGCCCGCGCCGTTGCGGCCGATGATGCCCCACCGCTCGCCCTCGGCGACGGTAAAGGTGATGTTCTTGAAGAGTTCGGTCGCTCCGAAGGAGATGCCGACGTTGGAGACGGAGAGGAGGGTCACGCTGAGATTGGAGAGGAGCCGATCGAGGTGCGCTGCGACCGAGGAAAGCTAAGCTCCTGCCTCGGTCATGAGCGTCCCGTCAGCGCGCGGATTGCGCCAGAAGCTCCGGCTCGCTCAATCCATAGATGGGCGGCGTGGCCACGCCCAGCAGTCCAAGCGTGAAGTACAACTGGCCGCGATGGTGTGCCTCGTGTTCCACCAGCGCCCGCAGCCACTTCCACGTGGTGATGGGGGTACCCGCGGGCGTCATGACGTGCCCGGTCCACTGCGCCGGCGTCAACGCCGCGAAGATCGCACGGGACTCGCCGTGGAGCGCGTCGTAGTACGCCACGACGCCCGGCAGGCCGTCGGCCAGCTCACGACCGTGCCCCGGATAACGGCTCGGACGCCCGGACACAGTCTCGGCGTACATCCACCGCTCGATGCCGGCGAGGTGACGCACCTGATCTCCCGCGCTCCAACGATTCGCCGCCGGCAGCCATTCCAGTGAATCCGGCGGAATGCACTCGACGACACGGCGCGTGCGCGCGTGCAGCCGATCGAGATACTCGAGGAAGTTCTGCAGCTCGGAATACATCGTTACGGCGCCCGGGAGAACACGCTGCCGTGCGGAATGGCAGTGCCAGTGAAGCCATGCGGAAAGGCGCGACTGGTGAATCGCACCCCCGCCACAGTCGCGCCCTTGTCGCGAAAGCGATCGTCGATTCGCAACGCACCCGTAGCGGGATCGAAGTCGACGATGAAGATCCGGTTGCCCCGGCCGCTGCCGGCGGAGTTGACCACGAACCGTTGGCCAGAAGGTTCGAGCGCGAGCCAGTGTGGCTCTTCGTCGGCTCCGAGCGACACGTGCGAGACTTCCCGCGGGTGCTCCGGATCGCTCACGTCGAGCGCGACAAGCGAATGCGCCTGCGGCACTGTCTGCACCCAGTACTGGCCAGTGAGCACCGGGACGCCGCAGTTGACACCCTGGAAGCCGTAGACGAATCGCGCGACCAGGGAGTCCGTGTCGAGACCGCGGACCAGGTACAGGCCGCACTTGAAGGTGTGCACGAGGGCACTTCGTCCGTCGGCGAGCAAGCGCGGCTCACCCGACCACATGTGCTCGTCCCCGCGCGGCCCGGCTGGAAGTGCAACGCTTCGCAGTAGCTTGAGGTCAGAGAGCCGCCACAACTGCACCCACTGCGACATCGCCTTCGCGTTGGCCTCGTCCATGTCCGTCGTGGTCGACAGGGCGCGATCGAACCGTGGCAGCGGCAGTACAGAGTATGGATAGATGTACCTGTCCGCGATGGTCGTATCGGCAGCACTACCGCTGCGCACCACATCGCCGCGCTCGGACATCTCGACCAGCCCGCCCGTCGTGCGCGCCGGCGAGGCCGGGTGTGCAGACGGTGCCGCACCATGTGCATGTCCGGCTGGCGG
>JBDSTA010000058.1:0-5716 GCA_039928475.1 Gemmatimonadaceae bacterium | reverse complement strand
TGTTAGTCCCACTCGTGATTCCGCGCCAGTGGTTACTAAAGTCGTTCTGCGACAACACGTTGTAGTGTATGCATCACTTCTGTGGTGACGGCCCCGGCGTCAGGTTGAAAACATGTGGACGCGCAGGAATAAACATACGTATGTGAGTGAGCCCGTTCTCACAAAGCTGCTAAAGTGGCCTCAAACACATTGATCACAACGGCTTAGCCTGCTCCAAAGAAACACCGTAGCCCGCACTCCCTACTGGATAAATCGGACCACCGCAGAGAAGGTTCGCCGAATGCCTTGCTTGCATTCACGTGCCTCTCAGCCGCGATGCTCGCCCTGAAGCGCGAGATACGCCCCCACCGTTCGCGCGATCCGCTCCCGCTCCTCGGCCGTGGTCTCCCGGATCACCTTCCCCGGCACCCCGACGACGAGCGAGTTCGGCGGCACGACCATCCCCTCCCGGCACACGGCCCCCGCACCGATGATCGAGCCGGTGCCCACGTGCACGCGATTCAGGAGGATGGCCCCCATGCCGACGAGGCAGTCGTCCTCCACCACGGCGCCATGCACGATCGCGCGATGCCCGACGGCGACACGCTTGCCGATGGTGCACGCGAGACCCGGGTCGACGTGGACGATGCTCCCGTCCTGGATATTGGAGTCCTCGCCGACGACGATGGCGTCGCTATCGCCGCGAAGCACGGCGGTTGGCCACACACTGACGCGCGCGCCGAGGGTCACGTCGCCGATGACGTGCGCCGCGCTGTGGACGAAAGCCGTGGGGTGGATGGTGGGTGTTTTCATCTCAGGCAGGTGCGGTTCCTTGCTTCTACTGCGCACTTCAGCGCTGGCGAAGCCTGCGTCCTTCTGCGTGCGCAGTAGCCCCTGGCTTCTTCGCTCAGAATGACAACCCGTATGCCAGATAGACGCTAGCCGACCGCGACGCGAGATCCCGCGACGCCACTGGAACCGCCACCCCGAATCGCACGCGCTGCAACACATCCCAGTCGAACAGCGCCGCGGTCAACACCAGCTCCGCACCGGCACTCGCGATCGTGCGATCGAGCCGCGCGGCCGGCGAGCACACGCCGGCATTCAGCAGCGACGACGCACACGACGCATAGCCGCCATCTGCAAATAGTGACACGGACGACCGATCAAAGAAGAACGGCAGCGCGCCGAGTCCCTTCGAACCCACCGAGAGCGGCGCGCGATACTCGATCGTCCCCGCGAACGCGGTCGTGCCGACGACGACCCCCGGCTCGAAGCCGCGCACACCGAACGTCTTGCGGCCCTCACCGACGGTGTAGGTCGGGATGATCTCGATGGTCCCGCCACTCGTGCCGCCGATCTCGAAGCCGCTCGCCGTCTTGCGATCGGCCACGCCCGCCGCGGCGCGCACCGCGAGCACGTGATGCGAGAAGCCCGGCAGGTCGAGACTCTTGAACGCGCTCGCGGTGCCCACGACGTTCGCCGACACGCGATCGCTCGCGCTGTCCGTGCGCGTGCGCACGCGCGTCGTGAACGCGAGCGAGATGCCGTCCTCCGGCGAGATGCTCAGGCTCGGCCGCTGGAGGTTCGACCACTGCCCCGCGAGGAACGCGCTTGGATACAGGTAGCGGTTCTGGTACACCGATGAGAGCTGCTTCAGGTACTGCGGGACGTTCGTCGCGAAGCTCCGCTGCTCGAGGCCCGCGCCGAACGACAGCGACGCGAACGTGCGCACCCTGGGCCGCGTGAAGGTGGCGCCGAGTGACGCGAACTTCGTGCGGCGGAGGACGTAGCCGACGTCGTCGGTGGTGCCGCCGTTGGTGAGCGTCGCGTCGCGCGTGTAGTCCTGCGACACGCTGAAGTCGATGAACGGCCGTCGCAGTCCCGCATAGCGATACGCGAGCGACGCGGTGCGATAGGGGCCGGTCGTCGCCACGGTCGCATCGAGATCATAGATGTGGCGATAGACGACGTCATGCCCACTCGTCGAGAACCCGAGGCGCACACCACCGCTCGGCGAATCCTCGATGATGGGCGACCAGTAGTGCGGCAGCGCGCCGCGCAGTCCACCGTATCCGTGATACTCGCCGGGCGCGAGCGGCTCCGAGTCCGCGGGCGCGAGTGGCGCGAGCGACGCCGTATACGGCGAACCCTCCTGCACCCCCGCGATGGCGACGCCGAGGTGGTAACCGTCGGCGCGAAGGAGGACGGCGGCGAAGCCGGTGCCGGACGGCGAGAACTCCGGCGTGTACACGGCCTCGCCCAATGCGCCGCGCGTCACGCGCAGGCGCGCGAGACTCTCGAGGGTCGCGTTCACGAGCAGCGGTGCGCCCGTCTGCTCGCTCGTGTACGCGAGCATGTTGCCGTCGGCGCCCCACGTGGGCGACGAGATGAGGTAGCGCCCCCGGTCCACGACCTGCGCCGTGTCGGCGGCGATGTCGATGACCTCGAGCGAGAACAGGCCGCCATGCGTGCGATGCACGGCCGCGATCTTCGTCCCGTCGGGCGACCAGCGCGGCTCGCTCCACGTCTCGTCGGGCGCCGCCTCACGCAGCATGCGGTGCTCGCGCGCGTCGGGGCTCAGCAGCATGAGGCTCGTGCGCGTCGCGGCGATCTGCACGGCGACCATGTTGCCGTCCCTGCGCGCGTCGGGCTGCACGAGGCGCATGTCGTGCGTGATGCGCCGCTGTCGTCCGCCCTTCTCGATGTAGAGATCCGAACGCACCTCGGCCGTACCCGACACCTCGGGCTGCGCGAAGAGGAGACTCCCGTCGGCCAGCGGCACGCTCGGCCCCGTGTCGTTGCGGCGCCCGATGCGCCGGCGCTCGCCGTTCACGGTGATGTCGTACGCCGCCGCCGTGGAACGACCGTCGTTCGCCCAGTAGGTGAGCAGCGAGTCGTTCCGCCAGCGCGGGTCGAGCGCGTAGTAGCGATGCGTCGTGAGCTCGCGCCAGTGCGCGTACGTCGCGAGCGTGTCCACGCTCCGCTGCACGGAGTCGCGCCACGCGGCATACGCGTCGCTGAAGGAAATGCCGAACGCCGCGCGCGACTGGTGATTGAGCCGCCATGGAATGAGCTCGCCACTCTGCTGGTCCACGAGCCGGCGAATCGTCGAGTCGCCCCGCGTGCGCGAGAGCCAGTCGAGAAAGAGCGAGCCGTAGATGTACGTCCCCGACCCGCCGGGAAAGTTGGTCGTCGCGAGGCTCAGCTGGTTGAGCGCGGGCAGCTTGTGCTCCGCCGCCTGCGCACGCGCGATGAGCCGGTGCTCGGCGTCCTTGAGACGGCCGCCTTCCGTGAAGCGCGACTCGTAGTAGACCGCGAGCCCCTCGGTGATCCACGACGGCGCATAGCTGTTCGGGAAGAGCCCGGGTGCGCGCCCGAAGATCCCCTGCGCGAGGCGCCAGATGCCGGTGGTGCGATCGAGATGGAAGATGTGCGTGAGCTCGTGCGTGATGACGAGCTGGAGCCAGTCCTCATTGAATCGCAGCGAGCCACTCTCGATGGGCGGCGTCGCGAAGACGACGATGCGATTCGTGGTGAGCGTGGTCGCGAAGCCGTTGGAGTAGTCGGCGTCGTCGGAGACGACGAGGTCGATGGGCCCGCGCGGCTCATGGAGTTCGCGCGCAAGCTTCTCGTACGCCGCCTCGGCTACTGCACCAGCAACACGCCCTTCCCTCTCGAGACCAGCGGGCACCGTAACGCGGAAATGCTTCGTGTCGAGCGTGCGATAGCGATGATAGGGGGCAGGCTGGGCTGTGGCGACGGACGAGATCCCCATCAGCAACAGCCCCAACGTCATAAACCACAGAGGACACGGAGTACGCGCAGAGGACACGGAGAAAAGCGGTCGCGGTTCCTCTGTGTCCTCTGTGTGCACTCTGTGTCCTCTGTGGTTAAAGCGGGAGATCACTGCCGAGCAAGATTGCGGAAGTACGACTCCACGCCATCCACGACGCCGCGCGCATATCGCTCCTGGAACTCCGGCGTGCGCAGCGCGGCCTCCTGGTCGGGGAGTATGACGAACGCTCCCTCGCACAGCACCGCGGGATACCACGTGCCGCGCACGACCGCGAGGTTGTCGTAGTTGACGCCGAGGTCCTTGAGGCCCATCTGGGAGACCATGCCGCGCTGCACCTCGCGCGCGAGCGGCTCACTGTGCGTGCGGAAGAAGTACGCGCCCGTGCCCGGTGCGACGAAGGGATTCGTCCCGTCCCCGTACGCATTCAGGTGGATGGACACGAACGCGTGCACGTTCGCCTTGCGCGCGATGATCGGGCGGTCGCCGAGTGCGACCGCGCCCTCCGTCGTGCGCGTCATGAGCACCGTGGCGCCGCGCTCCTCGAGCATGCGCTTGACGCGAACGCCGATGGGAAGCGTCGCGTTGCCTTCATATAATCCGGTGGGACCCGTGGCGCCGATGGGCGGGTGACCGGGATCCACCGCGATGGTGAGCCCCGCGAGGGGACGGCTCGCGTTGATCGCCGGTCGGCCGCGCAGCTTCAGCACGAGCGCGTTCTTCTCCCACACCACCAGGTAGCCGTACGGCGCGTGGCGGAGATTGACCTTCACCTCGGCGCGGTCCTGCCCCACCTGCTTCCACTCGACCGTGCGGACCATCGAGTCGGCAGTCGCGTAGTTGATGATGTCGGTGTTCCCGCGCACGCCGTACAGCGTGAGCGTGATGGAGCGCTCGTCCTCCTCGACGAAGTACGGCGCCCGCGCGCCGATGGGCATCACGACGTCCACGCCCATCGCGCTGCCGCGCACGCGCATGTTCGACATGACGCGCCGCGGGACGGTGGCCGTCGTCGTCGTCGCCTCGCTCGAGTCGACCCAGACGTCGAGGTCGCGGTCGAGCTTCACGCGCACCGCGCCGCCCGAGCGCGCCATGATCGGCGCGACGGTGCCGGGCAGGAAGAACCACTTGTACGTCCCGCCGACGATGGGCTTCCCGATGATCGAGACGTCGGTGTCGTTCGCGGCGAGCCTGCCGATCATCGCGACGCCGATGGAGTCGCCGCGCGTGAACTGCCCGCGCAGCGAATCGATGCGCGCGTTCAGCGCGGCGATCGTGTCGGCGCGCGACGTCGCAAGGTCCTGCGGCTTGCCCGCGCTGTCGGGGCGCGTGGCGGTTGCGACGGAGGGGTACCGAATCGCCAAGGTGCTGCGTGCGGTGTCCGCACCGCGTCCCGCGACGAGCTCGTAGCGCGGAGCGCCCGCCGGCGGATTGGGCAACCAGCCCATGAACGCGCCGTTTGGGTACACGCGCGCTGGATATCCATTGATGGAGAGCGTCGCCCTGCCGCTGCCGATCGAGCCGAAGATGAAGTTCGAGTCGCGCGAGGTGATGGTCTGGTTCGGCGACGGATACTGGACCCTGATGGCCAGCGGGCCGTCCACTTCCGGTATTGGCGGGAGGGGAGGCGGGGTCGTGCTCGTGGTCGGGGCGGACGTCGTGGGGCCGGGTGCGGGACTCGGCACCGGGTTCGGCGTCACGGCGGCGCCGCCACACGCGGCAGCCAGGAGCAGGATTGCGGGCGTGGATCTCATTGCAGGAAAGGTACTTTGCGGTTTGGTGAAGCGGGCGGACCTTGACTGACGTTTGCGGCGGACAGCCAACGGACGGTTTGCGTGCGGCGTGCGGCGGACAGGCAACGGACGGTTTGCGTGCGGCGTGCGGCGGACAGCCAACCGATGGTTTGCGTGCGGCGTGCGGCGGACAGCGAACGGACGGCTT
>JBDSTA010000057.1:0-4006 GCA_039928475.1 Gemmatimonadaceae bacterium | reverse complement strand
TAGAGCGCCGGAGTCTCCATCATCGCGCCAGCAACGAGCACCCTCGTGTCACCCCCCACGGCAGTCACAGCTCGCACGACGAGATCGTCGCGGCTCAGGCCCCAATGCTCGGGACGGCGCAACTCGGCGATGAGCTTCAGCCGGTTCTTCCGCCACGTCGAGTAGCTCGCCAGGCGAAGGCGCTTGAAGATGATCTTGTCGACTTCGTCGCAGAGGAGCAGCTCGGTGAGCGCGAACTGCTGCTGGTCCGCCAGCGCACGGACCGCCTCGTCCCCGATCTTCAGGAGCACGCTCCGTGGCACGGACTCCTTGTAGTCCTCGATCTCCTTTTCGAGATAGAGGGCATACTCGTGCTTGAGCGATCGCGACGGTCGTTGGCCCATCGGGACTCAGGGTCAGGGGACGCGTCTAAGCTAGAACATTCAGGCAATCGCGCAAGTAGCTGTGCTAAATAATCTTACACCAGATGTTTACGGGTTTGTTTACCCCTAGGCGGGCTCCACGTGCACGATCGCCTCCGCGGCACCAAGCGACGCCGCGATCGCACGCTCAACCTCGTCCGTGAAGATGTGCGCGTCCGTCACCGACGTCGCCCCGTCCACCAGGATCGTCACCTCCACGAACAGGTGCCCCGATGACGTGCGCCGCGACCGCGCCGCGCGCACCCCGATCACGCCGGGAATCCCCCGCACGATCTCCGCGAGGCGCTCACCCTCCACCGCGCGTGCGTCCACCAGGATCGGGATGGAGTCGCGCAGGATCTGGTAGCCGCTCCACGCGATGATCAGCGCGACGAGCACGCCGAGCAGCGCGTCGGCGTACGCGTAGCCCATGCGGGAAAGCAGCAGCGACACCAGCGCCAGCAACGTCACGAAGATGTCGCTCGCCGTGTGCGACGCATCCGCGAGCAGCAGCGAGCTCGAAAGCGCGCGCCCGCGGCGGCGCTCGTAATACACCACGACGAAGTTCACCACGAGCGACGCGATGAGCAGCGCCGCGTCCGCAGCGCTCGCGCGCGGCAACACCTCCTGGCTCACGAGGCCGCCGATGCTCTGCCGCAGCAGCTCGAAGCACGTGATCGACAGGAAGCACACGATGCCGACGGTGCCGAGCGTCTCGAACTTCTCGTGCCCGTACGGATGGTCGTCGTCAGGCGCGCGCGACGCGACGGACACGGCCAGAATCGCGACGCCGTTGCTCATCATGTCGAGCACCGACTCCAGTGCAGCACCGAGCACCGTGAGCGCGCCCGTGCGTGCGCCGACGCCCACCTTGAGTGCGGCCGAGATCGCGTTGAGCACGAGGACGACCATGAGTGCCCGGCGAACTTCCGCCGAACGGATCGGGCGCGGCGCGACGGTGGCGCTCGAATAGGCCGGCGTGTGCATTCGAGGGAGTCTGTCCGGCTGGCGATGCATTCGTCAACCACTTGCCGCAGGGTAACTTCATCCCATGCCCGAACTACCAGAGGTCGAGGCCGCGCTCGCCGTCCTCAAGCGCCGAGCGAAGGGCCGTACCATCGCGCGCCTGCGGGTGCTGCATCCGTCGTTCAAGCGGCGCCTCCCTCCCGCGAAGGTCAAGTCGCTCGCCGGCGCGCGCATCACGCGCGTGGAGCGGCGGGGCAAGCATCAACTCCTCCATCTCGACGACGGGCGCATCCTGCACGCGCACTTCCGCATGAACGGCGACTGGGCGCACGGCAAGGTGGACGACGAGCTGCCGCGCTTCGCACGCGCCGTGATCGACTTCACCGATGGCACGCAGCTCGTCTTCGTCGACTCCCGCGCGCTCGGCACCATCGAGCTCCACGCCGCCGATGCCGTGCTCGATCTCGGCCTCGGCCCCGACGCTGCGGACAAGGGATGGACATCGGCGCAGCTCGGCGCCGCGCTCGCACTGCGACGCGGCCCGATCAAGCCCGCGCTGCTCGACCAGCGGTTGATCGCGGGCCTCGGTAACATCTATGCGGCCGAGTCGCTGTGGCGGGCGCGCATCGATCCGCGCGCGCCGGCGAATGCGATCGCGCCGGCGAAGGTGAAGTCCCTGCGCAGCGCAATCGCCGCCGTGCTCGTGCGCGCGACGGGTTCGCGCTACACGGACGACGATACCGTCAAGCTCGACGTGTACGATCGTGAGGGACTGCCCTGCCGTCGCTGCGACACGCCCATCGAGCGCATCGCGCAGGCGGGGCGCTCGACGTACTTCTGTCCGAAGTGCCAGGGCTGACGCGACGTCTCAGTCGAGTGCTTCGAGCAGTGCGCCCTTGATGTAGCCCGTCTCGGGGACGGTGAGCAGCTCGGGATGATCGAGTGGCTGTCCGCGAATCTCTCGCAGGACGATGCGCCGCCCGCTGTCAGCGGCGGCTTCCTCGAGCATCTCGAGGAAGAGCGGCTTGGTCATGTGGAAGGAGCAGCTTGCCGTGAAGAGCAGGCCGCCCGGTGAGAGCAGCCGCATCGCGCGGAGGTTGATCTCCTTGTAGCCGCGCAGTGCGCCGGGCAGCGCGGGCTTCGTCTTCGCGAAGGCGGGCGGGTCGAGCACGATGGTGTCGAAGCGTTCGCGTTCGCGCTCGCGCGCCTTGAGGTACTCGAAGGCATTCGCCTCGACGAACGTCCCGTTCGACAGTCCATTGCGACGAAAGTTCTCCTCGGCGCGCGTGAGTGCATGTGCCGACGCGTCGAGGGCCGTGACGTGGTCGGCGTTGCGTGCGAGGTGAAGCGCGAAGGAGCCGTGATAGCTGAAGCAGTCGAGTGCGCGGCCGCGCGCGATGCGTCCGACGAGCGCGCGGTTCTCGCGCTGGTCGAGGAACGCGCCCGTCTTCTGTCCCTTGAATGGTGCGGCGAGGTAGCGAACGCCGTGCTCGTGGACCTCGATCTCCTCCGGCACCTCGCCGTATAGCAGCTCGACGTTGGTGGGGAGCCCTTCCTTCACGCGGAGCGGCACGTCGTTGCGCGCGAGGATGCCCCGCGGTGCGGCGAGCGTGCGAAGCGCGTCGACGATCTCGGTGCGGAACGCCTCGAGTCCCGCGCTCATGAGCTGTACGACGAGCCATTCGTCGTAGCGGTCGACGACGAGCGATGGAATGCCGTCGCCCTCGCCGTGGACCAGGCGAAAGGCATTGGCGTGCTGCTCGAGGCCAGCGCGTCGTGCTATCGCGCGGGCGAGCGTGGCGTGCCACCATGCGGCGTCGATAGGGACGTCGGGGCGCTGGTCGAGGAGGCGAAGGGAGATCTCGGAGCGAGGGCTCCAGAGGGCGGTGCCGAGTGGCTTGCCGCGCTGGTCGGTGACGCGGACGGCGCCGGCGTCGCCGTCGGGCCGTTCGAGGACGTCAGAGCGGTAGATCCAGGGGTGGCCGGCGGCCCAGCGGCGGGCGCCCTTGTTGGAGACGATGGCGGAGAGCATTGGAGCAAGGTAGTGAGTGCCGTTGGGCGGGCGGCGGCTGCGCTCGTCTGGTGGCGATTGTGGGGCGGCGGCTGGGGGTGGTTGTTGGAGGGATGGGGAGTTGTTCCTGTGGATGCGGCACCCCTTGAAATCCGTGAAAAAAACGGGTACTATGCAGACCCTTCACCGAACTGCACGACCAGCTGTTGGTGGTGGTGTTTGGGGAGGGGGAAGCGAGTGTGGTGAAGGCACTTGCACGCCGAATCCCGCGCGTTTACAATGCAAGGCTCACCGCGAGAGTTTTCGAATCGCGGAACTGCTGATTGAAAAGTGAAGGACAGAGGATGGGTCGTCGGTTTGAAAGGTCTTTTGGCCGGCGACAAATTCGTGGGTAACGAATCCTCATCGAGTTGGTGTGGCAGGCGGCGCGAGCCGTTCTGGATGCATCAGTTTGATGAGAGGTAGATTGCGATAGTAGTAACGCGCGTAGTCTGCTTGACACTTTTGTGGTCAAGCGAAGGAAGGCATGTGGGGGATGCCTGGGCACACAGAGGCGATGAAGGCCGTGGTAAGCTGCGAGAAGCTCCGGGGAGTGGCACACACGCGGTGATCCGGAGATGGCCGAATG
>JBDSTA010000056.1:0-9480 GCA_039928475.1 Gemmatimonadaceae bacterium | reverse complement strand
TGCGTGATCGCCCACGTCTCGAGTCGGTCGTCGAGCTGCTGGATGACGGAAAGCCGCGTCGCGAACGCGAGCAGGATCACGCTCGCGCCCGCGACTGCGGCAATCAGGTACAGTGGCGGCATCCACCAGTGTAACCAGCCGGCACGACCATCACGGCTTCGTCGGCAGGCTGATGAGCGGTGTCCCGCCGCCGCTCACCGTCGGCAGCCTGCCATCCCACTTCTTCGTGATCTCGTACTGCACCAGCGTGGGCGTGATGCTCTGCGCCAGCAGCTGGTTCGCACGCGCCTGCGCCTCGGCTTCCGCGGTGATCGCCTTGGCGCGGCCTGCCGCCTTGATCGAGTCACCCTGCGCGTTGAACGTGTTCTTCTGGAGCTCGTTCTGCGCGGTGAGCGCCTGCTGCTGCATCACGTTCTTCTGGTTGATCGCCTCCATGACCGCCGGCGGCGCGCGCAGCTCGTTGATCGTGAACTGCTTCACGTCGAACCCGAGTGGCTGGAGCCGCTGCGAGATGAGCGCGCGCACCCGCGATGTCGCCTCCGCCTTCTTCGGCCCGATGACGTCCGCCACCGGCTCCGTGCCGACGATCTCCTGGAGCGCCTGGCGGATCGTCTGCTTCACGAAGCCATGCGTGATCTGGTTGATGTCCGTCCGGAACGTGGTGTACAGCCTCGGCGTCTGTGCGGCGTCGAGCTGGAAGGAGAGCGAGACGTCAAGCGAGAGCGGCTGCCCCTCCACACTGTTGACGTTGATCTCGTCGTTGAGCTGGCTGCCTTCCGACGAAGCCTTCGTCAGCACGATCGTCTTGAGGAAGATCGGGTACTTCTCGATGCCGGTGGCGAACGGGATCCGGCTGTGGATGCCCGGGCCGAGCGGCACGGGGTCCACGCCGCCGCCCGCGCGATGGATCACGATGCCCACGTAGCCCGGGTCCACGTACGTGAACACGTTCTGCGAAAGCATGAGCATGGCGACGACCGCCGTCACGCCAATCACGATGCGTTTCAACCGCGTGCGAGCATCCGTGTTCGGCTCGAAGTTCATCGTGCCGACACGGTCACCCAGCGTGCTAGCCATTGAAGGTCTCCTTGTAGCAGTCGGGGCAGACGCGCTCTCCGTTTGCGAGCCTGACCAGTTGGGCCTGTGTCCGCAGGCCGTGGATTGGGCACACCAGCTCGGCCATGCGGTCTATCTGCTTCCTGTTCTGCGTCTGACGGAGTCGGACGCCTGCTGGTGTGAAGGTGGTCAATAGCCAAAAAAGAAAGGCGCCCCCCGCCGCGATCAACGCGACGAACAGCACCCCTTCCACAATGATGGCACCCATTTGGTTTTTGATCTCCGGCGCGACTGAGCGCGCCACCCGGTACGGCCTTCACTACGTGGCCGGCAGGGACCAGGTTTCTCCTACCTCAGCACGGCCTCCAGCGCCTCGGGCAGCGTCGGGTGCGCAAAGGTGAACCCGCTGGCCCCCAGCGCGCCCGGCGCCACCCGCTGCCCGGCCAGGATCGTCGCCTTCGCCATCTCGCCGAACATCAGCTCGAGCGCGAACGCGGGAAGCGGGATGATCGCCGGCCGGCCGAGCGCATGGCCGAGGGCGTGCGCGAAGTCCGCGTTCCGCACCGGGTTCGGTGCGACGAGGTTCACCGGTCCGCGCAGCGACGGCGTGAGGATCGAGTGCTCGATGGCGCGCAGGTGATCCGCGAGGGTGATCCAGCTCATCCACTGCCGGCCACTGCCCATCGGGCCGCCGGCGCCCAGGCGGAAGGGCGGGAGCATCTTGCCCAGCGCACCGCCGTCGGCCGACAGCACGATGCCGGAGCGAATGAGCACGAGTCGCACGCCCGCGCTGGCGACGGGGGCGGCGCTGCTTTCCCACTCGCGGCCGATCCCGGCGAGGAAGTCGGTGCCGGGTGCGCTCGATTCGTCGAGCAGCTCGTCACCGCGGTCGCCGTAGATGCCGATTGCCGACCCGCTCACGACGACCTGCGGCTTCCGCTGCATCTGCGTCACCGCGCTCGCGATCAGGGACGTGCCCTGGATGCGGCTGGCGCGAATGTCGTGCTTTGCGCGCGACGTCCATCGCTGCGCGATCGGCTCGCCCGCCAGGTGGACGATGGCGTCCACACCCTCGAGCACGCGCGCGTCGAGCTCGTTGGCGGAGGGGTGCCAGTGAATGTCCTCCGGTTCACCCGCGCCTTGCGAGCGTACGAGACGGCGAACCGTGTGGCCCTGCTCGCGCAGGCGCGAGACGAGGGCGGAGCCGATCATCCCGGTCGCGCCACTGACGGCGACCGTGATCGGCGACTGTGATGTCGGGTCGGATGGCATGCCGGGTGAACGTGCACCCGGCAGCCCACGTTCCGTTAGAGGTCGCGCGCCCTGAGAATGCGGCGTGCGACCTCGTCCGCCACCTCGACGGAGCCGTATGCGTCCTCACGAATGAGTCGACGCAGCTCCGTGACGTACGCGGGTGAGAGTGCCGTCCCCCCGGCCGGCCCTCCCAGAACACGCTTCTGTCGTTCCATCAGTCCCCTCTCCAGTGGAGTCCGCCCTGCACGTTGCAGTTCGGTCATGGCTCCCCCCATGCTCCAGATATCGGCATCACGGCCCCTCGACTTGAGCGCCTTTCCGCATGCCGGCGTGAGGAGGAGTGTCGGACGGGAATGCCCACGGCATCGCCGTCGGGACGAGATGTCGCAACCGCCGCCTAGAAGTCTCTAAGCACTCGCTGGACAGGCTCCCGCCGGCAGGGTATTCCTGCGAGGGGCATGAACCGCCGTTCCCCCGTCTCACGCACCGCCGCATGGCCACGATTCTCTATCTGGACGACGAGCCCGCCGTCGGGCTCATCCTCGCCGATACCCTCGAGCGAGCTGGCCATCGCGCCATCGGCGCGCAGACCGTCCCCGAGGCGCTCCAGGCGCTCGCGGCGGAGAACGTGGACCTGATCATCTCCGACTACCGCATGCCGGGGATGACGGGCCTCGAGTTCCTCGAGCTGCTCCAGCAGGAGGGCAGCACGGTCCCGCTCATCATGCTCACCGGCTACGCGACGATCGAGCACGCCGTGGCGGCGATCAAGGCCGGGGCGATCGACTACATCACCAAGCCGGTGAGCCCCGAGCAGCTCGACCTCGCGGTGTCGCAGGCGCTCGAGGTGGTGCGGCTCCGCCGTGAGATCAGCGCGCTGCGCCGCGAGGTCATGGAGTTCCGGAGCGAGCGCGCGATCATTGGCGAGACACCGCAGATCCGCCGGCTCATGCAGACGGTGACGACGGCCGCGCCCACGCGCGCGACGGTGCTGCTCCAGGGGGAATCGGGCACGGGCAAGGAGCTGTTCGCCCGCGCGATTCACGACGGCAGCGACCGGCGCGACAAGCCGTTCATCAAGCTCAATTGCGCGGCGCTTCCCGAAGGCCTCATCGAGAGCGCACTCTTCGGCCACGAGAAGGGCGCGTTCACGGGCGCCATCAAGCGCGTGGAGGGCGCCTTCGAGCGCGCGAATCACGGCACGCTGCTGCTCGACGAAGTCAGCGAGATGCGGCTGGACCTCCAGGCCAAGCTGCTGCGCGTGCTCCAGGAGCAGGAGTTCGAGCGCGTCGGCGGCTCGCAGCCGATCAAGGTGGACGTGCGCATCGTCGCGACGACGAATCGCGATCTCGCGGCATTCGCGGCCGAGGGGCACTTCCGGCAGGACCTGTTCTTCCGCCTGAGCGTGCTGCCCATCTTCATCCCGCCCCTGCGCGAGCGGCGGGCGGACATCCCGCTCCTCGCGCAGCGCTTCGCGATCAAGGTGGCGGAGGAGATGAACAAGGACATCGTCGGCGTCGCACCCGATGCGCTCGCGATGCTCCAGGAGTACGACTGGCCGGGCAACGTGCGCGAGCTCCAGCATGCCGTGGAGCGCGCGGTCATCCTGTCCAACGATCCGGTGATCCAGGCGCATGCGTTCGACACCGTGCGCTTCGGCCTCGCGAAGGGCGCCGGCGGGCCCGTGCCCACCCGTGCGTCCGGCTCGACGCTGAGTGCCATGACCGCATTGCCGGCGGACGCCGTGGTGCTCACCTCGCTCAACGTGGACGCGGCGGAGAAGGTGCTTATCCAGCGGGCGCTCGATGTCTCGGGTGGGAATCGGACGCATGCGGCGGACCTGCTGGGAATGAGCATCCGGACGCTGCGCAGCAAGCTCAACCGTGAGGCAGACGGTTGAGCCCGTTCATACGTTTTCTGCCCGGCAATTTCTTCCGGGCGGCAAGTATTGCCTAGCGGATCAGCGAGCTCTACAGGATGTTGAAAAGGTACCGAAAAGTTGTTGGTGGCTTTATTGTAAAATCATACAGTACAACGACATATCCTGCAAACAGATGCGGCCCGATTCCCTCCCGGAATCGGGCCATTTTTGCGCTTTCAGGAGTGGCCTCCGACGTGCCTTGGTAGAGCCCGAAAGACGGCTCCAAATCAGTGCCCCTCCCTCGATACGACCCGCGCCCGTTCTCCCCGATGTGGCGCGCCCTACCTCCGATGTCGGAGTCTTTCATGGAAAACCCCGCCCTCTGGGCCGCCTGCGCAGCTGGTGACGTCGCCGCGCGCGATGCCCTGCTCCAGGACAACCTCAGTCTCGTCCACTACGTCGCGAAGCAGCTCAGCCGGAGCCTCTCCGCCGACGCCGACCCCGACGAGATGGTCAATATCGGCACGCTCGGGCTCATGGCCGCACTCGAGTCCTTCGACGCGAGCCGCGGGCTGGCCTTCAGCACCTACGCCGTTCCCCGCATCCGCGGCGCGATCCTGGACGAGCTCCGCCGGCAGGACCACGTTCCCCGCTCCATCCGCCGCAAGACGCGCGACATCGCCCAGGCCCGCGAAGCCCTCATGCGCACGCTCGGCCGCGCGCCGCAGGATCGCGAGCTCGCCGGGCAGCTCGGCATCGACATGGACACGCTGTGGCGCTGGCAGGCCGACATGGAGCGCACGATGCAGGTGTCCCTCAGCTCCAGTGACAACGCCCGCGACGACGTCGGCCCAGCGCCCATCGACGTGCTGCCCGCCGGCGGCGACTCCGCGCACGAGGTCATGGAGCAGGAAGAGGAGGTCGCGGCACTGCGCACGGCGATCCTCCAGCTCAAGGACCAGCAGCGAACGGTCCTCTCGCTCTACTACTTCGAGGAGCTCAACGCGCGCGAGATCGCCGAGGTGCTCGGCATCAGTGAGTCGCGCGTGTCGCAGATCCGCTCGAAGGCGCTCTCCGCACTGCGCGGGATGCTCCGGCCGCTGGCAGCGAGCGCCTGAGGCGCCGCCGACGCGTCAGGTGTTCGCTCGCTCGCGCCTGCGCACTTCGAGCAGCGAGGGCAGCACGAGCACCTGACCGCGCGGGTCGGCGAGCAGCTCGCCCCCGCACAGCTTCGCATACGTGACCGCGTCGTCCGCCGGCGCATGCACCGCGCCGCCGTACACGCGCACGAAGGCCTCGTCCCCCGCGACCTCCATGATCGTGGACGCCGTGCGCGCCGCATCGGCCGCGCCCTTCGCCGCGTCCACCATGAGCAGCAGCACCCGCAGCAGCGCCCAGCGCGGCACGCGCACGGGGAGCAGCATGCCACTCTTCTCCACCCGGCACGTGATGGTCCGCGAGCGCGTGTGATGCTCGTGGATGCCGAGCGCGGTCTCGAGCACGCCGGAGAGCTCGAGCGCCTCACGCTCCTCCGACCTCGTCGCGAGGATGCCCACCATCGCGCTCACGCCGTGCAGGCGCTTGATCTCCTGCCGCAGCATCTGGGTGTCGGGCACTTCGTCGTCCATCGCGGCGAGCTCCGCGAAGGCGCTCAGCGCCGTCACGCGATTGTTCATCGAGTGCACGAGCCCACGCAGCAACTCCTCGAGCAGCGCCTCCCAACTCATGAATGCGCCTCCTCTGCCGCTCGGAGTGTGGCGCGGGCTTCACGCGCAGAGTCTTTCTTCGGGATTGTCATGGCGGGTCCTGGGGAGCTCATGTGTCCTCTATCGCACTGGCGTGTCACGCGGCATCCTACGCCGCCGAACACCGCATAGTCCCATGCTGCATCCAGCTGCACTTCCATACCACGGAATTGCCAATGCCTGCACCCGCAGTACTCGCCCTCGCTCTCGCACTTGCCGTTCCGCCTGATACGATTCCGGCCTCGATATCTGATAGCGTTCGCGGGCCTGTTGAAGGCATCATGGCGACAGCGATGCGCCCTGTGGACGACACCGTACCAAAGCGCCGCCGTCGATCCGTCGAGGTGAGTGAGTGGTACGAGCGCCGTCTGCGCATTCATCGCTACGGCTCGTATACCATCTATCCTCTCTTCGCACTTCAGGCAATCGCGGGCAACCAACTCTATCAGGACCCGCGTACGGCACCGGACTGGGCGAAGACATCCCACCGTGTTGGCGCCACCGGTCTCGCGACAGTGTTCACATTGAATACCGTCACCGGACTCTGGAACCTGTGGGACTCGCGCGCCGTCGAGCAGGGGCGCACGAAGCGCACGCTCCATGCGATCCTCATGCTCGCGAGCGATGCAGGCTTCACCTACGCTGGCGCCCGCCTGTCGGAGGATGCCGAGAACAGCATCGAGAAGCGGCGCGAGCACCGGAAGTGGGCCTACGGGTCCATGGCTACTGCTCTCACCGGCGTCGGACTCATGACCGTCTTCAAGGACCACTAACGCATGCTCATGCTCGCAGCCGCAGGCCTCACGGAAACACTCGCGAACGCCGCGAAGCCCTGGGCCGACCTCTACAGTGACTCCAAGGCCATCTCGGCAGGAGTGCTGTTCCTCCACCTGGCGCCACTCGTCTTTGGAGCAGGCGCCGCGTACTCCATGGACCGCGCGACGATCAGCGCCGTCCGCGCATCGGGCGCCGAGCGGGCCCAGCATCTCCGCCTGCTGTCCACGACCCACCGCATCGTGGTCGCCGGGCTCGCACTCTCCGTCATTTCCGGGGTACTACTCTTCCTCGCTGATGTGGAGACCTTCATGGGCTCCATCTTCTACTGGGTAAAGATCAGCCTGGTGGTGGTGCTGCTGGCGAACGGGTACTTGATGACGAGGACCGAAAGTGCGCTTGCCAAGTCGCCTGACGACGCAGCGCTCTGGGGAAGGTTGCGAACGCTCGCAATCGTGAGCGCGGTGCTGTGGCTGGCGACGACACTCGCCGGCGTCGTGCTCGCACAATACGCCTGACACTGGAGATGCTGGAATGACGGATACGAAGGAACACACGTCCGGCGACACGTGCGCGATGGGATGCGCGGTGACGGGACGTCGCGACTTCCTGCTCGATGCCCTTCGCGCCAGCGCCGCGGCACTCGCGGCCATCGGCATCGCCCCCAGCGGCGCCAACGCCATGCCGCTGCGCTTCATTGCCGCCCTCGCGTCCGGCCCCAAGGACAAGTCCTATGCGATCCCCAGCGCCGACGGCGTGCAGATCGACAAGGACAACGAGGTCATCCTCTCGCGCGTGGGCAAGCAGGTGTTCGCGTTCGCGCTGTCGTGCCCGCACCAGAACACCGCGCTCCGCTGGGAGCAGGACGACAATCGCTTCCAGTGCCCCAAGCACAAGTCGCGCTATCGCGCGGACGGCACGTACATCGAAGGCCGCGCGACGCGCAGCATGGACCGACTCGCCATCAAGCTCGTGGGCAGCGCGGTCGTCGTGGACGTGGACAAGCTCTACCAGGAAGACACCGACAAGGCGCAGTGGCTCCAGGCGTTCGTCACTCTCCCCTGATCTCGTACTCCCACCACCCCCCACATGCCCTGCGACGATTGCGTGAGCCGCCGCGAGTTCCTGACAAAGAGCACCCTCGTCGTGGCTGGCGCCGCGGCGCTGGCCGCAGGATGTGGTGATGGGCAGTTCGGGCCCGAGGCCGTCACGGCGACGAGTCCGGGCGGCCTCGCGCTCAAGGTCTCGACCATCCCCGCGCTCGCCACGGTGGGCCAGCTCGTGAAGATCCAGCCGTCGAGCGCGTTCATCGCCGTGAAGCGCACCGGCACGAATACCTTCGCGGCGATCTCCACCGTCTGCACCCACCAGGGGTGCGAGGTGAACGTGGTGAACAGTGCCTTCGACTGTCCCTGTCATGGCTCGCGCTACGACAACGACGGACACGTCACCCGCCAGCCCGACGGCGGCGGCTCGGCGACGAACCTCCCCACGTACACCACGAAGTACGACGCCGCGACGGACACGCTGACCATCGGTTAGCGCGCGCCGGCAACCGCCCGCGAACGCGTTAGCTTGAGCGCCATGCTCATTGGCGTCGCCGGCATGGTCGGGTCCGGAAAAAGCACACTCACGCGCGCGCTCGCGGCGCGGTTCGGCCTCCAGCACGCGCTCGAGAGCGTGGACGACGACAACCCATGGCTCGAGAAGTTCTATGCCGGTGGCGAGGACGCCATGCGCGCCAACGTCCTCCAGCTGCAGCTGCACTTCCTCGCCACGCGCTTCGAGAGCATGCGCCGCATGCGCGGCGCTGGCGGAAGCTGGGTGCTCGACCGCACCTGGTACGAGGACGCGGAGATCTTCGCGCGCGGGCACTTCGAGGAGGGGATCATGACCGCGCTCGATTGGCAGCTGTACAGCCGCCTCTACCTCGAGCTGCTGCACTCGCCGTCTGCGCGTCCGCCGCGCCTCCTCGTCTACCTGCACGCACCGCTCGAGACGATCGTGGGGCGCATCCGCATGCGCGGGCGCGCGAAGGAGAAGGACACGGCCGAGTCGTACTGGGCCACGCTGCACGCGCGGTACGAGCGGTGGATCGGGAAGTTCCGCGCGTGCCCCGTGCTGAGCCTCGACGTCCGCGACTACGACCTCGTCGCCGACCCCATGGGCATCGAGGAGATCGCGGCGCGCGTGCGTGCGCGACTGGAGCCGTCCCTTCCCCAGACGGACCTGTTTCCTGCCGCGCTGCGCGCCGGGTAGGCCCAGAACCTGTGGGTTCGGGAGGGGTAGTAACTTGAGACGCTCCCGCCACATGTCCACGACCAGGACGACAGCCATGCAACGCCTTGTCCGATATACGCCGCGCGTCGTCGCGCTCGCCACGTCGCTGATGCTCCTCTCCGCGTGTCGCGAGAAGGCACCTGCCGCGTCCGACTCGACGCTCGCGAAGGACCTCGCGATGGCGCAGCGCGACGTCGCGCCCTCGGTGTTCAACGACGCCCCGCTCGGCGGCGCCTCCAGGGCGGCACCTGCCGTCGGCGCGCCGGTGGAGAAGCCGGAGCCGCCGCGCGCCAGGGCGCCGACGCCGCGCCCCTCGCCTCGACGCGAGGCGCTACCGGCCCCGGTGACGCGCTCGCCGCGTCCCGCGGTCCAGCAGCCCGTGTTGCAGGATCCGACTCCCGCGCCGGCACCGGCGCAGGCGCCCGCGCCAGCCGCGGGCGTGATCGGCGCCGGCACGCGGCTCGGCATGTCCACGAACGCCAAGGTGTGCACGGCCAACCTGCTCGTCGG
>JBDSTA010000055.1:0-8734 GCA_039928475.1 Gemmatimonadaceae bacterium | reverse complement strand
GCCAGCACCCGGCTCGTGCTCTATGAGCTCGAGCCGATACGAGGCGAGCGTTAGGGACTACTACCGGCCCTCGGAGGACGTGTCGGGCTCGCCGCCCTTCCCGCCGTACCCGCTCCGGTGCTCGTGGTCGTGCCCTTCGGAGTTCGGGTCCGCAGCGGTCGCCTCACTGCCGGCTCCCGTGCTCTTTTCGCCTCGCTCGCTCGCGCTGTCGCTATGCTGACCCGGTGACGCCACGCGTGTGCCCTGTCCGTCGCCCAGTCCGCCGTCCTTTTCGTCCTTGCGCTCGCCCATTGTCGGTCTCCTGGAGGGGTGATCCAGGCAGGAAGGGGCAACGCCTGTGCCGCCCGATGTGCAAGCGCGACCACGATTTTCGTCTCCACTGCGAAGGCAAGACTGGTGGTTGCGGTGCGGGACGTGCCATTCTTCCGCATCCATGGTCACTCCCGAGCGCCTGAACACGCTCTTCCGCACGTATCACCAGCCGCTGGTGCGTTTTCTCACGCGCCAGGTGGGCGACAGCGACTGGGCGGAAGAGATCGCGCAGGAGACGTTCGTGCGTGCGATGAAGCAGGACGTCATCGCGAGCGAGCGCTCGTGGATCTTCGCCGTGGCGATGAACCTCGTCCGCGACGAGGCGCGCAAGGACGCGAGGCGGCGCAAGCGCCTCGAGCTCATGACGGAGGAAGCAAAGGCGGAGTCGGTCATCGCGCCCGGCCCCACCTCGATGGAGCGCGACGAGGAGCGTGCGATGGCGCGCCAGGCGGTGGACGCGCTCGCCGAGCGTGACCGCGATGCGCTGTTGATGCGCGAGGAAGGGCTGAGTTACGAGGAGATCGCTGCGGCGCTCGATCTCTCGGTCGGCAGCGTGGGGACGACACTCTCCCGCGCGCGCCGCCGGCTCATGGAGGCGTACGAAGCACTGCAGGCAGAAGCCGGCGGCCAGCGGGAGCCGGCATGAAGGTTCGCGGGAGGACGCAATGAAGGTGGTCTGGAACGGGGGTCACCCCGACGAGGGTTCGATGCACGCCTGGCTCGACGGCGAGATCGACGCGGACGACGCGGCGCTGCTCGACGCACACGTGCGCACGTGCGCCGACTGCACGACGGCCGTCGCTGAGGCGCGCGGGCTGGTGGCCGGTGCGTCGCGCGTGGTCGGCATGCTCGATGACGCGCCGCCGGCGCACATCAGGCCCACGGGGGTGCGCGCATCGGACACCTCGACGGCCTGGCGCTTCCTGCGCGTGACTCCCACGCGCGCGGCCATCGCCGCGGTGCTGCTCGTCGCCATTGGCATCACGCTCACGCGGAAGCAGGGCGCCTTCGACCCCGTTTCCCCTGCGCCGAGCGAGGTCGCGTCGGCCGCGATGGACGAGCCGCCCCCGCCGCGTGCGCGCGACAACCTCCTCGACTCCGCGATCGCCCGCCGGATCGCCACGGAGCAGCCGCCGCGCGGCGTGGGTGCGGCGCCTGGACTCGCCGTGACGGTCCCCGTTGGCGGGTCGGCGGCGGGCACGGTCGCACAGGCGCCCAGCGCCGACGCCGCGACGCGCGTGGCCGCCGGCCGCGCCTCGCTTCGCGCGCAGGCGGAAACGCTCGGCGCCTTCGCGGCGGACCGGGCGGTCTTCTCACGCTCCAATGGCGCCGCTGCACCGGCCGCGCCCGGGCGCGACGTCGTCGCGGCGGAGGCGGCCGAGCGCGCGGTCGGCAACGCGACGAACAACCCCTCGGCCGTGAACCTGCTCGCAAGCCGCTGCATGCGCCTGGAGAGCACGGGCACCGCTGCCGCCGCATGGGGCGGCGAGCCGCTCCCCGTCACGCTCGTCTTCGACGCCACGGGCCGTTCGGCGCGCGTGTTCAACGGCGCGGGCACCGCGACGGAGGCGTCGTCGGTCGTCCTCGCGGCCACGGCGGATTCCACGGTGATCCGGTTGCGGCGCATCGGCTACGATGGCGTGCTCACCGTGGCTGGCTCAGGCGAGACGCGCGTTGGGTCGATGCGCTCGGGGCAGAGCACGCTCGCGCTTTCGCAGGTCGTGGTGACGGGGGGTGGCGCGGCGCGCGCCGACAAGCGCCTGGCGTTGCGGGGGGATTCCAACGCGCCGGGGAGCGCGAAGCCGGCCGCTGCGCAGCCGGCGGCGAGTCCCGCCATTGCCACTCGGCCCAGCGTGCCCATCGCGGCGCTGTTCGTCTCCTGCCCCACCGGTTGACGCCTGCCGCTGGTGGGGCGAAAAAGCGGCCCGCCCATAGGGAGAAAGTCCGCGAAAAAGCAGTGCGCATTGGGCCCGGATGTTGCGCCCACAACGCCGCTCAGCAATCAATCGCGCTGTGAAGCGTGTTGCGCGCAATTTTGCGCCAATATCAGAACAGGTCGGCGCCATGATAGCGCCATGAACATCTAAATCCGCAAATGCACGAAGCTTCGCATCGTCAGGGCTGGCACCACGACGCCATCATCTACCAGCTCCACGTCAAGGCGTACCGCGACAGCGACGGCGACGGATTCGGCGACTTTCGCGGACTCATCCAGAAGCTCGACTACATCGCCTCCCTCGGCGTGACGGCGATCTGGTTGCTCCCCTTCTACCCGTCGCCCCTCCGCGACGACGGCTACGACATCGCCGGCTACACCGACGTCCACCCGAGCTACGGCACAGTGGAGGACTTCAAGGACTTCCTCGACGCCGCGCACGCGCGCGGCCTGCGCGTCATCACGGAGCTCGTGATCAACCACACCTCGGACCAGCACCCCTGGTTCCAGCGCGCGCGCCTCGCGCCGCATGGCTCCGCCGAGCGCGACTTCTACGTGTGGAGCGACGACCCGAACCGGTACGCCGAGACCCGCATCATCTTCACCGACACCGAGAAGTCCAACTGGACCTGGGACGCGGACGCCCAGCAGTTCTACTGGCATCGCTTCTTCAGCCACCAGCCCGACCTCAACTTCGACAACCCGGCGGTGTTCGACGCGGTTGCCGACGTCATGCGCTTCTGGCTCCGGATGGGCGTCGATGGCATGCGGCTCGACGCGATCCCGTACCTCATCGAGCGCGACGGCACGAACTGCGAGAACCTCCCCGAGACGCACGACGTGCTGAAGAAGCTCCGCGCCGTGCTCGACGCGGAGTTCACCGACCGGATCTTCCTCGCGGAGGCGAACGGGCCGCCGGAGGATGTGCGGGCGTACTTCGGGAACAACGACGAATGCCACATGGCGTTCCACTTCCCCGTCATGCCGCGCATGTACATGAGCCTCGCGCGCGAGGAGCGCGGGCCCATCGTGGACATCATGGCGAAGACGCCGCCCATCCCCGACGACTGCCAGTGGGCGATCTTCCTCCGCAACCACGATGAGCTCACGCTCGAGATGGTGTCGGACGAGGAGCGCGCCTTCATGTATGGCCACTATGCGAAGGACGAGCGCATGCGCATCAACGTCGGCATCCGCCGGCGCCTCGCCCCGCTCATGGACAACGGCCGCGACGAGATCGAGCTGATGCACGCGCTCCTCATGTCGCTCCCCGGCTCGCCGGTGATGTACTACGGCGACGAGATCGGCATGGGCGACAACGTCTACCTCGGCGACCGCAACGGCGTGCGCACACCCATGCAGTGGAGCGCGGACCGCAACGGCGGATTCTCCGCCGGCGACACGGCGGCGCTCTACTTCCCCCTCATCGCCGACGCGCCCTACGGCTACCAGTCCACCAACGTGGAGGCGCAGGAGCGCACGGCGACGTCGCTGCTCCAGTGGGTGCGCGCGATCGTCCGGGTGCGGCGGCAGTTCACCGCATTCGGGCGCGGCACCTTCGAACCCCTCACGCCGGCGAACCCGCGCGTGCTCGCCTTCATTCGCCGCTACGAGAGCCAGGCGATCCTCTGCGTGAACAACCTCGCGCGCCACGCGCAGTTCGTGGAGCTCGACCTCGCGCCGTTCGAGGGGTGGTCGCCGATGGAGCTCTGGAGTGGCGAGGCCTTTCCTCCCATCACGACGGAGCCGTACCGCCTCACGCTCGCCGGCCGCGACTTCTACTGGTTCGCGCTCATGCCGCCGGGCGGACCCGCACGGCTCGGCCCCGCATCGGAGCAGGGCGCGTGACGGCACCCGCGCAGGCGGATGCCGCGCCCTGGACACTGCGTCGCGGCGCGACGGCGGACGAGTCGCGCACGACCTTCAGCGTCTGGGCGCCGGCGGCGTCGTCGGTGGCAGTGCACGTGGCGAGCGGCGAGGGCGCCGGCGATCACCCGCTCGCGCGCGACCCCGTGCAGCGCGGCGTCTGGACGACGTCCGTCGCCGGTGTGCACGCAGGCGACCGCTATGGCTACCGGCTCGACGGCAGCGATCCGTTGCCCGATCCGGTGAGCCGGTCGCAGCCCGATGGCGTGCACGGCCTGTCCGAGGTGATCGACCCGAACGCCTTCACCTGGACCGACGGCGCGTGGAAGGGACTTTCGCTTCCCGACTTCGTGCTCTACGAGCTGCACGTGGGCACGTTCACGCCCGAGGGCACCTTCGACGGCGCGATCGCGAAGCTCGACCACCTCGCGGAGCTCGGCATCACCGCCATCGAGCTGCTGCCCGTGGCGTCCTTTCCCGGGCGTCGCAACTGGGGCTACGACGGCGTGCACCTCTATGCGCCGCAGTGGTCGTACGGCGGTCCCGATGGAATGAAGCGTCTCGTGGATGCGGCGCACGCGCGCGGCATCGCGGTCGTCCTCGACGTGGTCTACAACCACGTGGGCCCGGAGGGGAACTGCCTCGATCGCTACGGTCCGTACTTCACGGAGGTCTACCGCACTCCCTGGGGCCGCGCCGTGAACTATGACGGCCGCGGCAGCGACGCAGTGCGCCGCTGGGCGCAAGACAACGCGCTCTACTGGATCACGGAGTTCCACGTCGACGCACTGCGGCTCGATGCCGTGCACGGCATCTACGACTTCGGCTCGCTCGCGTTCCTCGAGGAGCTCTCCGACGACGTGCACGAGATGGGGCGCAAGCTCGGCCGGAAGGTGCAGCTCATGGCCGAGAGCGACCTCAATGACCCGAAGCTCGTGCGTTCGCCCGAGTCGGGCGGCTTCGGGCTCGACGCGCAGTGGGCGGACGACGTGCACCACACGATCCACGGCGCGCTCACGGGGGAGACGCACGGCTACTACGTGGACTTCACGGGCGTCTCGACGGTCGCCGACCTGTATCGCGAGCCGTTCTTCTACGCGCGCAAGTACGCGCCGCACCGCGACCGCATGCACGGCCGGTCGTCGAAGGGCGTGCCGCGCCAGCGGTTCGTCGTCGCGATCCAGAATCACGACCAGGTGGGCAACCGGCCCAACGCCGAACGGCTCGCGTCCATCGTGCCGCGCGACAGGCTGCGCCTCGCGGCGTCGCTCATCCTCCTGTCGCCCTACGTGCCGCTGCTGTTCATGGGCGAGGAGTACGGCGAGGTGAGCCCGTTCCTCTACTTCATCGAGCACGGCGACCCCGAGCTCATCGACGCGGTGCGCGAAGGGCGACGCAGGGAATTCCTCGCGATCGAGCGCCACGAGCCACAGGTGGACCCGCAGGCCGAGGAGACGTTCACGCGCAGCCGTCTCGATTGGTCGCGACGCGACACGCCCGAGGGCGCGCAGCTGCTCTCGCTCTATCGCGACCTCCTCGCGTTGCGACGCGAGGAGCCCGCGCTTCGTCCCGGCGCGAGCGACACGTACGTGCAGGGCAATGCCGAGTGGTTTACCGCGCTCCGCGCGATGCCGCTCCACAATGACGAGCTGGACCCCGCGCGTGCCGGACGCGCGCTATTCTGTGCATTCAACCTCAGCAGTGAACCGATGAACGTCCCTGTCCGCGCCGAAGCGATCGGCGCGTGGAAGCTTCGTTTCTCGAGCGACGCCGCCGGATATGGCGGTTCAGGCGCTCAGCTCCGCGACATCCCCGCGCTGGCGCCGCCGCCGAGCGACGACGCACCCAAGCGACTCGTGTCCGCGCCATCGGTGCCACAGCGTCGCAGCATCGAGCTGCCCGCGTGGAGCGCGGCGGTGTACGTCCGCGACCTCGACGAAGCCGGAGCGGACGAATGACGCTTCGCATCTGGCCGGGCCGCCCCAATCCACTCGGCGCCACGTGGGACGGCACAGGCGTCAACTTCGCCCTCTTCTCCGAGCACGCCACCGGCGTGGAGCTCTGCCTGTTCCGCGACGAGAACGCCTCGGAGGAGTCCGACCGGATCCAGCTCACCGAGCGCACCGACCAGGTGTGGCACTGCTACCTGCCCGATTGCCGCCCGGGCCTGTACTACGGCTTTCGCGTGCACGGGCCGTACGCGCCCCTCGAGGGACATCGCTTCAACCCGGCGAAGCTGCTCATCGATCCGTACGCGAAGGCGATCACCGGCGCGATCAAGTGGAGCAACGACCTCTTCGCCTACAACGTGGGCGGCAGGCACGAGGATCTCGAGCCCGACCCGGACAACTCCGCCGGTGGAGTGCCGAAGTCCGTCGTCATCGACTCGGCGTTCACGTGGGAGGACGACCGTCCGCTCCACGTGCCGTACAACAAGACGATCATCTACGAATGCCACGTGAAGGGGATGACGATGCGTCATCCCGGCGTGCCGCCCGAGCTGCGCGGCACGTACCTCGGCCTCTGCAGCGACGCGATGATCGAGTACTTCCAGTCGCTTGGCGTCACGGCGCTCGAGCTGCTGCCCGTGCACCAGTTCGTCGTGGACCGCCACCTCGCCGAGCGTGGGCTGACGAACTACTGGGGGTACAACTCCGTGGGGTTCTTCGCGCCCGACGTGCGGTACGCCACGCGCGGCCTCGGCAACCAGGTCTACGAGTTCAAGACCATGGTGAAGACACTGCACTCGGCCGGCCTCGAGGTGATCCTCGACGTCGTGTACAACCACACGGGCGAGGGCAACCACCTTGGCCCCACGCTGTCGATGAAGGGCATCGACAACAAGTCGTACTACCGCCTCGAGCCGGGGAATCCGCGCTTCTACACCGACTTCACGGGCACGGGCAACTCGCTCAACATGCAGCACCCGCGCACGATCCAGCTCGTGATGGACTCGCTGCGCTACTGGGTGGACGAGATGCACGTGGACGGCTTCCGCTTCGACCTCGCGCCGGTGCTCGCGCGCGAGCTGTACGACGTGGACAAGCTCTCGGCGTTCTTCGACATCATGCAGCAGGACCCCACGCTTGCACGCGTGAAGCTGATTGCGGAGCCGTGGGACGTCGGGCCGGGCGGGTATCAGGTGGGCAACTTTCCCGTGCGCTGGACCGAGTGGAACGGCAAGTACCGCGATGCCATCCGGAAGTTCTGGCGCGGTGAGCCGGGCCAGGTGTCGGAGCTCGCCAGTCGCCTCGCCGGCTCGAGCGACATCTTCTCGAGCCGCGATCGCGGCGTGTACGCGAGCATCAACTTCATCACCGCGCATGACGGGTACACGCTGCGCGACCTGGTGAGCTACGAGCAGAAGCACAACGAGGCGAACGGCGAGAACAACCAGGACGGCCACAACGACAACATCAGCCGCAACTGGGGCGTCGAGGGGGATACGCAGGACGAGGCCATCATCGAGGCGCGCTACCGGCTGATGCGTTCGTTCCTCGCGACGCTCGTGTTCTCGCAGGGCGTGCCGATGCTGTCCCACGGCGACGAGCAGGCGCGCACGCAGGGCGGGAACAACAACGCGTATGCGCAGGACAACGAGATCACGTGGGTGGACTGGGACATCGACGAGCGGCAGCAGTCGCTCGTCGCGTTCACGCGGCAGCTCATCGCGCTGCGGCAGGCGCACCCGGTGCTCAGGCGCCGGCATTTCTTCCGTGGCACGGCGGTGGAGGGGTCGTCGCAGAAGGACGTGACGTGGATCCGCCCCGACGGACACGAGCTCGCGGACGTAGATTGGGCGAATGCGGACGCGCGCGTGCTCGGCATGCTCATCGACGGCGCGGCGACCGACGAGGTGGACGAGCGCGGCCAGGCGGTCCACGGCGATACGCTGCTGCTGATGATGAACGCCGGCGAGTCGCCGGTGCAATTCACCCTTCCTGCGCTTGGCGGGAAGAACATCTGGGTCGTCATGCTCGACACCGCTCATGAGGAACTGCCCGTGATCCGCAAGGGCGCCGTGACCCTCGAGGCGCATGCGGTGATCCTGCTGCGCTACGGCAGCGATCGCCGCACCTCCACGCACGAGGAAGAGCGTCGCGAGCAGGAGAGCGTGGTGGAGGAGCACACACCGTGAGCGCGCTCGAGGAAGGCGCGCGCCACGCGCTGCTCGAGGGTCGTCACGGTGAGCCGCACCAGGTGCTCGGCGCACACGCGCACGACGTCGCGGGAAGGAGTGGCGTCGTCATACGGGTGTTTCAGCCAGAGGCGGCGGACGCGTACGTGGTGCGTGACGGCATCGCGACGGCGATGAGGGAAGAGGGCGACGGATTCTTTTCCGTGTTCTTCGCGGGGCTGAAGCTGCCCTTCCGCTATTCGTACCGCTTCATCGCGCACGACGGGCACGCCTGGGAGCGCGGCGATCCCTATCGTCACGAGTCCACCGTGGGAGAGATGGATCTCTATCTCTTCAACGAGGGCACGCATCGGCGCCTGTGGTCCATGCTCGGCGCGCACCTGCGCACCGTCGAGGGTGACGAAGGAGCGACGTTCACGCTGTGGGCGCCGAATGCCGAGCGCGTGAGCGTGGTGGAGGAGCACACACCGTGAGCGCGCTCG
>JBDSTA010000054.1:0-3078 GCA_039928475.1 Gemmatimonadaceae bacterium | reverse complement strand
GCGTCGGCCAGCGCATCTGCCGACGCGAACCTCCCACCGTCGGGCCCAGTCCCGATGAAGTCCGTATCGCAGAACTGGCAGACCGCCTTGTGCCGGTCCTGCTCGCGACCCGTCCAGAGGTTGCATCCACTGAACCGGCAGAACACTGCCGGACGTCCGGCATTCTGCCCTTCTCCCTGCAGCGTGTAGAAGATCTCCTTGACGACGTAGCTCACAACGTCAGCCTGCGACGTACGGGGCGGGATCCTTCGCACCAGCTTCGCCGAAGCCCTTCAGGCGAAGGTGGCAGGCATCGCAGTGGCCGCACGCGACGCCCGCGGGCGAGGGGTCATAGCAGCTGAGCGTGATGGAGTAGTCCACGCCCAGCGACAGGCCGAGCTGCACGATCTCGCGCTTGGAGAGGTGCAGCAGCGGAGTCTGGATGCGAAGCGGATCGGTGCCTTCGACGCCACCGCGGGTGGCGAGGTTCGCCATCGCCTGGAATGCCGCGACGTACTCCGGCCGGCAGTCCGGATAGCCCGAGTAATCGAGCGCGTTCACGCCAATGAAGATGTCCGAAGCGCCGAGCACCTCCGCCCACGCCAGGCAGAACGACAGGAAGATCGTGTTGCGCGCGGGGACGTAGGTGATCGGGATGCCGTGCGAGATGGCCTCGTCGCTCCGGTCCTTGGGGACGTCGATGTCCGCAGTGAGCGCGGAGCCGCCGAAGGTGCGCAGGTCGATGTCCACGACGACATGGTCGCTCACGTCGTAGTGCCGCGCGACGCGGCGCGCCGCCTCGATCTCGGACGCGTGGCGCTGCCCATAGCGGAACGTCATGGCGTGCACGTCGAATCCATCCTGCTTCGCGAGCGCGAGCATGGTCGTGGAGTCGAGGCCGCCGGAGAGGAGAAGTACTGCTGGCTTCATTGCGTTGCGCGCTCAGTGCGCCAGCGCGGCGGAGAGATCCTCGACGAGATCATCCGGGTGCTCGAGTCCGATCGACATGCGGAGCAGGTTGCGCGGCGCGAGTGTCGTGGGGCCCTCGACCGAGAAGCGGTGCTCGATGAGCGACTCGGTGCCGCCGAGACTCGTGGCCCGCGTGAACAGCTTCAGGCGGTGCGTGAGCCCGAGCGCCTCGGCCTCGCCGCCCTTCACCTGGATGCTCATCATGCCGCCGAAGTCGCTCATCTGGCGGCGCGCGATGGCGTGGCCGGCGTGCGTCTCGAGTCCCGGATAATGCACGGCCTCGATGGCATCGTGCGCAGCGAGGAATGTCGCGACCGCCATGGCGTTCGCGCAGTGCGCGCGCATGCGCCACGGCAACGTGCGGATGCCGCGCAGCAGGAGCCAGCAGTCGAAGGGCGACGGCACGGCACCACCAACGCCCTGGACGAGGCGCAGGCGCGCCGCGAAGTCGTCGTCGGTGCGCGTGATGAGCGCGCCGCCGAGCAGGTCGCTGTGGCCACCGAGGTACTTCGTGGTGGAATGCATCGCGACGTCGGCGCCGAGGGCGAGCGGATGCTGGAGCGCCGGCGTGGCCCAGGTGTTGTCGACGACGCAGCGCGCACCGCCCGCGTGCGCGATGTCCGCGAGCGCCTCGATGTCGACGACGCGCACGAGGGGATTGGAGGGCGTCTCGACCCACAGGATCTTCGTGTTGGGGCGCATCGCGGCCTTCACGGCGTCCAGGTCCGTCATGTCCACCGTGCTCGCCTCGAGGCCCCACGCGTCGAAGATCTCGCGCAGCTGGCGCAGCGTGCCGTAGTAGGCGTCGTCGGGGGCGAGCACGTGGTCGCCGGAGCGCAGCGCCTGGAACACGGCGATGGTTGCCGCGGAGCCCGAGGCGAAGGCGAGGGCGGACGACCCCTGCTCGAGCGACGCAAGCGCGTGCTCGAGCTGCGTGCGATTGGGATTCGACGTGCGCGAGTAGACGTGTCCCGCCGGGTAGCTGCCGTCCACGCTGCGCTCGAACGTCGTGGAGGGATGGATGGCGGGAGTCACGGCACCCGTCACTGGATCTACGGAGTGGCCGGCGCGGACCGCGAGAGTCTCGAAGCGCATGTGCGGTTCTATGGGGAGTTGGGGTGCCGGAAGTTAATGCGAGCGGACGGGTCCGCGCGTCGCATGGGTGAGATCGCGGCTGGCACTCGTCCTGCCTTTCGAGGCAGCATGAAAGTACTCGTGACGGGCGGGACCGGGGTGGTGGGAACGGGCACGGTGACGGAGCTCGTACGACGCGGGCACAGCGTGGTGCTGGTGTCGCGCCATGCGAAGAAGGACGTCGCCCAATGGCCGACGGGCGTGACCGCCTACACCGCGGACGTGGGCAACGCCGCCGCGCTGCATGGCGCCGCGAGCGGATGCGACGTCGTGCTGCACATGGTCGCCGTGGTGGAGGAAGAGCCACCAAAGGTCACCTTCGAGCAGGTGAATGTCGAAGGCACGCGACACATGCTTGCCGAAGCGGCGCGCGCGGGCGTGCCGCGCTTCGTCTTCGTGTCGTCGCTCGGCGCGCCGACCGGCGAGTCCGGCTACCACAAGTCGAAGGCGAAGGCAGAGCAGCTCGTGCGCGGGTTCGATGGCACGTGGACCATCTGCCGGCCCGGCAACGTGTACGGGCCTGGCGACGAGCAGATCTCCGTGCTGCTGCGCATCGTGCGCGGCGCGAGCCCCATCGTCCCCAAGCTCGGTGACGGCACGCAGTCGTTCCAGCCGATCTGGTGGGAGGATGCTGCGCGCGCGATCTCGGAGATCGTCGAGCGCACGGACCTCGCGGGGCACGAGCTCGACCTCGCGGGGCGCGACGTCACGTGCCAGAACGACCTCATCGAACGACTCAACGTGATCACCGGCCGCGAGGTGAGCAGCATCGCACTGCCGGAGTTCGTGGCGACCCTTGGAGCGAAGGCGGTGTCGCTCGTGGGCTGGGACGTGGGCTTCAGCGACGACCAGATCACGATGCTGCGCGAGGAGAACGTGATCCCGCGCGGCGGCACGAACGGCCTCACCGACGTGCTGGGCATCGAGCCGACGCCGCTCGACACCGGCCTGCGCAAGTTGTGCGACCTCCAGCCCGAGCAGCTGCCGCGCGATGGC
>JBDSTA010000053.1:0-4285 GCA_039928475.1 Gemmatimonadaceae bacterium | reverse complement strand
ACGTGCACCTCGGCTACGACCTCGCCGCACGGCGGCGCGGTGGCTACCTGCCCGGGACCACCTCCGGGGAGGCCGCAGGCACACGCATCGTTGCCCTCGCTGCAGACTACGAGGCGGATCATGTCGTCGTCGCGGGTGACCTTCGGCATTCCACGCGCGATGTGGACGACGCCGAACGCGCGGAGGTATCGCAGTTCGCGCGCGCGATCGAGCGGGAGTGCACACTGACCATCGTGCGCGGAAACCACGACGCTGGAGATGCGATCGCCGGCCTCGGAGAGACGACCGTACGCATCGGTGACGTGGACATCACGCACGTTCCACCGGCCGCATTGCCGGAACGGCCCGTGATCTGTGGGCACCTGCATCCGCGCATCACGGTGCGCGACGAAACGGGAACCGGGGTGCGCTACCCATGCGTGCTCGAGGGTGCTCGCACCGTCGTGTTGCCCGCCTTCAGCGAATGGGCAGGGGGCGTTGAGGCAGCACGCCTCGTCAGGACTCTGCCGCACGCCGAGTGGCGTGCGCTGCCGGTTCACGACGGCTTGATTGCCGATCTCGGAATCGTGTTCCTGCCCGCTGGCGCGTGATTCAGCCGACCGCGACGGGCTGACGTTCCACTTCCTCCACGGGCCGATGCTGGGCGAGCACCGGATCCGGCGCATTCCAGAGCACGATACCACGTGGGTGCCCGCCTGCGGCCTTGATATCCTCGATGGCCTTGCGAAGGTCGGCGAGCGACGTCTGGCCCGCTCGCGCACAATAGATCACGTCGGGAATCGGCAGTGATGCCGGCAGTCCCGCCATGACCTGCTCTGTAGAGCTCACGAGGACGATCGCATCGTAGCGCCGCGCGAGCCGCGCGCCGTCGCGACGAAGTACTTCAGCGATCGCCTCGGTGCTGGTTGCCCCCTCGCCACTCGTGACGACGTCGATCGTGCGATCGCGGCCGAGACGCGCGGTGCGCGTCACTTCCGGCCACTGCGACGAGCCCGCGACGATGCTGCTCACACCCGCCGTGGAGCGCAGCCGAAGGGCGGCCGTGACGGTGGACGCCGAGGTGTCCGTGTCCACCAGCAGTGTCGCGCGTGCCTCGTCCGCGGCGATCGCGCAGAAGTTCACGGCGACGATCGCCGCGATCGCGGAGTTGTCGCCGGTGATCGTGGCCATGACGGCATTCGTCCCGGCCGTCGCGATGGTGAGGTAGATGAGCTGGTGGCCGTCGGCGCCAGGATCGATGTACGGCGGTCCGTTCCTGTCACTCGCCCGTCGCCCGCGTTCGGGCGACGGTGGCAGCGGGTCGATGACGCCGAGCACGCGCACGCCGGTCGCGCGCTCGGCCTCATACGCATCGCCGATGCGCGGACGTCGCACCTCGTCGAACAGTGCGATGCCGAAACCGAGCACAGCGCCGAATACGAGCGCGGCCGCCAGCATCGCCGATGGCGACGCACCGACGTTCGCGAGCTCACGGGCGCGCTCTTCGCGCACGTCCAGCTGCACGAGCTCGCCGCGTTCCCGCGCGAGCCTGGCCGCGACCCCGCCGGCGGCCGCGCGTGCTGCGTCGCGCGTGGCGATTCGCGCCATCGTGTCCGGTAAGGGTCGAGACGCGAGCGCTGCGGGGATTTCTGGAGCGGGCGGGGCGAGGATTGCGAGGTCCTTCTTGAGCGCAGTTCGCCTGAGGTCCGCGAGTGCCTCGATGTTGCGTCCGAGCTCATTCGCGCGCGCAGTCAGCGCGACGAAGACCGGATCGACACCGCCGACCGCACTGTAGCTGTCCCGTTCGCGCTCGATCTCGACGAGTGAGTCGAGCAGCTGTTTCACGCGCGGATCACCCTGCATCGGTGGCGACTGCGCGAGGGCGCGGTACGACCCGAGCAGTGGCGCGTTCTCCGAGCGTGCGATGAGTCGCCCGAGCTGGTCCACCTGGCTCGCCAGCGAGTCGCGGCGGGTGCGCAGGCCGGCGCTGATCAACGCGCCGCCGGCGACGGTGTCCGTCGCGGTCACGGCGGCTGTCGCCGCGACGATCTGGGTCAGCTCGGTGCGCGCCGCGACGAGCGCACTCTCTGCCGCGGCGATCTGTCGCTCCGCTTCCGCAAGCGCTGCTGTCGTAGGCTCGGTGTCGGGCCGGGCAGCCGCCGGAGGCCGAATGGCGGCCGCCGCTCGGCGTGCCTGCTGGGGGACGATGACGAGCGCGAGGAGCGACAGGAGGAACGTCGCGATGCTCACGGCACCGATGAATACGGGCCGCCTGAGCGCGTTTCGCGCGCGCGCACCGATCCACGCGGCCGGGTTTGGCGTCGGCGGGTTCTGACGTCGGCGTGGCGTGCGGCGGCGCGAACTCATGGCGAAAAACGATATGGGATGGTGCGGTGCATGGCCACCGGCGTGCTGGCTCTGTCCGGTGCAATGCACGTCGTACACCAGCGCACCCGGACGAGCGACGGGGCGGGCGTCTTTCGACGCCCGCCCCGTCTGGACTGCTACCCTGCCCGGACCGGAACTACTGGACCGTGACGGAGCCCTTCATGTTCATCGCCGCGTGCGGCATGCACATGAAATCGTACTTGCCAGCCGGGACCTTGGCGAAGGAAACCGTGTAGGCTTCGTTCGGCTGCATGAGCATCGGGCCGGAGAGCTCGCCGAGCTTGGCGCCGGGCATGTTGGCGTCGATCTGGGCCTTGGCTGCCGCGTCCGCAATGTTCTGGAACGTGACGTTGTGCGGGCCGCCGGTGACGTTGATGAACTTGATGGCATCGCCCTGCTTAACGGTGACGTTCGCGGGCTCGAACTTGTAACCGCTCGCATCGCCGATCATCTTGACTTCGATGGTCGCGCCGGTGGCCGGAGCCGCCGTCGCTGCACCAGCCGCAGGAGTCGCGGCCGTAGCCGTGGAATCCATGGCCGGGGTCGCACTCGGAGCGGGCGTGACAGCCGCCGCGCTATCCGTGGCGGCCTTCTCGCCGCCGCAGGCGCCGAGGACCGCCGCGCTCGCCAGGAGCGCAATACCGTAGAACCGCATTTCTTGGAGCCTCCAAAAACTTGTTCGTGAGTGACGCACCACGGGGCCCCGCAGTGCATTGTGATTTTATTCACAAGCACCCTCGAAAGCAATTCGCGCCGGACTTCCGGCCCCCGTCGTCGCCTCCTCGCTGCAGAACCCGCGCCGCGCCGTTGACCACCACCCCGGTACCCGATACCTTCCGGTTCATGTCTTCCTCCCGCCACCATCATCTGCATCACCATGGCCTCACGGGTCAGGGCGACGCACGCGTGCGCGGATAGGCGACTCAGCATCGCTTCCGGCACACCTGCCGGTCTCCTTGGCCCGTCCTCCGGACGGGCCTTTTTGTTTTCTGTGACCTCGCTCCACACCCTTCAGGATCATGCTTCGCATCGCCCTTCCCAACAAAGGCCGGCTCTCAGAGGAAGCTCGGGAGTTGTTCACCGACGCCGGACTCGAAGTCCGCGCCGCGGGCCCGCGCGCGCTCACCGCTTCGCTCGGCGGCGAGTTCCAGGCCCTCTTCGTCCGTGCGCAGGACATCCCGGAGTTCGTCGCAGACGGCGCGGCGCACGCAGGAATCACGGGCTATGACCTGATCCAGGAATCAGGGCGCGTGCTCGACGAGCTTGCAGACCTCGAGTTTGGGCGCTGCCATCTCGCCGTCGCCGCCCGCGAGGAAAGCGGCGTCACGACACTGGACGACATCACGCAAGGCATGCGCGTCGCCACCGTGTTCCCGCGTATCACTGCGCGTTTCTTCGCCGGGCGAAATGTGCAGGTCGAGGTCGTGCCGGTGTCCGGAGCAGCGGAGATCGCACCGCACATCGGCATCGCGGACGTCATCGTCGACCTCGTCTCCACGGGTTCCACGCTCCGGGTGAACGGACTGCGCGAGGTTGCAACCGTCCTGGAGTCGTCGAGCCGTCTCATCACGACGGCTGCCGTGCGCGCCGATTCCGCCCAGGCGCGAGCCCTCGATGAGCTCGTTGGCGCACTCTCCAGCGTGCTCGCCGCACGCGGCAAGCGGTACGTCATGGCCAACGTGCCGCGCGCGCGCCTCGAGGAAGTGAAGCGCATCGTACCGGGCCTCAATGGCCCCACTGTCATCGACATCATGAACGGGGGGGAGCACGTCGCCGTCCACTCCGTGGTGGCTGCCGCGACCATCTATCGGACCATTGCCGACCTGAAGGCACTCGGCGCCGAAGGAATCCTGGTGACGCGCATCGAGAGGCTGATGCCGTGAGCACTGCCATTCGCTGGACCGGCGACGCGGCGACG
>JBDSTA010000052.1:0-4858 GCA_039928475.1 Gemmatimonadaceae bacterium | reverse complement strand
CCTCGTGAACGCCAGCACCATGAGCAAGGTCGTCGGCATCGCGCTCATCCTGAGCTCCACGGCGTTCATCTGGATGATCTTCTCGCTCACCATCGACGGCATCATCAAGCGCCGCGTCCAGCTCTCGCTCGGCCGCAAGCGCTACACAAAGAGCGGGCACGTCATCCTGTGCGGGCTCGGCCGGCTCGGCTACTTCGTCGGCGAGGGGCTGCTCGCGCGTGGCGAGCGCCTCATCATCGTGGAGTCCGATCCCGACTCGCCGGCCATCGAGCACTTCCGGCGCCTGGGCGCGGACGTCTATATCGGCGACGCGCGGCTGCCGCGCGTGCTCCAGGATGTGTGCGTGAGCCGCGCGAAGGCGCTCTACTCGCTCATCGACGACGACTTCACGAACCTCGAGATCGGCCTCAACGCGCGCTCGTTCATGCCGTCGCTGCGCCTCATCCTGCGCATCTTCGACGCATCCATGTCGAAGCGCGTGAGCGACACGCTCGACATCCACCTGACGTTCAGCATGTCGGCCATCGCGGACGAGCACTTCATCGAGGCGATGACCGTGTAGTTGCGGGCTACTCGCCGCCGCAGCCCCCGCCGCATCCGGAGGAGCAGCCCGAGCCACCGCCATCTCCACCGCCATCACCGCTGCCGGAGTCGCCCGAGTCGGACGGCGAATCGGATGCGTCACCCCACGAGTGGCCGCCCCCGCCGCCGAAGAAGCCGCCGCCGCCGCCGAACTCCGCCATCGAGGCCGCCGAGTCCACGCTCGAGTGGCCGTCGAAGCAGGCGTGGAGTGGAACGTCGCCGCCGTCGGAGTACGACGTGTCCGACGACGAGTCCTTCGGCGTCGGCTTCTTCCTCTTTCGCGGCACCAGCTCCAGGTCGAACTTCGGCGTCCCCCAGATCGCGCGCGGCGGCGCCACGTTGAACTCGTGCGCATAGAGTCGCAGCGTCGCGTCGTACTGCGCGCTGAACACGCCCGTCTGCTCGTCGGTGGGTACGAGCTCCGGGCTGTGGTCGAACTCCTGGTGCAGCACGTCTCGGCAGAACTCGCGATACGCGCGGCTGAAGAGCAGGTGCTCGTGCCACACCTGGTCGATCTTCCTGGGCGGCGTGACGCTGAAGTCAGCCGTGACACCGAGGAAGACGTACTTGCGATACTCGTCGATGGCCTGGCGCGCGAAGGCATCCGTCCACCCGAGCTTGCGCGCCAGCTTGGCCGCGAAGGCGCGCGTGGACGCATCGGCGCCCCCGAAGGTCGCGGTGACGTGATCCATCAGGTGCGGCGGCACCAGGTGGTCGAAGTGGTAGCCCTTGATGCGCAGCCACAGGAGCTTCTTCTCGGTGTTCATGAGTTGTTCATGAGTTGTTCATGAATGCTGGAGGGGATCCTTGTCCGGGGAAAAGCTGGTTGTGAGCCCCGCGCCGATCAAGCACTTTGGGCAGGTCGCGCGTAGAGACTCGGTACCCGCCTCGCCCAACCCCATCATCCAATCATCAATGGTACGGATGCATCGCTCACGCACCGCACTGCTCGCCGGCCTGTTCGCGTCGGCGCTGTGGTCACCGGCTGCCGCACAGGGCCTCGATTCCGCGGCCGTCGCCGGATTCCGCTGGCGCACGGTCGGCCCCGCGAACTTCATGGGCCGCCTCTCGGATGTCGTCGGCATTCCCGGCCCCTCCAAGACCGTCTTCGTCGCTGCGGCGGCGGGCGGCGTGTGGAAGTCCACGAACAACGGCGTCACCTGGCGCCCCGTGTTCGACGACAAGCCGGTCACGTCGCTCGGCATGCTCGCCATCGCCGCCACCGACACGAACACCGTGTGGCTCGGCACCGGTGAGCCCAACTCGCGCAACACCATCGAGCCCGGCGCCGGTGTCTACAAGTCCACCGACGGCGGCATGTCCTGGGCCCTCATGGGCCTCGAGAAGACGCAGCACATCGGCCGCGTCGCCATCGACCCGAAGAACAAGGACGTCGTCTACGTTGCCGCGCTCGGCGCCGCGTGGAAGTCGAGCCCCGACCGTGGCCTCTACAAGACCACCGACGGCGGCAAGACCTGGGCAAACGTGAAGTTCATCAGCGATCGCGCCGGCTTCGTGGACGTCGCCATCGACCCGCGCAACTCGGACGTGGTGTACGCCACGAGCTGGGAGCGCTATCGCACGCCCTACTCGCTGAACAGCGGCGGCCCGGGGTCGGGACTCTGGAAGTCCATCGACGCGGGCAAGACATGGACGGAGATCAAGGGCAACGGCTACCCCTCAGGCACCAAGGGCCGCATCGGCCTCGCCATCGCGCCGAGCAATCCCGACGTCGTCTACGCCCTCACGGAGGCCTACTCCGACGCGGCGAAGAAGGTCGAGATGGGCAAGCGCCCCGAGTCGAACGGCCTCTATCGCTCCACGGACGCCGGCAGGACGTGGACGAAGATGAACAGCATCAACACGCGCCCGTTCTACTACTCGCAGGTACGCGTCGACCCGCGCAACCCGGATCGCGTCTACTTCTCGTCCACCGAGCTCCAGGTGTCGAACGACGGCGGCAAGACGACGTCGAATGCGGCGCAGGGCGTGCACGTGGACGATCACGGCATCTGGATCGACCCGAATGATCCGGAGCGCTGGTTCCTCGCGAACGATGGCGGCGTGGCGATCACGTACGACAAGGGTGGCAACTTCTTCTACCCGATGAACCTGCCGCTCGGCCAGTTCTACGAGATCAGCTACGACATGCAGGTGCCGTACAACGTGTGCGCCGGCGCGCAGGACAACGGCGCGTGGTGCGGACCGAGCCGCCGTCGCGGTGCGCTCAACAACAACTTCTGGTACACCATCTCCGGCGGCGACGGCTTCTACACCGCACAGGATCCGGCTGGCGAGTGGGTGTGGGGCGAGTCGCAGAACGCGGGCATCCAGGGCCGCAACCTGAAGACCGGCCAGACGCTGCGCATCCAGAAGCCCGGCTTCCAGGATCGCTATCGGCAGATCGAGGACTCCATCGCCGTCGCGCAGGGCGACCCGCTCGCACCGGCGACGAAGGACGCGCAGAAGCGCATCGACTCCTACAAGGCGATCCAGAAGAAGGACTCGCTCGAGCTGCTCACGCGCTTCAACTGGAACTCGCCCTTCTTCCTCTCTGCGCACAACTCGCAGACGATGTACATCGGCGGCAACAAGGTCTTCAAGTCACTCAAGCGCGGCGAGGAGATGTACACCATCTCCGGTGACCTCTCGAAGCAGATGCGCGCGCGCATGGACACGGCCGAGAAGTACACCGGCGGGGTGACGCCCGACGTCACCGGCGCCGAGACGTACGGCACGGTCGTCGCGCTCGCGGAGTCGTACATGAAGCCGGGGCTCCTCTACGCCGGCACGGACGACGGCAACGTCTGGATGACGCACAACGACGGCGGCTCGTGGGAGAATCTCTCCGACCGCTTCGCCGGCCTGCCGAGCAAGGACGTGTACGTCACCCGCATCGAGCCGTCGCACTTCGACACGCTCACCTTCTGGGTCGCGTTCGACAACCATCGCTGGAACGACTTCACGCCCTACCTGTTCATGACCCAGGATGGCGGGAAGACCTTCAAGTCGATCGTGAACAACCTGCCCAAGGGCGGCGTGGCGGACTACGTCCACGTCATCCGCGAGGATCCCCGCAACCGCGACCTGCTGTTCGTCGGCACGTCGCTGTCCGTGTACGCGTCGCTCGATCGTGGCGCGTCGTGGACGAAGCTCGCGTCGAATTTGCCGAGTGTCCCGGTGCACGACCTCAAGATCCATCCGCGCGATCGCGAGCTCATGGCCGCGACGCACGGCCGCGGGATCTGGATCGTCGACATCGCGGCGCTCGAGCAGATGACGCCGAAGACGCTCGCCGATGCGGCCACGCTCTACCAGCCGCGCACGGCGTTCCAGTGGGGCGAAGGCCCGACGCTCGGCCTCCCCGGCAACGGCTGGGGCCAGGCGCCGCTCGTGATTCCCGCGCCGCAATATGGCGCGCAGATCACCTATCGCCTTCGTGATTCGTCGTCCACGCCGGTGCGCGTCACCGTCACCGATGCGGGCGGCGCGCAGCTCTATACGACCACGGGCCCGTCGCGCCGCGGCGTGCACACGGTGAACTGGGCCTTCCAGGGCGCACCCGCCGCGCGTCGCGATCTCTCGGCGGCCGAGCATCGCGACAGCATCCTGATGAAGGTGCGCGCGCCGCAGGTGCTGGACTCCCTCGCGAAGACGAACTACGACACGGGTGCCGTCGCGGCCGTGCGTCGTATCGTGAACCTCGCGAACAACCCGCCAGCCGGCGGCGCGTTCGCCGGTCGTGGCGGTGGTGGAGGCGGTGGACGTGGTGGCGCGCAGCAGGGTTGCGAGCACCCGCTCACGCAGTGGGAGACATTCTGCGCCCGTCCCGCCGAGCCGCCTCCGGCGCGCGCGCGCGGTGCGGGCGCGCCCGGCGCGGCAGCTGATACGTCGGCCGAGGCGATCGCGGCGGCCTTTGCCGGCGGTGGCCGCGGCAACGCGGACCCGCTCCAGCAGAAGATCTGGGACATCATCGGCATGCGTCCGCCGCAGGGCGGCCGTGGTGGCGGCGGTGGGTTCGGCGGTGGTGGCAACGTCGCCGAGGCGGGCACGTACGTCGTCACGCTGTCCGCGAACGGGCAGACGTTCAAGCAGACCTTCCGCGTCGAGCGCGTGGGCACGGGGGACGACCTGAGCGTCGGGCCGGATGAGGACGGCGACGACAACGAGGACATCAACGGCGGCATCCTGCCGAAGGTCACCCCGATCACGTTTTTCGTGAAACGGGATCACTGATAGGGAATTGGGGTCAGAGCTGACAGGGGTCAGAGCTTTG
>JBDSTA010000051.1:0-6454 GCA_039928475.1 Gemmatimonadaceae bacterium | reverse complement strand
GCGCTCGTCGCCGCAGCACTGAGCATCGCCACAGGCATCGCAGTACGCTGGTCTGGCCTGCTGCTCGGCCTCATGATGTTCGGCTTCGTCGCCATGATCCATTTCCCCGGCACGCTCAGGCACCCGGAGATGCGCAGGCTCTGGGTGATCGACGCGCGCGAGCTCTCATTCGGCGGCGCCGGCTGGATTCTCGCGGGCATGGCGTGGGCCGGAGCGAATGAGCGCCTCAGGGCCACACTCGTCATGGTGGGACGTGTGCTCGTCACCTTCGCCGTGATCTTCTACGGCGTCCAGCACTTCATCTATCCCACGCTGCTTCCCGGCGTCCCGCTCGAGAAGCAGATCCCGGCATCGATCCCGGCGCGCGAGCTGATCGACTACGTGACGGGCGCCTTGCTTCTCCTTGCCGGCGGAAGCGTGCTCCTCTCGAGACGCACCCGGACCATGGTCGCCGCGCTCGGCGCCTGGCTCCTCGCCCTGATCCTTTTCCTCTACGGGCCCATCATGATTTCCGCGCTTACCAGCCCCGCACTCGGCGATCAGCTGGTGGGGGTCAACTACTTCGCTGACACGCTCCTGTTCGCCGGGGCTGTCCTGGCGCTGGCGGGCGTGGCTTCGCGGGAGGCATCCGCCAGGCCGTAAATAGCTCGAAACTTATCGAATACCAACTCCGTTCTTGACGATATACGATAAATAGTTTATCGTTTATCGAGAATACGACCGGAGAATTGGTATTTCGATGACCCAGACCGACAACAACACCCTGTCGCTGTCCCGCCGTGTCCTCAGGGCCCTCATCGCCCTGAACTGGCTGTTCGGCGCGGCCGTCCTCGGCCTCCTCGTCTGGACGTTCCTCGCCGGCGAATGGGTCGCGAGAGCACTCGGCGTCGCCCACAGCCCGAACGCGCTCGTCGGCATGCGGATCATCATGCTGGTCGGGGTCGCCGCGACCCCGGTGGCCAACGTGATCTTCTCGCGATTGCTCGCCATCGTCGAGACCGTGCGCACGAGTGATCCCTTCGTCACCGCGAACGCGCGGCGGCTCCAGGTGATCGCATGGGCGATGCTCGCCCTGGAGCTGAGCCGTTTCGTCGTCGTCGCGGTTGCGAACTGGGTGTCCACGCCGGCGCAGCCGATCGACATCAAGCTGAACCTCTCCGTGACGCCGTGGCTCGCGATCCTGCTGCTGTTCGTGCTCGCGCGCGTCTTCGACCACGGCGCGCGCATGCGCGAAGAGCTCGCGGGGACGATCTAGCCATGGCCATCATCGTCAAGCTCGACGACGTGCTCCACGCGCGCCGCATGACGCTCACCGAGCTGTCCGACACCATCGGAATCACGCTCGCGAACCTGTCGATCCTCAAGACGGGAAAGGCGCGGGCCATCCGCTTCTCCTCACTCAACGCGATCTGCAAGGCGCTCACCTGCCAGCCGGGCGACATCCTCGAGTTCGACCTCACGCACGACGACGTCGTCGCAGGCAGCGACGACGGGCTCGATGACCAACCCACCGCTGCCTGACCCCCAGGAGAACAACATGTCAGCCATCGCAACAGCTGTCGTACACGACTTTCCGCGCAGGGATGTGGCCGCGCCGGCGCAACGATCGAGCGAGATGTCGCCGCGAACCATGGCGCGTGTGAGCGCTGTCCTCCTCCTCGCGACGATCATCGGGGGCATCTACGCGCAGGGCTTCCTGAGCGACCGGCTCATCGTCGCCGGTGACGCCGCCGCGACCGCGCGCAACATCATCGCCAACCCATCCATCGTTCGCACGGCCTTCGCCATCTTCATGATCGAGATGGCATGCCAGATCGGGACGACGGCAGCGATGTACCAGCTGCTCAAGCCCGTCGATCGCAGCCTCTCGGCGGCGGCGGCCGTCTTCGGTTACGTCGGGTGCGGCATCAAGATCCTCGCGCGCCTCTTCTTCTATGCTCCGCTGTTCGTGCTGGGTGGGTCGTCATACCTCTCCGCCTTCAACCACGGCCAGCTCGAGGCCATCTCCTCCCTCCTCATCCGCATCAACGACCTCGGCGCCGGAACGGCCTGCATCTTCCTCGGCATCAACACGCTGCTCGTCGGGTACCTGATGCTCCGTGCGACGTTCCTTCCGCGCGTGCTCGGGGTGCTGGGTGTGATCGGTGGAGCGGGCTGGCTCTCCTACCTGTACCCGCCCCTGGCCAGCATGGTCTTCATGCCCGTCGCGCTCTTCGCACTGGTCGGCTGCGCGGTGACCATCGGGTGGCTGCTCGTTCGCGGTGTGGACGAAGGGAAGTGGCACGAGATGGCCACCGCTTCCACGACGTCGATCTGGCGTTGAGCCGCCGAGTTCGCGTCCGGCACGACATGCCTCTATAGTTGTCGGCGCCGGACTGCGGCTCCCTCGCGAACCAACTGCCTTGAAGACTCCGCACGACCCAACGACGGCGTTGGCTGCCCATTACCGGATCGAGCGCGAGCTCGGTATGGGCGGGATGGCAACCGTCTATCTCGCTGAGGACCTCAAGCACAAGCGTCACGTCGCGGTGAAGGTGCTGAAGCCCGAGCTGGCGGCGGTGCTCGGCGCCGAGCGGTTCGTTCAGGAGATCACGACCACCGCGGCGTTGCAGCATCCGCACATCCTCCCACTGTTCGACTCGGGGGAGGCGGACGGATTCCTCTACTACGTCATGCCGTTCATCGACGGCGAGACGCTGCGCTCGAAGCTCGACCGCGAGACGCAGCTGGGCATCGAGGAGTCGGTGCGGATCGCGACGGCCGTTGCCGACGCGCTCGACTACGCGCACCGGCACGGTGTGATCCACCGCGACATCAAGCCGGAGAACATCCTGCTGCACGAGGGCCGTCCGATGGTGGCGGACTTCGGCATCGCGCTCGCGCTGAGTGCGGCGGCTGGTGGTCGCATGACCGAAACGGGACTCAGTCTCGGCACGCCGCACTACATGTCGCCCGAGCAGGCGACCGCCGAGAAGGAGATCAGCGCGCGCTCGGATGTCTATTCGCTCGCGAGCGTGCTTTACGAGATGCTCACCGGCAATCCGCCCCACACGGGCGCGTCGGCGCAGCAGATCATCATGAAGATCATCACCGAGACCGCACCACTCGTGAACACGGTGCGCAAGTCGGTGCCGGCAAACGTCGCGGCCGCGATCGCGAAGGCGCTGGAGAAGCTTCCCGCAGACCGGTTCGACAGCGCGAGCGCATTCGCACGGGCGCTTGGAGACACGCATTTCGTCTCGAGGGCGACGAGTGCCGCCGAGAGCGCGCGGACGAGGTACGTCTCCCACCGTGCAATACCGACGATGCTCGCGGTGGCGCTCGCCCTGATGACGGCGGTGGCCGCGTGGGGATTTCTTCGTCCGTCCGTGCCGGCGCCAGCCGCAAGGTACGCGTTGGCATTCGCGGAGGACCAGGCTCCGGATCCTGATGGCTTTGCGCTCGCGACGTCGGACGGGTCGCGTCTCATCTACCGTGGACCGTCAACGTCCATGGGTCTCACGCAGCTGTGGGTGAAGAAGCGCGACGAGCTGGCTGCGACGGCACTGCCGGGAACGGAGGTCCCGTCCGCGGCGGCACTCTCGGCGGACGATGCGTGGCTCCTCTACACGCAGGGCGTCTTCCTCCGGAAGGTGCCCATCGCGGGAGGCACGCCGACGTTGGTCGCGGAGAACGCGTCGAACCTGCCGGGCAGTGTCACCTGGCTGGCGGACGGCAGCATGGTGTACGTGACGAACGACGCGACGAAGCTAATGCGGGTTCCCGGGAAGGTCGGGCCCGGCAAGGTCGTCTGGTCGTCCGATTCGCTCATCCTCCGGAGCGTGACGCCCTTTCCCGACGGACAGCGCGTCATGCTGAGCGCGTGCCGTCGCCCGTGCGACAAGAGCGATGTATACGCGGTCGATCTCGAAACGGCGACAGGCCAGCTGGTCATCCCGGGGGCGACGTATGCCCGCTACCTCGAGGCTGGCCAGGTGGTGTACGTGACTCGTGAGAACACGGTGCTGGTCGCTCCCTTCGACGCGCGTTCGTTGACGCTGCGTGGAACGCCGGTCGTCATGATGGACAGCGTCGTATCGATGGCGAGCACTCCCTTCTTCACCGTGTCTTCCGGCGGCACGCTCGTCATGCGTCGCGGGGTGGCCGTCGAGCAGCAGCGCTATGAGCTGGTGTGGGTCGATCGCGCCGGACACGAGACGCAGGTGGATTCAAATTTCACGTTTCGGCTCACGGCCTTTGCCGGCAATTTCGGGTGGTCGCTCTCGCCCGACGGCACTCATCTCGCCATCGGCATGAATACTTCGTCGGGCGATGACATCTGGACCAAGACCCTGCCTCGCGGTCCCGTGTCGCGCGTCACGTCCGGGCCACGCCCCGCTACACGCCCGCGCTGGACTGCCGACGGCCGGTCCATACTCGCCGTTTCCGATGGCGCCATCATCCTCCATCACGCCGACGGGACGGGCCCGGACTCCGTGCTCTGGCGTGGGCACGCCGACGAGGCATTGCTCTCGCCCGACGGCAAGTGGCTGGTCATCCGAATGGGAGCGAAGACCGCGGTGACGGGCGGCCGCGATGTCTACGGCCTGCGGCTCGGTGGAGATACCACGCTGACGCCCCTGCTGAATGCGCCCTACGACGAGTACGCGATGGCGCTCTCACCGGATGGGAAATGGCTCGCATACGAGTCCAACGAAACGGGACGCGAGGAAGTGTTCGTCCGTCCCTTCCCGAATACGAATGACGGAAAGGTTCCGGTGTCGAGCAACGGGGGCGCCTCCCCGCTCTGGTCGCGCGACGGGCGCGAGCTCTTCTTCGTGCGCGGCCACAACGCGATGATGTCGGCATCCATTACGCCCGGTGCGACGATCCGTGTGGGTGAGCCGCATGTCCTGTTCGAGAGCGGCACGCTCGCCGAGCGAGGTGTCTCCTGGTACACACCGTGGGACGTGGCGCCGGACGGTCGCTTCATGCTGGTGCGCAGCGTGCACGCCAAGGGAAAAGTCAGTACCCCACTGACGATCATGGAGAACTGGCTCGATGACGCGAACGCCCGCGTCAGGAGATGACGATCGTCCTATTGGAGAAATGCGCGCGCACGATCGTCCGTGCACGACTTCACCTTGCTCGGCTCCGTGATGTCGCTGGCCAGCGCCCAGCAGTCTCCGTAGAGCGAGCAATAGCAGATGTAGGTACTCAGGTGACCGACCCGTGACCGAACGAGGCGAACGTCCGCACTGTCCGGAAACTCGATGAGATGGATGTTCGCACTCACCGGCACCACGAGACCGTGACGAAAGGTCGTGCTCCGTGAACCGGCGAAGGTGAGCGGAACATGCAGTGACTCGGCCGCCTCCTTCCAGCTGTGGACCGGGACGGCGTCCACATGCACCTCGAACGCGCCGATGATCGCGGGACCGAGGCCGACGTTCTGGACGATGCGCGAGTATCCGTTCTCTCCGGAGTTGCCGGAGATGAGGTACGGCCAGACCGCGGCCTTCGCCTGGTCGCGGCTGAGCTTTGCCTGGTACAGCCCCGTGCCCAGCGCGACCACGGCAATGAGCGTGGCGGACGCGGACATGATGCGGTTGGTGACGTCTGAAAGTGTGATCGCCATGCGCAGATTCTAACTCCTCACTGGCGCGCGCCGCCACCAAAGGCCAGCGTTAGCGCTCGTCAGGAACTACCGAAAACCGACATCGATCAGGGCAAGGCACGTGCGTCTCTCATCTGTGGTTGCAGCGCTGGCGTTGACGGCATGCAGTGCCGCCGAGCCACCGAAGACAGCGTCATCGCAATTCCTCTACGTCTGGTCCGGCGACTCGGCACGCAAGGCGAGCGATTTCCTCGCCGTCATCGATGCATCGCCCACATCGCCTTCATATGGCGAGGTCGTTGCCGCAGTGCCGTCCGGCAAGGCGGGCAGCTCCCCGCATCACACCGAGGATGCGCTCGGTGCCAACTCGCACCTCCTCGCGAACGGCTTCGGCGCAGGCGAGACGTGGCTGTACGACCTGTCCGCGCCGAGGACGCCGAAGGTTCTGACGTCCTTCACGGATCGTGCGGGACTGAGCAGCCCGCATTCCTTCACCCGACTCGCGAATGGGAACGTGCTCGCGACGTTCCAGTATGCGGGTGGTGGCCCGCCGAGGGGTGCACATGCGCATGGTGCGACACCGCCTGCACGCCCGGCCTCGCCGGCGCGCACGACGGGCGGACTGGTCGAGATGTCCGAGCGCGGCGATGTGGTGCGCAGCGGGAGCGCCGCCGATACGACGATCGCGGACAGGTACATCTATCCCTACTCCGTACTGCCGCTGCCACGGTTCGATCGCGCCTTGTCGACGACGACGGACATGGATGAGGCCAACGAGAAGGCGACGTCGCAGTGGGTGCAGTTGTGGCGGCTCTCCGACTTGAAGCTGCTGCGAAGCGTTGCACTTCCACCCGGCCC
>JBDSTA010000050.1:0-4587 GCA_039928475.1 Gemmatimonadaceae bacterium | reverse complement strand
TACCGCGACGGTCGCGGGCATCCCGTGCTGTTCGCGCGTGCGTGCTTCGAGGCGCTCGGCGCGCTGCGCGGTGACGTCGGCGCGCGCGCGGTACTCGACGCGCTGGGTGAGCGGTTGGCCCTCGTCGAGGTGGATGGCGACGCGCCACTCGACGTGGACACGCCGGAGGTGCTCGCGCAGCTGGCTGCCCTGCCGGGGGCGGGAGCGACCTGACGTGACCATGACCGAGGAGGGCGCTTGCGAGGCGCCGGGCACCCGGTCAACGTTCGACAGTCTCCTACCGTGCACGACGATGCACCCTCGCCTCGCAGAACTCCTCGCCTACCTCGACGCACAGCGGGCCCGCGTAGTTGGCGCCGCGTCCGACCTGCCGCCCGAGCGCTGGGGCGTGCGACCCGCCCCCGACCGCTGGTCCGTCGCCGAGGTGTACTGGCACCTGCAGCGGGTGGAGCAGGGCGTCGCGAAGCTGATCCGCAAGCGTGCAACGGAAGCACGCGAGCAGGGTATCCCTGCCGAGCAGGAGACCAGCTCCGCGCTCGGCGCGCTCGATCACGCGAGACTCGCCGACCGTAGCTGGGTGATGTTCGCACCGCCGCAGGTGTCGCCGCCGGCGGAGATTCCCAGTGCGGAAATGGTGCAGCAGCAGCTCGAGGAGTCGCGCCAGATGCTGCGCGCCGCCGTGGCGGAGGCCGATGGGCTCGCACTCGGCAGCGTGCGCCATCCGCATCCACTCCTCGGGGAGATCGACCTGTACCAGTGGATCCTGTTCGTAGGGCAGCACGAAGGACGACATGCCGTGCAGATCGAGGAAGCGGCGAAGGCCCTGGCGCGTTCCTGATCGGTCGAGCGGCTCACCATGCACCACCACTTCGAGGAGACCCACCAATGTTTCGTCGCTCCATCACCGCGCTTTCATTGATTGCGCTGTCCGCGGCCCCGCTCGCGGCACAGATGAAGGATCACGACATGAAGGGCCACGATCCCGACAACAAGGTCGTGGGTGGCAAGCTGCCGACGGGCTGGATGGGCCGTGCGGACAAGGGCGGGAAGGTCGAGGAGACGAAGTTCGCGGCCATGGGCAAGGGCTGGCACGTGACGACGGGTCCGGCGGCCATCTACTGGAGTGGCGCGCAGAAGGCCGCGGGTCCGTTCACGGCCTCGGCGACCTTCCAGCAGACGAAGGCGCCGAGCCATCCCGAGGCGTACGGGATGATCTTCCAGGGCAACAACCTGTCCGCCGACAACGTGTCGTATGCGTACTTCCTCGTGCGTGGCGACGGAAAGTTCATGGTGAACCACCGCGCCGGTGGTGACGTGCACAAGATCGTGGAATGGACGGACAACGCCGCGATCAAGAAGCAGGACGCCAAGGGCGTGGCGACGAACACGCTGACGGTCGATGCGAGCCGGCCGGACTCCGTGCGGCTCAAGGTGAATGGCGTCCAGGTGCATGCGCTGGATGTCGCGCACTTCGGTAACGTCGCGGGCAACGTGGGCCTTCGCGTGAACCACAATCTCGATGTGCACGTGAGCGACTTCGTGGTGACGCCGAGGAAGTAGGGCGAATCGACAACGCATTGCAGGCGCCCGGATGTCGAATGCATCCGGGCGCTTGTCAGTTTATTGTCAGGGGTTCGCGCCAGTCGCGCGGCACCGGACGGGCGGCCGTAATGTATGCAAGATTGTACGCCGCCTGACCCTCCCCACCTACCGCTTCGATGCTCGCCTCCCTCCTCGTCGCCGCTCTCGCCATCGCCGTTCCGCCACACGGCACATCCGCCGATGGCCACGCGCAGCGTCCTCCGCAGAACACGTACAACGGCCGCGCGAAGCAGCTTCGTGTCAGGCCCCCGCGCCTCGACGAGCAGGGCATCGCGATGGATGGCCGGCTCGACGAGCCGCAGTGGAGCCAGGCCGCACTCCTCACGGGCTTCAGCCAGTTCTCGCCGAATGACGGCGTGCCCTCGGCCGATTCCACCGAAGTGCTCGTGTGGTATTCGCAGACGGCCATTCACTTCGGCATCCGCGCGTTCGAGAAGCACGGCGCGGCGCGCGCGACGCTCGCCGACCGTGACAAGATCAGCTCCGATGACAACGTGCAGCTCCTCCTGAGCACGTTCAACGATGGCCGGCAGGCCACCGTGTTCGCCGTCAATCCGCTGGGCGTGCAGGCCGACGGGACGATCGTCGAGTCGAACGCGACGCGCTCGGGCGGCTTCGGCGGTACGGCACTCGCGCGCGATCCCACCGACATGAGTGCGGACTTTGTCTTCGCGTCGAAGGGGCGCGTGACCGAGGAGGGATACGTGGTGGAGGTGCGCATCCCGTTCAAGAGCCTCCGCTACCAGGCGGCGTCGGAGCAGATCTGGGGCATCAACATCGTCCGCTCGGTCCAGCACTCCGGTCACGAGGACAGCTGGACCCCTGCGTCGCGATCGGGCCTCTCGTTCCTCGGCCAGTCGGGGACACTGGAGGGCCTCACCGACCTGCGTCGCGGACTCGTCGTCGACATGAATCCCGAGATCACGCAGCGCAGCGCCGGAACGCCGCTCGCCGGCACGGGGCGCGATCGCTACGACGTGCAGCGACCGGAGATCGGTGGCAACGCACGCTGGGGCATCACGAACAACCTCACGCTGAACGGCACCGTCAACCCGGACTTCTCGCAGATCGAGTCCGACGCGGGCCAGTTCGCGTTCGACCCGCGACAGGCGCTGTTCTTCGCGGAGAAGCGCCCGTTCTTCCTCGACGGCATCGAGCAGTTCGCGACGCCGCATTCGCTCATCTACACGCGCCGCATCCTCCAGCCCGTCGGCTCGGTGAAGCTCACGGGCAAGGTCTCGGGGACCAACGTCGCGTTCCTCAGCGCCGTGGACGACGCCGCGGGCTCCGCAAACCGGAGCGACCACCCGGTATTCAACCTGCTGCGCGTGCAGCGCGACCTCGGCACGTCGTCCAAGATCGGGGTCGCGTACACGGATCGCGTGGATGGCACGAACTACAATCGCGTCGCCGATGTGGACGGCAGCTACCTGTTCGGCAAGGTGTACAGCCTCCAGGCGCAGTACGCGAGCAGCTACACGAAGCAGGGGAAGACGGTGCTCAACGCGCCGCTCTGGCGCCTTGCGCTCAACCGCAACGGAAAAGCGTACAGCCTCACGACCGGCATCGACGCCATCCACGAGAACTTCCGCGCGCTGAGCGGCTTCATCTCGCGCGGTGGCGTGGTCAACGCGTCCATCGACCAGCGCTTCTCGCGCTACGGCGCGCCGGGTTCGCTCTTCGAGGTGATCACCTTCAACCCGGGCTACTTCAGCACGTGGCGCTACCAGGCGTTCGTGCACCAGGGCGAGGCGATCGAGAAGAAGCTGCACTTCAACCTCAGCGCGACGCTGCGCGGCGGATGGGGCGTGGGCACGGGATACTTCGTCGAGACGTTCGGCTTCGACCCGGCGCTGTACGCGGGCTATCGCGTGCTCGGCGTGAACGGCGATACGCTGCCATTCGTCGGGGTACCGCGCATCGGCAACAGTGAGCCGTTCCTGTCGATCAACTCGCCGGCGGGGCGCCGCATCTCCGTGAACGCGTTCTATCTCTACGGACGCGACGAGAACTTCAATGAATGGGCGTCGTCGAACATCATCATCGCGACGTACGGCATCACCGCGCGGCCCACGGACAAGCTGCGCCTCAACGCCACGTACAACCTCCAGAGCTTCAACCGCCGCAGCGACGGCAGCATCGTCGGCAACAACCGCATCCCGCGGCTCAAGGTGGAATACCAGCTGGCGCGCCCGCTCTTCGTGCGCGTGGTGGGCGAGTACGACTCCTTCTACCGCGACGCGTTGCGCGACGAAGGCGGCACGGGACGCCCGATCCTCGCGAATGACTCCTGCAACGGCGGCGCCTTCGGCGTCACGCGCGCCTGCCAGCGCAGCAGCTTCCGCGGCGACTTCCTCGTGTCGTTCACGCCGAATCCGGGGACCGTGGTGTTCTTCGGCTATGGTGCGGGGTATGCCGATACGCGGGGGCGCGCCGAGCCGTTCGAGTTCCCGGCGAGCTTCAACTTCCGCGGGTACAACCGCACCGATGACGCATTCTTCGTGAAGGCCAGCTACCTGTTCCGCCTGTGAGTGAGCGTCCCGCCGAGGATGGTCTTCGGCGCGCGCTCGGCCTTCGGGACCTCGTCCTGTTCAACCTCGTCGCCGTCGTGGGCCTGCGCTGGCTCGCGACCGCGGCGAAGGCGGGGCCGAGCGCGCTGGCGCTCTGGATGCTCGCCGCGCTGCTGTTCTTCGTGCCGCAGGGTCTCGTCGTCACCGAGCTCGCGTCGCGCTTCCCACAGGAAGGCGGCATCTACCAGTGGACCAAGGGCGCGCTCGGCGAGACGCACGGGTACATCTGCGGCTGGTGCTACTGGATCAACAACGTGCTGTACTACCCGAACCTGCTCATCTCCACGGCGGTGATCGCGACGTACGCCGTGGGGAAGGGGGACAGCGCGCTCGCGAGCAACTGGACGTACGTGCTCACGGCGACGCTCGTGTGCCTGTGGCTGGCGGTGTTCATGAACATCGTGGGCGTGGGCAC
>JBDSTA010000049.1:0-4147 GCA_039928475.1 Gemmatimonadaceae bacterium | reverse complement strand
CGGAAATTCATGAGGCTGCACGGATCCTTGCGCATCGAACCCTGAGCACCGGGCTCGACACCGGCGCACTGGTGCCCACGTCCTGGTCGGTCGGTGCCGACGGCGCCGGGCGGATGGTAATCGACGGCGTGGACTTCACGGTGCCGCTCCGCGGCGTGCACAACCTGCGCAACGCGATGCTGGCCATTGCGGTCGCGCGGGAGTGCGGTGTGTCGCTCGAGGCCGCGGCGCGCGGCATCGCGAGCATGCCCGCGCCGCCGATGCGCGTGAACTTCGAGACGCACGGCACCGCGACCGTCATCAACGACGCGTACAACTCGAATCCAGGCTCGGCGCGCGTTGCGCTCGAGCTGCTGGAGCACGCGGGGAAGGGGCGCCAGCGTGTGGCCGTGCTCGGCACCATGCTGGAGCTCGGCGGGCATGCCGATCGCCTGCACGACGACGTCGCGCGGACGGCACTGGCCAGCCCGGTGGAACTGGTGATCGGCGTGGGCGCGTTCGCGGACGCGCTCGACCGCGTCGCGCCGGGTGACGCGCGCGTTGCGAGCGGGGCGGATCCGGAGTCAGCGTGGACGGCGGCTCGGTCGCGTGTGAGCAGGGACGCAGTTATCCTGCTGAAGGGATCGCGCGGCGTGCGACTCGAGCGCATCGTGCCGCTGATTGCCGAGTGGGCGAAGTCGCCGGCACCAACCAGATAACACAATTGCTCTACTACCTCCTCATCCCGCTCGTCCCGCGCTTTCACGCGCTGAATGTCTTCAACTACATCACCTTCCGCGCTGCCGGCGCGGCGGTGACGGCCATCCTGCTGACGTTCATCGCCGGCCCGATGATCCTGAAGCGGCTCGACGTGGCGTCGAACTACCAGGTCGTGCGTGAAGGGACGCCCGACTCGCACGCCGCGAAGAGCAAGACGCCAACGATGGGCGGGCTGATCTTCCTGTTCGCCGCGCTCGTGTCGACGCTGCTGTGGGCGCGCATCTTCAGCCACTACGTGATGCTCGCGCTGGCGGTCACGATCTGGATGGGCGGCATCGGCTTCATCGACGACACGCTCAAGCTGAAGCAGAAGCGGCTCGGCCTGAAGAACGAGGGCCTCGTGGAGCGCAACAAGCTGCTGGGCCAGATCGGCATGGGCCTCGCGCTCGGCGTGTACCTCTGGCAATACCCGCTGTCGCCGGGGCTGCCGGGCGCGTCCACGACGCTGCCCTTCTACCGGTACATGCTGCTCACGCCCTTCGCGGGCTTCGGCATCCTCTACGCATTCTGGGTGACGTTCGTGCTCACCGGCGTGAGCAACGCGGTGAACTTCACGGATGGACTCGACGGTCTCGCGGCGGGACTCAGCGCCATCGCGTTCGCGACGCTCGGCATCTTCGCGTACGTGATCGGCCGCGTGGATGCGTCGCGCTACCTCGGCATCTTCTATCTCCAGCACTCGGGCGAGCTGACCATCTATTGCCTGGCGATGGCGGGGGCGCTCATCGGGTTCCTCTGGTTCAACACGTATCCCGCGCAGGTCTTCATGGGGGACACGGGCTCCCTCGCGCTCGGCGGCGCGCTTGGCGCGGTCGCCATCCTGCTCAAGTCCGAGTTCATCCTCGTCTTCATCGGCATGGTGTTCTTCGCCGAGATGATGTCGGTGATCCTGCAGCGCTTCGGCTTCAAGTACCGCAAGAAGCGCTACGGGCTCGAATACGCGCAGAAGAATCGCGTCTTCCTGCGAGCGCCACTCCATCACCATTTCGAGGTGAAGGGATGGAGCGAGCAGCAGGTCGTGGTGCGCTTCTGGATCATCGGAATCATCGGCGCCTTCCTCGCAATCTCGACCCTCAAGCTTCGATAACATGCCCGTTCGCTCGCTCACGGAGGCATTGCCAGCTGCGTGGACGCGCGGCGAGATCAGCGTCATCGGCCTGGCGCGCAGTGGTCGCGCGGTGGCGGAGCTGCTGCGTCGCGCCGGCGCGGACGTCTACGCCAGCGACGCCGGTGCCGGCCACGCGGTGCTGCGCGCCACGCTGCACCTCGAGCCGCTCGGCGTGGACGTCGAGCATGGTGGTCACGACCTCGCGCGCATCGCGAAGAGCGCGCTCGTCGTCGCAAGCCCGGGCGTGCCGCCCGATGCGCCGCCGCTGCGCGCCGCGCGCGATGCGGGGGTGCCCATCGTGGGCGAGATGGAGATCGCGCTCCAGTTCCTGCCGGGCCAGCGGTACATCGCGGTCACGGGCACGAACGGCAAGACGACCACCACGGCGCTGACGCAGAAGCTCCTCGCGGGGCTCGGCTACGACGCCGTCGCGGCGGGCAATATCGGCACCCCGCTCTCCGAGTTCGCGCTGCGCGACAAGCAGCCGGACTGGATCGCGCTGGAGGCGTCGTCGTTCCAGCTGCACGATACGCCGAGCATCGCGCCGGCCGTCGGGATCCTGACGAACCTCTCGGCGAACCACCTCGATCGCTACGACTCGGTGGAGTCGTACTACGCCGACAAGGCGGAGCTCTTCCGCAATGCGGGCGATCGATCCGTGTGGGTCACCAACGCGGACGACGACGCCGTGCAGCGCCTGGCGAAGGGCGTAGCGGGACGTCACCTCCGGTTCACGATCTCCAGCGGCGCCGCGGACGCGTACTACGACCGCGCCACCGATACACTCATGGTCCTCGGCGCGCCGCTCATTACGCGCAGCGAGCTCACGCTGCTCGGCGACCACAACGTGGCCAACGCGCTTGCGTCGTCGCTCGCGGTGATCGCGGCGGACGAGCTGCATGCGTCGCCCGCGTCGCGGGCGAAGGTGGCCGAGGCGCTGCGCGCGTTCCGTGCGCTGGAGCATCGCATCGAACCGGCCGGGCGATATGGCGACGTCGACTGGATCAACGACTCCAAGTCCACGAACGTCGCGTCCACGCTCGTCGCGCTCAAGGGCATGAAGAAGCCGACCGTGCTGCTGCTGGGCGGCCGGCACAAGGGCGAGCCGTACACCGCGCTGTCGGACGAGGTGAAGCGCACCGTGAAGCACGTGCTCGCCTATGGAGAGGCCGCCGACGCCGTCGAGACGGACCTTGGGAACACGGGCAAGGTGGAGCGAATGGGGACGACATTCCTCGAGGTGCTCGAGCGCGCGAAGGAGCTCGCGAGCGCTGGTGACGCAGTGCTGCTGTCGCCCGCGTGCTCGAGCTACGACATGTTCGACAACTACGAGGAGCGCGGCCGCGTGTTCAAGCAGCTGTCCGCGGAACTTGGCGGGGCGGGGAAGACGGCGAAGGCGTGACGGCAGCGGCAATCCCGCGGGCACAACCCGCAGCGGCAGTGATGCGCGAGCGATGGCGGATGGGCAGCGAGTCGCGCGGGCTGATGCTCGTGATGACGCTCCTGCTCGTGTTCGGGCTCGCCGTGCTGTACAGCGCGAGCGCGATCATCGCGGAGCAGGAGAACCACAACAGCTGGTTCTATGTCGCGCGCCAGGTGACGGGAGTCCTTGGTGGCGTGGTCGCGTTCGCGATCGCCGCGAAGATCGATGCCGAGAAATTTCGCGAGTGGGCGTGGCCGCTGATGCTCGCGACCATCGCCGCGCTGTTCCTCACGCTGGTGCTGCCGGCGTCCATCGCGCCGCGCATCAACGGGTCGAAGCGATTCCTCTTCGGCACGTCGGTGCAGCCGTCCGAGTTCGGCAAGCTCGCGGTGGTGATGTGGACGTCCATGCTCATCGTGAAGAAGGGCGACCAGCTCAAGCGCCTCACGAAGGGCGTGCTGCCGTTCTTCGTGGTGATCGGCCTGCTGGACCTCCTCGTGGCATTCGAGCCGGACCTCTCGGTGGCGATGCTGTACACGCTGATCCTGGCCGTGCTGCTCTTCGCGGGCGGGGTGCGCATCGCGCATTTCGTCACGATCTGCGCGCTCGCCATCCCGGTGTTGTGGAAGAAGATCGAGAGCCAGCAGTACGCGATGCTGCGCCTCATGTCGTTCTTCGACCCGGGCAGCGCGCCGGCGCAGGTGAACTACCAGTTGAAGCAGTCGCTCATCGCGGTGGGTTCGGGTGGCGCGTTCGGCGTCGGGTTCGGACAGGGCAGGCAGCAGTACGGCTTCCTGCCGTTTCCGTACAGTGACTTCATCGCGAGCAACATCGGCGAGGAATGGGGCTTCATCGGG
>JBDSTA010000048.1:0-3699 GCA_039928475.1 Gemmatimonadaceae bacterium | reverse complement strand
CGATCGGACGCGCCGCGCAGAACAGCTCCACGAGCTCCGTGGCCGCGCGCGTATCCCCGCCGAGCGCGCGCGCGATCGGGTCTTCGCGATGAAGGGTGACGAGCAGGTCCGACTCGCGCTGCATCCGCGCAACCTCGCACGGCTCCACGCGCGCGTGCAGCCGCACCATCGGCTCACAGGCGCGGCCCGCGAGCCGTGCGCGGAGGAATTCGTCGATCCCGCTCTCGAGGACGTCCAGCTGCACCGCGTCCCGCGCCTCCGGCTCGGTGGCGACGAGCGCATCGAGTGCGTCGAACAGCACCGTCGGGGTCTGCGTCACACGATCGATGGCGCCAGCATGCACGATGCGCATGGGCGCCGACGGATCACGGTGCGGCGCGAGCCGGCGCTCGTCGGGATCAAAAGCTGGCGCGACGACATCACCCTCGACGTCGAACGACTGTCGCAGGTACTCGAGCGTGCGCGCCGTTCCCGCGCCCACACGCCATACGTCACGCAGCCAGCTCCGCGCCTGGCTCGCGGCGCGCCGCCGCTCGAGCGACGAACGGCCGTCCGCGGGGCCGATGTACAGTTCGTCGAGATCGTCGAACAGCGCGACCCACGGAATTCCTGCTCGCCGCGCTATCTCACCACCTGCCACGTGATCGAGCGCGGGAGGACAGACGCTCATCACGGCGCCGATGCCGAACTGCCGCACCGCAGCCAGCCCGGCATCTGACATCGACCCGGGCGCACGCGTGACCGGCAGGCTCGCCGCGAACTTCAGCGAGGGAGATCGCGCAATCTCGTCGTCACTCAGCGTGAGGTCGTTCGGCCGCGGGCCGTTCGTCGTCAGGATGTGCGGCGACCATCCCGTCGCGGGCAGGTACCGGCACAGGTTCGCGACGCGCTTCACCTCCGCGTCGAACCCGGGCAACCAGTCGTGCGTGACGACGAGTACGCGTGGCATCGTTCGGGACTTACTGCGCCGGCACCTTCGACGCCACGCCGTTCTCGATGCGCACCGTCGCGCCAGCCTGCTCGAGACGCCCGCGCAGCTTCTCCGGCAGCCGAGCGCGGATGACCATCTGCTCCCCTTCCGTGCGCTGGTCGAGCACCTCGCCATGCTGGTGGATCTCCGCGAGCAGCTTGCCATCGCTCGGCTGAAGCCACACCTCGGCGACCGGTCGTCGCGCGCGCATCGCATGGCGCAGCGCTCGGCCCAGCGGGTCGAGCCCATGCTCCGCTTCGGTGGACACGAACACGGCATTCGGCACGAGCGCGACGACGCGCTCCTGGAGCGCGAGCGCATCTTCCTCGCTCAGCAGGTCCATCTTGTTGAACACGAGCAGGACCTGCTGCTCCGTGAGCCCGAGCTCCATCAGCACCTGGTCCACCACCTGGCGCTGCTCCTCCCACAGCGTGTGGCTCGCGTCCACGACGTGCAGCAGAAGGTCCGCATCGCGCGTCTCCTCGAGCGTCGCGCGGAACGACGCGACGAGATGATGCGGAAGCTTGCGGATGAAGCCCACGGTGTCCGTGAGCAGCACGTGCGCGTTTTCGCCGAGGTCCACTTCGCGCGTGAGCGGGTCGAGCGTCGCGAAGAGCCGATCCTCGACGTGGATGTCCGCCGCGCCCGTCATGCCGCGCAGGATCGACGACTTCCCCGCGTTCGTGTAGCCGACGAGCGACGCCTTGAACGCGCCCGCGCGGCTCTGGCGCTGCACCGCGCGATTCTGCTGCACGTGCGCGAGCCGCTCCTTGAGAAGCTTGATGCGGTGGTTGATGAGGCGGCGATCCGTCTCGAGCTGTGTTTCGCCAGGACCGCGCACGCCGATGCCGCCGCGGAACTTCTCGAGGTGGGTCCACATGCGCGTGAGCCGTGGCAGCGTGTACTCGAGCTGCGCGAGCTCCACCTGCATCTTCGCCTCGCTGCTGCGCGCGCGCGTGGCAAAGATGTCGAGGATGAGCTCCGCACGGTCCACCACGCGCGTGTTCACCATGATCTCGACGTTCTTGCCCTGGCTCGGCGAGAGCTCGTCGTCGAAGATGATGAGCGTGGCGTTCTTGTCGCCCACCATCACCTTGAGCTCCTCGATCTTTCCCTTGCCGAGATACGTCCCGGGATGCGGACGGTCGAGCTGCTGGGTGAGTACACCCACCACCTCGGCGCCGGCGGTGTCCGCGAGTCGCTCGAGCTCCTTGAGGTGCTCCTCGAGTGACTTGCGCGCGCCCGCTCGCTTGAGCGGCGCGCCCACGAGGATCGCACGTTCCGTGGGCGCCTTGACCGTGATCAGTTCTCTAGCGATGCGATGACCTCATGTTGTTGTCACCCCGAGCGAAGCGAGGGGCATGTACCTGGGCACTACTGACGCGACGCACCCGTCAGCGCATTGAACCGCCCCGTCGCCGAGTAAGGTACCGTGAAGTTACCCACCACGGTGCCCACCGTCACGTCACCCATTACGCGGTAGTCCACGCCGCCCGTGTTCATCAGCTGCCGGCCCGCGGCGCCGATGCCCGCGTACGTGAAGCTCACCGGGATCGTCACCGTCGTCGAGTCGCCCGACTGCACCGTGAAGCGGCTGTCCAGTGCACCCGATGCCAGCTGGATGTCATTGCCGATCTGCACCCCATAGGTGAGGCGCGTGGCATCGAGACGGAAGCCGTTCGGGTTGTAGACGTTGAGCTTCACGTCGAGGTTCCCCCCCGTGAGCCCGATGCCGTTCACCCGCACGTCCTTCAGCTGCACCACCGGCTGCTGGAACGCCTGCTTGCCGAGCACACCACACCCGGCGACGATTGCGATCGCGGCGATTGCCGCACCTGACACGAGACGACGCATGACACTTCCTCCAGTTGATGTTACCCGTTGTCCTCGGCGTCCCCCTTACCCTGCTCCTGCCCACGCCGCCGCAGTTCCTCCCACCACGCCAACCGCTTCGCAATCTCCTTCTCGAAGCCGAACGGCCCGGGCGTGTAGAACGCCGAGCCGGCAAGTGCGTCCGGGAGGTACTCCTGCGGGATGTATGCCTCCGGGACGGCATGCGCGTACTGATACCCCTCGTTGTACCCCAGTTCCTTCATGAGCTTCGTCGGCGCATTCCGGATGTGCAGCGGTACTCCCTCGGCAGGATGCGTGCGCGCCGCCTCGAACGCCGCCGACAACGCGCGGTAGCTGCTGTTCGACTTGGGCGCCGTCGCGAGGTAGATCACCATCTGCGCCATGGGCAGGTAGCCCTCCGGCGCGCCGAGCATGTGATACGCATCACGTGCGGCAACCGCGAGCTTGAGCGCTTCGGGATCCGCGAGGCCGATGTCTTCGGCGGCCATGGCGATCGCGCGCCGGAAGATCACCATCGGATCCTGGCCGCCCTCGAGCATGCGCGCCATCCAGTACAGCGCGGCGTTCGCATCGCTGCCACGCAGTGACTTGTGGAAGGCGCTGAGGATGTTGTACGTCTCCTCGCCTCCCTTGTCGTAGCGCGCGAAGCGCAGCTGCGCGGCCTCGCGCACCACGGCGGTGGTGACGTGGCCGCCGGTACCGACATGATCCGCCGCCGCCTCGAGGATCGTCAGCGCGCGCCGCGCCCTGACGATTCTCGAGGCGGCGGCAGGCCATGTCGGGACCGGTGGTCGTGTCGACGTGCAGGTCGTGCGCGACGCCGCACAGTTGCGCTTCGTGCGCTACGACAAGGGCGGAGAGGAGACGTACAACAT
>JBDSTA010000047.1:0-8870 GCA_039928475.1 Gemmatimonadaceae bacterium | reverse complement strand
ACTCGCAACGCAGGCCAGCGCGGTGATGACGCTCCCGCGGATACCGAGCAGCCCCGCGCCCAGGAGGACGAACATCATGTAGAAGAGCGAGATCGACGACTGTACACCGCCGGTCTGGCACGCGCGCTGCGTGACGATGGCAGTGAGTCCCAGCACGAAAATCCAGCTGGCGAGCGACGTGCGTCCCCGTCGATTGAGGAAGTGAAGGACGGCGACGAGGAGTCCCACGAGGACGATCGACGCCAGTCGTCGCGCGATCAGCTGCGGAGTCGCGAGGCTCAGCGCGGTGAGCAGCACCGCGATCACCGCGAAGAACGACCACGACACCCTCCACAGCGCGCGCGCCCGCCGGGTGGATTCCAGCGCCGCGAGCCTCGGCGGCGCGAACCAGCGGAACACCGGCGACTGGAGGGCGGTTGCCATGATCACATCGTGAGAGTTGCCGACACGGTGTTGTAGCCGGGCGACGAGAATCGCAACGCGTAGGTTCCCGCGGGACCAGTGAGGACGAGGTTCGTGAATGTAGCCACACCGCTAACGTTCGTCCTCAAGATCACGGTTCCATTCACGAGTCCGCCAGCCCCGATCTAGCCTGCCGGGGGCGCCGCCTTCTCACGGATCCACACGATGGACGTCGGCGATGGCGCCGCGCCGCGCGGGAATGGACGACCTGTCGCCACCGCAATTGCCGCCGTTGTCGCGGTAGCCACGGCATTCGCCGCCGCGGTGGCCGAGTCGGGCTTCGGCGGCGGCGGCGGCGCTGGCGGATTGCGATTGAAGCGCGCGTAGTTTGGAATCGCGAGCAGCGGCGCTCCATTCGCGAACGCGCCGGTGATCACCTTCACGCCGCCGAGCAGGTCACCGCGCCACTCGGTGGCCAGTGCCGCGTCCGGTGCGAGCACGCCGTCGATGTCCTGGTCGACCTTCTCGATGTTGTACACGAGCGGCCCGTAACGCAGCGCCACCCGGTCGACGTTCGCGGTGACGCGCGCATCGCTGCGCACGCGCTGCACCTGCATCGGCAGCACGAACTCGATCCTGTCGCCCGCGATCCACGTGCGCGTGATGGACGCATAGCCGTCCACCATCACCGGCTTCACCGCGCGTCCGTTCACCGAGACCGACGTGAGACCATTTGCGGTTGGCGTCGCCGTATACAGCGCACTGACGTCGCGGTCGGGAACACGAATGCGTACGGCGAACTGCTTGCGCAGCCGCGGATTCACCGTGATGGCAACGGCGCCATCCCACGGATAGTTGGTGTCCTGCACCATCTCCACATCCGTGCCGGCGACATCGGCGACGGTCACCCGGCTCCCGACGAAGAGATTCACCTGGATGGCGTTCGTGTCCTTCGAGTACATCCACGTGGGCAGCATCAACAGCGTGCGCGGGATGTTGCCGGTGCAGCACGGCACGCTGTGCCACGCCGAGCGCGGACCAGTCTGCGCGAGCGGGTTGGTGTAGAAGAACTTCGTCCCCTCGATGTCGAGCGCGCCGAGCAACGCGTTGTAGAGCGTCTGCTCGAAGAGGTCGGCGTACTTGGCCTCGTGATACGCGAGGTGCAGCTTCCACTGGAAGAAGATCTCGCCGCAGCTCGAGCACGCCTCGCAATACGAATTGTTCCGCAGCGAGTAGTCGGGACCGAAGCCCTCGGACGTCTCGCCACTGCCAACGCCGCCGGTGACGTAATACTTGCGATGCACGATGTTGTCCCAGAGCGACTTCACCGCGCTCTGGTAGTCGACGTCGTGCGTCTCCACGGCGACGTCGGCCATGGCCGAGTAGTTGTAGACGGCGCGCACGGCGTGGCCTACGGCCTCGTACTGCTGCGTCACGGGCAGGTGACTCTGGTCGTACTCCGAGCCGTTGCGCCGGCAATCGAGGAGGAACTTCGCGAGCGCGACGTACCGGTCGCCCTTGCCGCCACCTTCCACCTCGTTGACGAAGCGGCCGAAGCGCACGAGCGCCTGCTCCATCTCCTGATGCCCGTCGAACCACTCCTGCTTCGGCGCCGGCCCGATGTTGTCGGCCCAGCAATCGGCCAGCTTCTTCGCCGCATCGTATAACCGCGCGTCCTTCCGCTCGGTCATCATGTAGTGATTGATGGCCGACTCGATGAAGTAGCCGGCGACGTATCCCTCGTGATTCGCGCGCGCGGACGGACTCCACCGTTGCGTCCACGCCTGCCCCGACCCACCCGGAAGCCCACCGCCACCCGGACGCGGCGCATTCCGCAACGTGAATGCGGTCTGGAGGTATCCATCGGGATGCTGTGCGCCGAGGATCTGCGGGATCCACGCGTCGAGCGTAGTGCGCATGCGCTGCTGTGCGGCGATGATTTCCGCGTCGCCCTGCGGATCGACCATCAGCGCGAGGCTCATCGCCTCGACGGACTGGTGCACCCACGCGTTCGAGAAGACGTAGCCCTTGTGCGCGGCATGCGGTTCCCCGCGCAGCGCCTTCGCCGCCTCGATGAAGTTGTCGAGCCCCCCATCACCGCGCCCGGCGGGAATGTCCGTCCGCTCGCACGTGTCCACGCAGTGCGGGATCCACGAGGTGATGAGCACCTTCGTCCGCGCTTTCCACAACGGGCTCGTGATGGTGTGGCGCGTGGTGACGACGGGTGCGAGCTGTTTCGTCGGCGGTGGAAGCTCGACGCGCACCGTGAGTGACGACGATGCCGTCGTCTCGCCGTTGTCGGCGGTGACGCGCAGCACGTAGTCGCCCGGCGCCGAGAAGCTCGCGGTGGTGACGGCTGCCCTGGGATCGGCGAAGGTGACGATGCCAGGGCCCGAGACTTTCGACCATGTCGTCGTCGGCGTGGGTCCGGCGGGTTCGATGTCGGTGGCGCCACGGCGGGTGCGTCCCGGCTTCGGCGGCGTTCCGTAACCGGCCCACGCATTGAGGTACGTCTTGCCGTGCTTCATCACCACGCGGTCCACGCCGGCGACGGCGCTGACGGAAGCCACGGTCGCCGTCAATGCGAACGCCTTCTGGAGCGTACCACCGAGCGGCGTTGCGATCGCGGTGACGATGAGTCCCTTGGCGGCCGCGCCGAGGAGCTCGCGTCGCGTGAGGTGCCTGGAGTCGTCGCTCATGGGCCGATTCGAGGAATTGCACCGTTCCGGGGAAACGCGCAGACTTGGTTGAGTTACAGGTTCGCGGAACGGACGTCAACCCGGCGACGATGCGGAAGCTGATCGCGATTTCACTCCTGATGCTCGCCGGCGTTCGCGCGCGTGCGCAGGCACCTGTGCCGAGTGCGCTGGCTGGCGAGTGGCGGCTCGCGTTCAGCTCGGCGGGGAGCAGCGAGGATCCAGAGGCGAAGCCGGTGCCGTGGATCACGTTCGTCGCCACTGTGGTGCAGGTGGGCAGCGCGCTCGGCGGCGCGATGCGAACGGCGACGGGCGATGGACCTACGGGTCAGTTCGGATGCAAGCTGCGCGAGGGCGCGTGCTCGGCGGGGCGCATGCGGCTGTCGTGGGACGGGCAGGACTGGCAGGTGTTCGAGTTTCGGCTCGATCCGTCGGGCACGAAGGGCGAGGGCCGCGCGGAGATTCGCTTCACGGATGGTGGCACGGACAAGTACACGTTCGTGATCTCGCGACCTGCACGATGAGCTACGCCAGCTCCCGCCCGGCACGCCGGGCGCCCTGCGCGATGGTCGCGCGCTCGGCATCGGTGAACTGCCACGCCGCCGCAGCATGCTCCACCGCCGAGATGAACCGCCGCTGATCGGCGAACGGCGCGCCCGCCCATACGGCATCCAGGAACGTCAGCCCGTCCTCGCGCTTCGTGTTCGCGACGCCCGTGTCAACGCTCCCGAACACGACCGTAGGTTCGTGCCGCCGCACATACATATGATAGGGCTGCGATGCGCCAGCCTGCGGATCCGCGACGAAGAACGGCGCGAGCAGCTGGCCGTTGAACATGAAGTGCAGTGGCTTCCCCGCCACCGGCTGCATGGCCGAGCTGAAATCACCGGACAGCTTGCTGTGCCTGTACAGTGAAACGTTGATCAATCCCGTCTCGAGCGTGTCGCCCACGGGCGGCGCCTGCACGGCCAGCAATGTCGGCCCGTAGAAGATCGACTGCACCGACGCGTCGTCGATCATTCGCTCCGTGCGGAACGACATCGGCATCCTGATCTCGACGACATCGCCACTGCGCCAGCGCCGGTCGAGCGTGACATACTGACCGGCGACCGCCGCGATCTTCTGCGGCGCACCATTCACGGTCACCGCGTAGCCGCGACGCACCCACGACGGCACGCGCAGCTTCACCGCGAGGCGACCACTGCCCTTCACCGTGAGCGTGCTCGCGCCCTCGTACGGATAGCGCGTCCGCTGCTCGACGGTGATCCCCTTCTCGCGCCAGTCGAGCGTGGACGGGATGTACAGGTTGACGTACAGCGCGGAGTCGTCGGCCGAGCGGAAGTAGATGGAGTCCTGGTACTTGGTGTGGTTCTCCATGCCGGTGCCGCCGCAGCACGTGCCGCCATTGCCGTAGTCGCGGTCCTGCCCGGGCCGCACGGGAATGAAGTACGTGACCTGCGGACTCTCGATGCTGTCGACGTCGCGACGCGAGCCAAGGATCTGGTTGTACAGACCCTGCTCGTAGTAGTTCATGTACTTCGCGTCGGGATCGTGGAAGAACAGGTTGCGCGACAGCTTGAGCATGTTGTAGACGACGCACGTCTCCGCATGATCCTTGTTCTTCGGCTCGGACCAGAGCGAGCCCGCAATGACGTCGCGCTTGCGCAGGATCTCGCCCACACCCATGCCGCCGTGGCTGTACATGCGGTGCGGCACGACCATGTCCCAGAAGTTCTGCGCCGCGGTGTGATAGTCCGGCTCGCCGCTCTCCTCGAAGACGCGCAGGTAGCCGATGAATTGCGGGATGTGCTGGTTCGCGTGACGGCCGTCGAGGATGTCCCTGTTCGCGACGGTCGGGTCCTTCACGTTGCGGTTGTCGAAGTAGCGCGCGATGGTGAGGTACTCGGGCTTGCCCTCGATCGCGTGCAGGCTCGCGAACGCGTCGTTCGCGCCGCCGTACTCGCCGGCGATGTACATGTTCCACATGCGGTCGAACTGCTCCGGCCTGAGCTTCGAGAGACGACTGTGCGTCCAGTCGCCGATCTTCGTCGCAATGGTGAGCGCCTGCGCGTTGCCCGCGAGGTTGCGCGCGTCGAGCAGCCCCGCGAGGATCTTGTGCAGCGTGTAGTACGGCGCCCAGATGCCCTGGTTGCCGCCGTAGGTCGCGAACTCCTCGAGCCGCATGAACTGCGTCTCGGGGTATGCGGACAGGAAGCCGGGATGACGACGACCATCCGTTGGCGCGACGATCGTTCCGTGGCGCCCCTTCCCCGATGAGTCGGTCGCAGTAGGGCCGTCGCTTTCGTCGAACCGGTACCACAGCACATTGGCGCCGCCTTCGGCGGACGTCATCAGCGACCTCACCTCCGCGGCGCCGAGCGCACGATCGTGCACCTGGAACTCGTCGAGCTGCGCATTGAGATACGACACGTTGCGCTGCGGGAACTGGCAGCGCCCGAGCCAGTTGCCGGTCGTCTCGCCGAGGTCGGCGGGCGAGAGCGACATGTTCGGATTGGTCGCGACGGGCTCGCCGTCCACGTACAGGGTCGCGACGGAACCGGCGTGCGTGATGGCGACGTGCGTCCACTTGTCCACCGGGAACGGCTGCGTTGCATCGAGCCGCTGCTCGCCCGCGGTGCCGGTCGTCGTGATCGCGAAGCGCGGCACCGGCGTGTCGTTGCCCGCGCGCAGCGTGAGGTACATGCGCGCGAGCGGCGGCTCGGCGAACTGCGGGTTCGGTGACCCGAAATCGAAGACCGCCGTGCCGTTGTCGAGCGTCGCGAGGTCAGCGCTCGCGCGTGAGTCGGAGAGGCGCGCGCGGTCGTACTGCGCGGGGTTGATCCAGAGCGCGATGGTGAAGTCGCGCAGTCCATTCACGACGCCGGCAGGAATGGCGACGTGCTCGGCCAGGCCGATCGGCGAGCCCGTCAGTCGCAGTGCACCGCCGAACTTTCCCGTCGCACGCGCCGTCGGCCGTCGTGCGGCAATCGCGAGCGCATCCTGGCACTCGGCGAGACCGTTGACGATGTAGTCGAGCTTCTGCTTGTAGACCGCGTCGCCCGTGCCTGCGTATGCCTGCGCGAGCATGCTCATGAAGTGACCCGCGTAATGTCCACGCAGGTACCCGGTGCCGTTCTCCCAGTCCCCAACCGGACGTGCGCCCTTCGTGTCGAGGCCCGCGTTCGCGCGGAAGATGGAGAGTATGCGATCGGGCCCCGCGAAGACGTCCGCCTCGCCACCGAAGCCGCGCGCATACGCGAGCATGCGATCGCGCTTCTGCGTGAAGATGCTCTCGGCGAGCTTCACCTGCGTGAGCGCGAAGGGACGCACCATCAGCGTCGCGCGCGCCGCGAGCGCCGCGTCGGTGAGCAGGGGCGAGCTCGCGAAGGCCTCGAGCCGCGGCATCAGGAGCGCCCCGGCGGCAACGGCACTCGCAGACTTCAGGAAGTGGCGCCGGTCCGGATGGGTCACGTGCTCTGGCTCGCGGGCCATGATGCGGTCTCCTGAAAATGTGGCGAGCTTCCTTCCATGTCTAATCCTACGGCAGGGCAGCGCGCCGGGCGACTCCGCTCCGCCGCGCGGCTCTGGTGGCGACGCAGGTCGCTGATCTAGGGCGTCTTCGGCAAGCCGAGGGCCTGTCGAGTCCAGAAGGCGATCGTCGCACAAGTGCGGCCCCAGCGCGCAATCTCCGGCGGTGTCTTGCCCGAGTTCGTGTAGATCTCGACGCCGCCGATCTCGTCCGGGTGCACGAGCCAGTCCATTGCCGCTTCGCCCGGCACCGTCGGCACCGGCGGCGCCGGGAAGCCGTCGACCAGGATCAGCGGTTTGCACGGAAGCTCCTGCGTCGTCACCTCGACGTACGGGAAGCCGTGCCGATCGTACGTCAGTCGCAGGCCATCGCGCGTCTTGAAGAGAGCCGTCGTCCGCTGGGGGCTCTCGCGCTCGATGTCGGCGGCCGTGATGAACTGCCCCACCCCCGCGCTGCGCCGCCGCTCGAAGCCCGTCCCGTCGCGCCCCGCGGTCACCCGCACGGTGTCCAGCAACGTGCGCACCGACGCGAGCACGAACGTGTCGGCAGGCTGGCGACCCGGAACGATGTCGACGATGCGACGCTGCGACTGGTAGCCGAGCGCCACCACCTCGAGCGTCTGCGTGCCGCCGGCGATGGAGTCGAGCGTCACCACGCCGGCGGCATTCGTCCGCGCGGTGCGCTGCCCGAGGATCCGCACCCGCGCGTTCTGCAGCGGACTGCCGCTCGGGTCACGCACGAGGACGCGATAGCGCGCCTTCCCGCTCGCAGTCGGGAACATGCTCACGCCAGCCGAATCGGGCTCCAGGTCGATGGATCCACCCGTTCGTCGTGCGGACGCGTCGAGGCTCACGTCGACTCGCATCGGCGCGCCTTCCAGTGTGAGCGGCACAGCGCCCGACGTCGCGCCGGCATGTTCCGCCCACGTGAGCAGTGTTCCGTTCGCCGGCACGCCACAGCTGACATACCACCCATCGCGCGCAGTCCGCGCGACGTGCGTCTCGGCAGACCTCGTGAATCCGCCCAGCTTCAGCTGCAGGTTGATCCACTTGACGACCACGCTCGCCGAGTCGATGCCGCGTCTTGTGGCGGCATCGCGCACCATGCCGACGAGTGCGACATCGTCGCCGTTCGCCGTGTCGCCGCAGAGCATGCGCGTGAGCGCGTGACGTGAGGGCGTCCAGAGCTCGGCGATGACGCTCGCGCGCGGCGGCACGACCAGCGTGCGTGCAGCCAACGTGACGCGGAGGGAGTCGTACCGCGCATGCGCGATCGCCGCGCGCCACGTACCACTCATCAGCGAGACGACGAACACGCCATTCGTGTCGGTCGTCGCGGTGACGGTGTCCGTACCCGTCAGCGTGACGCGCGCACCACGCAGTGGGATGAGTGCGATTGAATCGAAGACCGTGCCGCGCAGTGCAACCATGCGCGGCGGGCCGTCGGGCCGTACCGATGGTGAGACGCATGCCGCGAGGGAGAGGGCAGCGATGGCGGCGCCGGAACGCCGGTATCTCCCTCGCGACACGATCAGCGCAACCGGACTACTTCGGAGTCACGCGATAGAGGCCGCCCGGATTGGCGTCCTCGATCATCCACACCGCGCCGTCGGGCGCCACGGCGACATCGCGAATGCGATGACCGACGACCCAACGCTCCGCCGGCGACGCACCGCCCTTTCCATCGAACGTGATGCGATTGAGCGAGAGCGTCGCCATGCCGCCCATCAGTGCCGACCCGCGCCACTTGGGGAACATCGCGCCGCTGTAGAACGTGAGGCTGCCCGGCGCGATGATCGGCGTCCAGTAGATCACCGGCTTCACCAGGTCGGGCCGCGTGTCGGGGCTCGGGATGGGCACGTTGTCGTAGTTCACCGCATACGACACGAGCGGCCATCCATAGTTCTTGCCGGCCTCGATGAGGTTCAGCTCGTCGCCGCCCTTCGGTCCATGCTCGACTTCCCACAGCCGGCCATCGGGCGCAAAGGCAAGGCCGTACGGCGTGCGATGACCCGTGCTCCACGTCTCCGCCGGCGTGAGGTTCGTGCCCGGGAACGTGTAGTCGAAGACGACCGGCGCCGTCTTCGCCGTTTCCGTGTTGCGTGGCGGATTGATGATGTGCAGCGTCGCAGCGCCGACCTTGCCCGCCTGCGGGTTGCCGGGCGCGGGCTTTCCGTCGAGCGTGAGGCGAAGGATCTTGCCGAGCGGCGAGTCCGGCTCCTGCGCGGGCGTCATGCGCTGGCG
>JBDSTA010000046.1:0-13558 GCA_039928475.1 Gemmatimonadaceae bacterium | reverse complement strand
TGTACGCGGGACTGTGGAACACGCGTCGTCCGCCCTGGTTCACCTACGCGCCCACGAACGGACCGGGCGGTGGCATCTACAAGTCCACCGACGGTGGCGCGACGTGGAAGCAGCTCACCAACGGACTCCCCGCGGCCGGCATCGGGCGCACTGGCATCGCGGTGTCGCCGAGCAATCCGAAGCGCGTGTATGCCGTGGTGGATTGCCTCGTGCCGGATCCCGCGGCGCCCGCGCCGCCGGCACCGGCGAATGGGCGGCCCGCCGCACCGCCTCCGGGACAGGGCGGATTCTTCCGCTCGGATGACGCGGGCGCCACGTGGACTCGACTCTCGAGCGACCAGGCGTTGTGGGGTCGCGGATGGTACTTCGAGAAGGTCACCGTCGATCCGAAGAATGCCGACATCGTGTACGTGCCGAACGTCGCCGTGAGCCGCAGCAAGGATGGCGGCAAGACGTGGGTGACTTTGCGCGGGTCGCCCGGCGGCGACGACTATCACCAGGCGTGGGTCTCTCCCGACGACACGAATACGATGATCGTCGCGAGCGACCAGGGCGCGATCGTCACGCGCAATGCGCAGGCGGACGACCCGAGGACCGTGACGTGGAGCTCGTGGCTCAACCAGCCCACAGCGCAGATGTACCACATCGACGTGGATTACCGCACGCCGTACTGGGTGACGGGCGCGCAGCAGGACAGCGGCGCCGTGGGCGTGCGCTCGCGCGGCAAGTTCAGCGAGATTTCCATGCGCGACTGGGAGCCGGTGGGTGCCGGCGGCGAGAGCGGCTACACCGCGGGCGACCGGCTCAATCCGGGCGTCATCTTCGGCGGCACGGGCACGCGCTACGACCTCGAGCTCAATGCGCCCGTGAAGGGAACGACGTCGCCGGCGTCGCCCGAGCCGCCGCGCGCTGACTGGACACAGCCGCTCGTGTTCTCGAAGGCCGATCCGAAGGCGCTCTACTACTCGAGCCAGTTCGTCTTCAAGACGACCGACGGCGCGAGGACGTGGAAGCAGGTGAGCCCCGACCTCACGCGCACGGAGATCGTGATTCCGCCGACGCTCGACGCGACGGCCGCAGCGCAGGTGGATCGCAATGGCAAGCGCGGCGTCGTCTACACGATCGCACCGTCGCCGCTCGTCGCACCGCTGATCTGGGTGGGCACGGACGACGGCCTCATTCACGTCACGCGCGACGACGGCGGAAGTTGGGCGAACGTGACGCCGGCCGCCATCACACCGTGGAGTCGCGTCACGACCGTGGAGGCCTCGCACTTCAGCGCGGACAGCGCCTACGCGAGCGTGGACCGTCATCAGCTGCAGGACTACGACCCGTACATCTATCGTACGCGTGACGGCGGCAGGAGCTGGCAGAAGATCACCACCGGCCTGCCGGCTGGCGTGTACGTGCACGTGGTGAAGGGAGACCCGATGCGTCGCGGCCTCCTCGTCGCGGGCACGGAGCGCGGCGCGTTCGTGTCGTTCGACGACGGCGACAACTGGCAGTCGCTCCAGCTCAACCTGCCCGTGACGTCCGTGCGCGACTTCCAGATTCACGCCGACGACCTCATCGTCGGCACGCACGGCCGCGGCATCTGGGTGATCGACGACATCGGTGCGCTGCGCCAGATGAGCGACGCGGTGCTCGCGTCGGATGCATATCTCTTCAAGCCGTCCGTCGCGATCAACTACCAGCAGGGCGACGACAACGGCACGCCGACGCAGAAGGATGAACCGCAGGCCGAAAATAGGCAGACCGGCGCGTTCATCGACTACTGGCTCAAGTCGCCGTCGAGCACACCGGTCACGCTCGAGATCCTCGATGCGGCCGGTGCAGTGCTGCACACCTTCTCGAGCGATCCCGCAGCGCAGCAGGGAACAGGTCGTCGTCGCGGTGGTGCAGCGGGCGGCATCTCCAACGTGTCGCCGCTCTGGGTGACCACGCCCGCGCCATTCTCCGCGGCGGCGGGACTGCATCGCGCCGTCTGGAATCCCGTCGTGGAGCGGCCGCGCGGCGCGGTGCCCGATGGCGGCTTCGGCGCGGCGCCGGAGCTGCTGACGGGTACGTTCACCGCGCGGCTCAACGCCGGCGGGAAGAGCTACACGCAGACCTTCGAGGTCAAGCCCGACCCGAGGATGAAGGCGTAGCCCGACTTCCTATGACACACCGCCCAATCCACAGTCCGTCGCTGCCGAAGCCCGTTGGACCCTACTCGCCAGGCATGGGGTTCGAGCGGCTCATCTTCGTGTCCGGTCAGGGCGCGACGGATCCTGCGACGGACCAGCTGGCGGGTGCCGACGCCGCGGCGCAGACCGAGCAGTGCCTGCGGAACCTCCGCACGATCCTCGTTGCCGGCGGCTCGGACCTGCAGTACGTGCTGCGGTGCGGCGTCTTCCTGCTGGACATGAACGAGTTCAGCGAGATGAACGCCGTGTACCAGCGCGTGTTCGGCAACCATCGTCCCGCGCGCACGACCATCCAGGCGGCCGCACTGCCCGGCGAGGGGCTGCGCGTGGAGATCGACTGTATTGCCTACCGTCCCGATCAGGGCGCCTCATGACCGCGACACCGAACCCCGTGCGCACCTAAGGTGCGCGCACCGAGACCACGCAGACCCTCGTCCGCGTGCTGTGCACCCATTCGCGAGTCGACGGCCCCGTGCAGAACGGCTGTCCGGAACGCGCTCACGCCGGTGACGGCGCAGCAGCGACGGTCTCCGGTATACGGCTCGCTCGCCGTCGCGAGCGCGCACACATAGCTGCGTCAACAGGTTCATCCCGCCGCGTCCGCAAGACCCCGATGTAGGTGGCACGTCTGGGTCGTAGCGAACGGCGCGATTCCCTCGAACTCCGGGTGTGTTTTCGATCGGTTCGAGAAGTGTCGGCACTCTGCCTGCCGTGTGAGATCATACCCCCCAAAGAGTTCGTCGGAGTTCGCGAGATGGGAAAGCGACTGGTCATCCCGTATTGCGTTTCGCACCGCGGGAGTTGTCGGTTGTCAGACAGTGCCGACCTTGGGAGCGATCAGAGCGGTGGGACGCGGCGCGCTTCCCATCGCCATACGTCCGTATGCATCTACCGGATTTGCATCTGCCTTCGGAACAAGGACGACATGCGGCGACTTCCCACGCCGCCGCTCGAGAGACCGGCGCGCTGTTTGTCGGGCCCGATTCGACTCCGAGCTTGTCCAGCTTCGGCGCCGCGGCGCAGCCTTCGTGTGAGACATACAGAAGAGCGATCGAATCGGCGCGCGCGCGTTCATCGTCGAGGACACGTCGGGAACCTCAACCAGTTCTTTGCCCCCGTTCAGCCGGCGCGAGACGAAGCGCGGCGTTAGGAGAATTCCAATGATCCCGCGCCGGACGTTAGTGCTGTTGCTTGCCAGCTTGATTGGAGCCGCACCGCTCCGAGCGCAGTCGCCGTTCTGGGCCGGGCTTCGCCCAGGACCGTTTGCCGTCGGGTTCCGCAGCGTGGACACCGTCGACGCAACGCGAAGTTTCCCCGGCCCGGCCGGCATCTCGCTGCCGCGTCCGATGCGATTGTATGTCTGGTATCCGTCATCGGGCGCGGCGGCCAAGCCGGTGATGTTGCGAGATCTGATTCCGGAAGCATGGTCGAACGGCGGCGTCTTCGTTCCCACGGACACGCTGGCCTTTGGGCGCACGGTCGTACGTGGTCGTTCCGGCGCGACGCCTGCGACGATGACGGACGCCCAGGCCGATGACCTCCTTGCGTTGCCACTCTACGCCCGATGGAATGCCGCACCAGTGGCGAACCGCTTTCCGGTCGTCCTCCTGGCCCCAGGTCAGCCGCTGACAATGCCCGTCGCCGCCGAGTACCTGGCCAGCCTGGGGATGGTTGTGATCGGCATTTCGCGCAAGGACGGTCAGTCGTTCGAGAGCCTGAGCTTCACACCCAACCCTGCGAGTCTCGATGCCGAGTCAGCGGACCTTGCCTTCGCGTTGGGCTTCGCCCGCGGTCGCTCCAACGCCGACGCAAGCCGCGTAGGGATGCTGGGGTACAGCTCGAGCGGTTTGTCGTTGCTCGGATTCGCATTTCGAAATGCGACTCCGCGCGCCGTTGCCGTCTTTGAAGGTTGGGAGGGGTGGCATATCGGTCAATCGGTCGTGCGGGAGCTTCCGGGCTATGACCCGATCGCGTTCCGGGCGGCATACCTCTCGATCCAAAAGGCGTCCGAGGAACCGATCCCGGCAATGCAGAAAACGAGCGCGTTTCTCGACTCCGTCGTTTATTCACGCCGCACGCGCGCCTCGTTCGACGAAGCGATCCACACCGACTTCGCCACGTTCGGCGTGGCGCGGGAGCACTCGCCGGCGACGCAGCGCCGTAATTTCGTGGCCGCGCACGAACTCCTGGCGTCGTTCATGTCTGGCGAACTCGCTTCGAGCGGACGGGTCGCCGCACCCAGCGAGTCGACCTGGCTGAAAGTCGAGACGCGAGGTGCTCGCCCGGCAATTCCAACGGTCGCCGAATTCTTCCACCTCGCAGAGGTGGACCCCATCGCCGCCGATGCACTGGCTGGGCGACTCGCAACGATGGGGATCGTTCCGTTTTCCGAGGGGTCGCTCTCTCGTCTCGCGCAGATTGCCAAGGCGAGAGATCCTCGTGCGAGCGCGACCCTCTACGGAATCGTTGCCCGCGGGTTTCCCGCGTCTTTCCGGGCGCAGGCCGTGCTTTCGGATGCGTTGTTCGACATCGGAAGGATCGAGGAGGCGCAAGCGGCGGCCCGCTCCGCCATTCACCTCGGCCAGGGTGCGTCCAACGTGTCCGATCCAGTATCGCTCGACTTGATGCGTCGCATGCGCGAGCGCGCGGGATTCCCTTAGCAGACGGGGAGAAACCTTGTGCTGTACTGGACCTGTGCCACTGAGTGTGTCGCCTCTGATATACCGCTTGCGGTGCGCGGCTTCCAGCGCAGGCCCGGAAGGTGCGCGACGGTAGCTGCCACGCCGGCCCGCGGTATCACGGCGAATGCCATGATGTTCGGGCTTCTCGATCGTCTGCTGCTCCGCGCGCTGGAATATGTCGCCGATCCGGGCCGCGTGGTCGTCCTACACGTCGGGCGGCGCGGGCTACTCGAAATAGCGAGCGCTGGTTGCACGCCGCGCGAGCCGTCGAGCAGCGATACTCCTGACCGAGAACCGTTTGCGCTTCGCGGGTCAGCGCGCGACAGAACAGCATGAGCGGATACGCGACCCATATGCTCTTGTTCGCGCAGGACGCTGACGCGGCGATCACAGCGTGGAGCAGCGTGTGCCCGTGGTGGTTCGCGCCGCTCGGCGAGGGCTGGACAGTAGCGTGGCCGGATCCCGGCGCTGCGCCTTCGTTCATCTACGAGCATCTGCAGACCGCCGCAAAAACCGTCAGCGGCACCATGCTCGTCGTCCCTGATGGAGACGGCGATCTGCTGGCGATCATGCTTTACGCGGGAGGCCGTTACCGCTCACACTGGCGCCTTGGGCCTGGCGAGGAGCGGCGCGATGCACGCGCCCGAGGGAAGCGTTTCACCAAGGCTCTGGCTGGACTGGACGGCTCGGTTCAGCTGACCGCCGGAATCGCCGTGCTCTCCAGTTTCGATCCCGCCGGCGCGGAACACTGGGATGCTGACCAGCTCTACGAGCGCTTCCTGGAAGCGGCCGGCCTGTCGCCGGATTTCCTGCGCTACGACTTCGGCATGCTCGAAAGCGAGCCGCAGCCGGGTTTCACGCGCGCGGGTGGTGCGGTGGCCCCACCGCCGGCGCGGAACACGATGGATGAATCGGAGTCGCTCGAGGCGTTTCGCGCCGAGCATGCGGCGCACGATGCGCTGCGTGCGTCGTTTCTGTTCGACATGCGCGAGGTCGAGGCACGACATGCGTATCCCGACCATTGGTCGCCGGAGCTCGAGGCGCTCGCGCACGACGCCCTCGCGTCGACCAACGACATCTATCGCCGGACGACCCGCGAGGTGTTCTCGGGAGTTCCGGAGCTGACGCGGACGATCAGGGACTACGCGAGGGACTGGAAATCTGGAATGCGTGCGCTGGACCATCTGATCGGCAATCCACGCCTGCCGCCAGCCAAGTGGCTGGACACGGCCATTCACGGCATGTCGATGAGCCTTCTGGTCGTCCTTCCCCGCGAACGGGCGATGGAGATCGTATCGCCGATTCTGGGTTGTGTCCGATCAACGTAAGGAGGTCACGAACCGCGTGGCGTGATCACGTTTCCGTCCTGTTCTGGTACCACTGCACGGCCCACCCGATGATCCAGTAGGCGCCGACGAAGGCGAAGAAAGCGACGGGAACCTCGGTACAGCGAAACACATGCGGCGGCAGGCCGGTCGCCGACGTCTGAGCCGCACAGTAATTCCGCTCGCCGATCACGGGTGCATACGAGCCGAGCACGATCCCGGACACCGTGGCTCCGACGTACATCGTGGCCATGGCTGTGACCCCCCTCAACTCCTCGGTCCCGCCGCGTTGAGCGTAGAAGATTCGGTGGATCGCGAGCAGGACCTTGAACACGCCGAGGTAGCCTTCGGCAAAATAGATCGGCAGGAACCAGTCCTGACCGATCACGGTCGTGTACATGGCGTAGAACGCCACCGCCCAGCCAAAAAGCCAGGCTCGTCGCAACCGCGTGCGCGTGCGTGCACGATCGCCCGTCTTCCACGGATCAAGCGTAAGCATTGGCCCCGCCCCGTCCCTGCGGGCTGCGAGTGGCACCGCGAGCGTTTCGCCGTTTCGCTGGACTCTGTACGATCCTCCACGTGCCTGTCACGGGGTTCGACGAACACCACGGCTGCACGCCCGTACCGACGTACGTGCGACCTGCCGCCCCCAAACCCCGTGCTCGATCGCGTGTCACCGGATCTGGACGTTTCCCATCTCGACACGGAGCGGAGCGAGGCGCGTGGGTCGCGTGTTGCAAAAATCAACATCAGCGCCGTCGCGGTCATTGATGCGCGCATTGCTCACGATGTCCTGCGCGTCGGCCCCTTCCCCACCATCCTCGGCCCAGAAATACGACACCGTCCCGACGCGGACCGACGCCGTGTTCGTCTCGCTGATCCGGCCCGCAATCCACGCAGTGTTCTTCACGACGCTCATGCAGGTGACGTCGACGATGAAGTACGCTCCCGTATCGGTGCGCTCGACCTTGTAGCTGCCGGTCACCGATCCATCGGGGTGCTCGATCGCGTGAAAGGTGAACTCCCGCAGGTCGTCGGTCATGCCGATCGGCACGTGGCCGCTGCCGGTGACGTGGTGACCGGCGTTGGCAGAGGAGTGAAGCGCGGTTGCCGGTGCCGTAACGTAGCCGTCCGCGGCGGTGCTGCAGCCGGCCATCACAAACGCCAGTGAACACCCCACGAGCCAATATGTGCAACGATGCATGATGCGTCTCCCGCGGGCTGCAGCGCCCACGTCAGGTATGAGACTGCTGGACCGCGTGCGCGCTGGCGGTCATGAACGGCGTCACGGTACGCCGCGAGATCGCACGCGTCTTGTCGAAAGCGCGCATCGCGTTGAACGCCACGCGCGTCCTTCCATGACGAGTCACGCCAACCTCGGGGCGACCAGCGCTCCGGTGGCGCAGGTACCGGCCACCCCCGCTGCAGGTGGTGCGGCGACCGCGCGGTCATTCGATGGTGGCGGCATCCGGTTCTCGGAACTGGAGTTCCAGGGCGGGCTCATCCTGCCCCTGCACTATCACGAACGGGCGTGCATCTCGATCGTCACCGCGGGCGCATTCGCGGAGCGCGTGCAGGGTCACACGCACGACTGCACCCCCGATACGGTTCTCCTCAAGCCGGCGGGCGTGCCGCACGTCGATCGCGTGAGCCGGTCGGGTTCGCGTCAGATGGTCATCGAGCCGGAGGACGAAACGATTGCGGCACTCGGGCTGGGGCCAGCGTTGAACGATCCGTCGCTCAGACACATGCCCGGTGTCGCCACGGTCGGCATGCGCATGTGCGCCGAGCTGCGCGTGGTCGATGCGGCGACGTTGCTCTCCCTCCAGGGGATGCTGCTCAGCCTCTGTTCGACGATCGTGAGGCACCAGCTTCCACGGCGGCGGGATGCGCGGCCGTGGCTGTTGCGGACCGCCGAGCGCCTGCGGCACGAGCTCCATCCCGGCCCGACGATGAAGGAGCTCGCGCGCGACGCCGGCTTCCATCCGGGCCACGTTGCGCGCTGCTTCCGCAGCGAGTTCGGCGTCTCGATGGGGACGTACTCCCGCAATGCGCGGTTGCGCTGGGCCGCGGAGCAGTTGCAGTCGACGGCGCTCTCCATCTCGGAGATCGCGATCGGCGCAGGGTTCTCGGACCAGGCGCACTTCACGCGGCTGTTCGGGAAGGCTTTTGCGGCAACCCCGAGCTGCTACCGGGCCGCGACCAGGCGTTCGGCCGACGTGGATCCCCGTATCCGGCACCCCTGAGCACGGGATCCGCAGCACCGGCGTTCCTCTGGCCTGCGCCCGAAGGGTCTGACGCTCGTTGTCCGTGCGCACCATCTGCGGTTCGTCCCGGCGGGCTGCGTCACGGCCCTGCCCAATGTCGCCGACACCTGTGCTACTGTACGGTCCGTGCATCAATCGGCATCACTGGAGGCCATGACGTCGCACCCCATTCGCACCGTGATCGTCGACGACGAGCCGGTGGCGCGCGAGCTGATTCGCATCCGGCTCGAGCGTGAGCCTGATTTCGAGATTGTCGGTGAGGCGGCGAGCGGCCCCGAAGCCGTTGCCGCGGTGGCGCGCGAGCTCCCGCACCTGCTCTTCCTCGACATTCAGATGCCCGGCATGACCGGCTTCCAGGCGCTCGATGCCATGGCCAGCAACCATCTGCCGCACGTGGTGTTCGTCACCGCCTTCGACCAGTTCGCGCTGCGCGCCTTCGATGCCCACGCGATCGACTACCTGGTCAAGCCCGTCGACCAGGCGCGATGGCTTCGCGCCCTCGGCCGAACGCGCGCCATCGTCCGTTCGGATTCCGACGAACAGCGGCTGCACCTCGCGTCACTCCTGAGCAACCTGCGCGAGGAGGAGACCCAGATGACCGGCGTGCAGCGGCGGCACGCTTCGAGCGAGGGCAGCGCGGCCGCGGCGCGCATCAAGCGCTTCGTCGTGAAGGAAAGCGACCGGATCTTCCTCGTTCCGGTTTCGCAGGCAGACTGGATCGAGTCGTCGGGGAACTACGTCGTGCTCCACGCCAGGGGCAGCGCGTACCGTCTCCGCACGACCATGGCGAGTCTGGAGCGGGATCTCGACCCCGATCAGTTCACGCGCATCCACCGGCGGATCATCGTCAACCTGGACCGCATCGCCGGCATCCAGCCGTCGTATCACGGCGATTTCGATGTGACCCTGAGCGACGGCACGCGCGTCCGCATGAGTCGCGAATATCGCTCGCGCGTCATCCCGTGAACCTGACTGCAGTCCTGTTCTGGCTCGCCCTCGGAGCGCTGGAAGCACTGCAGACGTTCGTTCGCATGCGCATGGCCGGCGCTTCGCTCCACGATGCGATACAGACCGCCGTCATCGGGCCGGGCGCTGCGTATGCCGCCCTTGCCATCATGACGCCGGTCGTGCTGTCCCTCGGCCGGCGCTTTCCGCTCGAGCATCCCCGGTTCCTGCGACATTTCGCGATCCATACCGGAGCGGCACTCCTCTTTCCGGTGTGTCATCAGGTGCTCACGGCTCTGGCCGTGCCGCTGATGGGTGCGACCGAGATGCCCGGTATCACGCTTCCAACGCTGCTCGCGCGGTGGATCGTCGCCTACTTCACCATCGACGTGCTGCGCTACTGGGCAATCGTCGCGCTGTATCACGTTGCACGCTACCGCGAGCGCTCCCTCACTCGCGAGCTCGAGGCCCACCAGTACCGCGCGCAGGCGCATGCCCTTCAGGCATCGCTCGTCCAGGCGCGACTCGAGACGCTCACCCAGCAGTTGCAGCCGCACTTCCTCTTCAATGCGCTGAATGCGATCAGCGGGTTCGTGCTTCGCGAAGAGCCGGAACGCGCCGCGACCCTGCTGTCGCACCTTGCGGACCTCCTGCGCGTCAGCCTCCGGAAGTCGGAACCGGAAGTGCCGTTGTCATCGGAGCTCGACGTGGTGCGATCGTATCTCGCTCTCGAATGTGCGCGGTTCGGCCCGCAACTCACGATCACCTGGGAGATCCAGGATCAAGCGCTCGACAAGCGGCTGCCCGCCTTCGTGCTCCAGACGATCGTGGAGAACGCGATCAGGCATGGCGTGGGCAGCGTCAGTGGAATCGGGCACGTTCGCATCGCCGCCGCCGTGGTGAAGGACCATCTGGTGCTCGAAGTTGCCGACAGTGGCGCGGGCTTCCAGCTCGATGCGGACGGGCTGCCAGCCGCGGACGGCATCGGCTTGCCGAACACGCGTCAGCGGCTGGCCCAACTCTACGGCGCGCACGCCTCGATGACGTTCGAGAATCCCGCACAGGGAGGCGCCATGGTGCGCTTGTCGGTGCCGATCACCAGCGTCGTCCCCCACCGGCCCGTTACGGCGATCGTTCCGGAACCCAGCCTCACCGCACGCTTTCCAATCTGATGCTACGGCTTGGGCATCAGCTCCTGCTCCAGGCGCGCGATGGCTCCGTCTGGCAGGTACGTCAGCCAGAGCGGAACGTAAGGCGGTTCGTCGATGAACCAGATCCTGCTTCTCGGAGTACCGCGCTCCTCGACGACCCACGCCGGAACCCTGCGCGTACCGACCGCCACAGTGTCGCGCCCTGTCACGGTGAACTCGCGCCACTTCGGCGTCCGCGCTGCCGGCGCCGCACCGAACGTCGGGATCCGCACGACGAGTCCCTGCCGAAAGTGGATGGCTCCGAGCGTTCCATCCATGACCGCATCGAGAAAGGCGGGGACGTCGAGCTGAAAGTCGATCGCCTGCGCAGCGGTGTCCCGGTCAATCTTCGCCTGGCCGTGTACGTGCCCGGCGTCCACCGCGAACGTCACCTGCTGTCGTGCGCTTCTCGCCTCGCGGAACAGCAGCTCGGTGGTGCGGCGGTCCATGACCGTCTCGAGATGCCAGGTCGGGTCCGGACTTCCCGGCTGCGCGCGGGACTCGATCCGGATGACGGGGCGTCCGTCACGCGTTGCGAGCGTGAGGTCATTGGTGAAGGAAAAGCTCTGGCCCTCCTGTCCATTTCGGCTGATCGACTGCTTCACGCGGGCGAGGTGCGGAACGTAGACGCTGCCATCGACGAACGCGTTGCCCCTCCCGAGCGTGATCGTATCACCCTGCGCCAACGCGATGGACGTTGGGGTGCCGAGAGCAAAGGCGACGACCGCATGGCGGACCTTCATGACAACCTCTGGAATGGAGTGACGCCAGATGAGGCTCGAAACACATCGAGCATAGCAGGACGTCGCCATGAAGCCAGAACCGGGCGCCGAGCCGCAATGAGGCGGGATGGGCCGCGCTCGGCGATGTTCCGTATACGAGTCGTGAACTGCGCGTGTCCAATAGGGTACGTCCGCGCTCTGACCATGATGCGGATCGCTGCGCTCTATTGCGGGTCGTCCCATCGGCTTTCCGTTTGCGGCGGGCACGCCTACTCTGGAAGTCACAGGGCGTGAGTATGCGGAGTCTTCCGCGAGGGTGCCGCCGGATCGTGGCAACCGGACATTCGACCAGGTAGTGATGAAGTCGTTCACGTCAGTGGCAACGCTCGCGGCTCTCCTCTCCGCAGCCGCTCCGGCCGCAGTCGAGGCGGTCGCGCAAACGCCGCAGCGGCCGCCCGCACCGTCCGCGGGCGCGGCGCCGCGTCTCGTGGGGAGCGTGCGGCTCGGCCAGCCCACGGTGCGCGTTCCCGTCACGCTGAACGACGGGCGCCCGGTCGTCACGGCATACGTCAACGGGCAGGGCCCGTTTCGTCTTGGCATCGAGACCGGTAGTCCGGCGGCAGTGATCCTTTACGCCGAGGCAGCGACGCGTGTCCGCATGTTCGTGCCCGACAGTGCGCAGGCGTGGCGTCACCGCGCAGATTCCGTCACTGTCGGCGGCCTCTGGCTTGGCGATGTGGAAGTCGCGGTCCTCGGCCCTTCGCCACTGCCCTCGCAGCAGGATGGACAGCTCGGACTGGCCGCATATGAGCTTCTCCTGATGACGCTCGATTATCCATCGGCTACGGTGAGCTTTTCGCGCGACACCCTTCCGTCCACCGGGAAGGGCATACTCACACTCACTCCCGCGGGTCCGCTGTACAGCGTGCCCGTGACCTTCGGGGACGTCGAGATGCCGCTCGCGCTGGACACGCAGGGCAATCTCGCCTTCTCGGTGCGCACCGACCTTCTTCCTCGCATTCCACTCGTGGCTCCCCTGGTGCAGACGGGGATCGTGCAGGGTCCCGCCTTTGGCATCCTGCCGCGAATGGAAGCGCGTGCGAGCACCAATGTGCGCATTGGTGATTACTCGTTCGAGCGGCCGATGGTGTCCGAGCTCCGCGCTGCACCGAACCTGCCATTCGACGGAATACTCGGTATTCGCGCCCTGCAGAATTTCACGATCGCACTCGATCAGCGGGTCAGGCGCCTCCGACTGAGCCGCAGCACGGACCTCGTCCCCGCGCCTCCACCCCTGCGTGAACGTGGCATGGGGTGGCGCTATTCCACGGGTCCGTTGCGCGTGCTCGCTGTCATCGCCGGCTCACCTGCAGAGAAGGCGGGAATCATGGCAGACGACGTGGTGCTCGAGATCAATGGCAAGAAGACGACCGGTTTCGCTGTGTCCGACTGGCAGTCGTTCGCCGAGAGTGCGGACGTGATCACGCTGCTCATCGAGCGCGGCGGTGCGCGACGGACGGTGCAGGTTCCGTCGACCATCTTCATTCCATAGCCGGCGATGCGACGGACCCTCAGCTCAGACCTTCGCATGCTGGCGTTCGCCTCCGTCGTCCTTCTCCTGGCCGGCGGTAGCGGTGCACAGCAGTCGGTCGGTGCAGACATCCTCGCACCCGGCGTCATCTCCACCGGCAATGTACTGCGCGGATCGTTCACCGCCGACGGTCGCACGCTCTTCTTCTTCCGTCGCACCTCCATGGTGGGAGAGCAGTACGAGATCGTGGAGTCCCGTCTCGCACGGGGGCGGTGGACGACTCCCGTCCGCGTCGATCTCGGCGGAAATTTTTCCGACATTTATCCGTCTATCAGCCGCGACGGGCAACACCTCGTCTTCGCCTCGTACCGGCACGGCGGCGAAGCCGGAGGAAGCTCCGACACGCGACTCTTCATCGCGGATCGTACGCGCACCGGGTGGTCGTCGCCGCGCGAACTCGCCGGTTCGCCCGCTGGCGCGTACAACGCCGGTCCTGAGTTCGCACCCGATGGCACGATCTGGTTCACGTCGATCCAGGGACCATCGAGGCGATTTCTTCGCATGTCGCTCGACGGCACGGTGGAGGAGAACACGGCGCTCGCGACCTGGATCGACTGGCGGAAGGACCGGTACTACTGGGGCGGATCGCCGTCGCCCGATGGTCGTACGCTCATCCTGACCATCTCCCCAATCGACTCGATCACGGGCCGC
>JBDSTA010000045.1:0-5157 GCA_039928475.1 Gemmatimonadaceae bacterium | reverse complement strand
CCTCCACCTTCTCCGTCTCCGTGAGCAGCTTGCGCACGGCGGCCGATGGCGCGTCGGCCGCGAGCTGCGACCAGGCCCAGGTGAGCTGGCGGCCCATCTCGTACGTGCCGCGGTAGCGGACGCCGTGGTCCCACGCGTTCGACATGCCGCCCATGTTGACGACGAGCGTCCTGAGCGCGGGCGGCGCATACTGCGCGGCGCCGGCCTGCATGTGCGCGGCGAACGACGTGCCCCACATGCCCACGCTGCCATTCGACCACGGTTGCTTCGCGGTCCACTGCACGGCGTCGTAGCCATCCGTCGCGTCGAGCGGCTGCACCTTGAGGAACTTGCCCTCGGACTTGTACCGCCCGCGAATGTCCTGCACGACGACGACGTAGCCGTCCTTCGCGAAGTACTCCGCGATGGACTTCTGTCCGGTCTTGTCGTAGGGCGTGCGATGGAGGAGGACGGGAAACTTCGCATCCACGGCCGCGCCGCTGCGCGCGGGCCGATAGATGTCCGTCGCCATGCGTGCGCCGTCGCGCATGGGCATCATGAAGTTCTGCTCGGTGCGGAGGGGGTCGTACTGGGCGCGCGCCGGCGCAGCGAGCAACAGCAGCGCGAAGGCGAAAACGAGACGGGCGATCATGCCGCGAAGGTGCGCCCGGCGTCGAGCGCTGGCAAGCAGCTACACCGGCCGGCCGCGCTCCGTCATCTGCAGCGCCGCCTTCATGTAGCCGAGTGCGTAGGCCATCCCCGCGTGCCACGGTGCGCCGCACGTCATCTCCGGCGTGTGGTCGGGAATGATCATGCCGTCGTATCCCACGTCGCGCAGCGCCGCGATCGCGCCCAGCATGTCGAGGTCGCCCTCGTCCACGAAGACTTCCTGGTAGAGCGGCACCTTGCCGCGCACGTTGCGGAAGTGGACGTACGCGATGCGATCCTGACCGCCATACTGTGCGATGCTCTCGAGCACGTTGCCCTCGCGCATCTCCTGTAACGACCCGAGGCAGAACTCGAGCGCGTTCGCCTTGCTCGGCGCGATGTCGATGACGCGCTGGTACTTGTGCGGCTGGTTGACGAGGCGCGCGGTGTTGCGAAGGAAGTCCGCCGGCGGATCGTCGGGATGCAGCGCCATCTTCACCCCGGCCTCCTCGGCGACGGGGACGACCTGCGTGAGGAACCACTCGTAGCGCTGCCACAGCTCCTCGGGCTCGACGCGCGGCACGACGCCGGCTGGTGCGTCCGGATCGTACACCATGTTCCACACCATGCCGTTGGGCATCGGCGTCTGCATGTCCATCTTCGACTCGTCGTACACGAGCGCCTTCGCGCCGCCGCGGCCCCATGGACCCTTCGTCCAGCCCCACACGCCGGCGAGGCTGAAGTTGTAGCCCATGATCGGGATGCCCACGCGCCCGATCGCCTGGATCGTGCGCTTGAGCTGCTCCATCTGCTGCGCCTTCTTCGGGCCGTCGAGCAGGATGTCGTGCCAGTGCGCGGGGTCGAAGTTCTCGATCGCTTCCCACACGAGCCCATTCGCCTCGATGTGCTTCTTGATGGCGCGGAGGTCGTCCTCGGTCCAGGGCTTGTCCTGGTTCTGCGTGATGCCCCATCCCATGTTCGGCTCGCCGCTCGCCAGGACGGGATTCTGTCCCTTGAAGTAGTCCACGAGGTGCACGACGAGGTGCGTCACGCCCGCCTGCTTCGCGAACTTGAAGTTGTCGTCGGTGAGGAGGGACCTGTAGAGACCGAGGCCGAGTTTCATGTCGGGTGACTGGTACGGTTGTGGCAATGCTGGTTGATGCTACGAACAGGATTCCTGGCGCAAGAACCGTCACGAAATGGAATACGGCAAAGACCAATGCTTTTAACGCAGAGGGCGCGGAGGAGCGCAGAGGTTCGCGGAGGAGTGCCCATTACTTCACGCTTCCCTCTGCGCACCTCTGCGGCTGTTGCTTTTCCTCCGCGCGCTCTGCGTTAAAAATGCTTTCAAGGTCCGGCGATACCCAGCCCAACACTTACTTGAATGACGTCTCCAATATCACCACCCGCCGATCCCCCTTGAACGACACCGTCAGCTCGCGCTCCGCAATAGGCGACTCCACGCGTAACAGCTGATTCCCCGGGATCGACACCTTCTGCACCACTCCGTTCACGCCGATCTCTACATTAATCGGCTCCGCGACTGGATTCTGGAACGTCGTCGTCATCGTCGAACGATTCGCCGGCGCGAGAAGGAACACACGCCCCTCACCAACCGTCGAGCCCTTCTCGATCTGCACCGACCCGCCCGACGTGAACGTGTACGGGCCATACGCACGACGACCCTTCGCCACGTACTGGATCGCCGGCTTCGTGTTCCACCCCGACGTCCCACCTGCAAACCAGAAGCCTTCCTTGTCGACGGTGATCTTGTACACGTTCACGAGATCCGCCGGCACGATCGGCACCGTGTTCACAAGCAGACCGCTGTACACGCCGGTCAGCACGCCGCGCTCGCTCGCGTAGTCGCCCCACACGATGCGATCGTTCGCCACCTGCCGCGGCGCGTGCGCCTCGGGCGACGACATGTACCGAACGAGATTCCCGAGCATGCGGTCCGCCACGGGATCGCTCCCGCTTCGGTCGATGAGGTCGAAGCCGGTCACCATCGCCGAGCCCTTCCCGCCGAACAGCTCGGCGAGCGCGATGCCCTCGAGACCGTGATCATAGTCCGCCAGCACGCCCACGCGTCCCATCGACTGCGGTTCCGTCACGACAAAGCCGCGCGTCACCGGATAGACCTGCGGGAAGCCGGGCTTCGTCTCGTTCCAGCTGGTGAAGTCGTTCCAGAGGAAGAGGCGGTCGCGGTCGATCCCGGAGAGCACGGGATGATCGGGCACCTCAGGGTTCACCGACATGCCGTTGCGGAAGGGACGTCCGCCCGGGAAGACGAGCGCGTGATCGAGCTCGCCCTTCTGCAGGCGGATCGGCACGGGGAGCCACGCGCCGTCGAATGAGTTGAAGTCCTGGTGCAGCACGAGCAAGCGTCCGCCGTCGCTCACGAACTTCTGCATCGCGGGGACGTCGCGCTTGAGCGCCTCATCCCACGAATCGGCGCCGAGGACGAGCAGGTCACGCTCGGCGTTGAGGCCGGCGATGCCCTGGATGCGAACTGGTCCAACGCCGAGGGCGCGTAGCGCGCGCTCCGACTTGCCGCTCGGGTCGTACAGCTTCACCTGTCGCGTGAGCGGTCCCGCCGCGCGCTTGTACCCGCTTCCGGCGACGAACACCTTCGTCGTGTTCGACGAGATCACGCCGCCGGCATTCGAGAGCGTGCCCGCGAGCGTGTACGTGCCGGTCGGCAGGTTGGCCGGCACCGCGATCGTGATCGGCTTGCTCTTCGCGCCGTAGTACTTCACGTCGGGGAATGCCACCTTCGCCTGCGTGCGCTCCTTGCCCGCCGAGTCCACGAGCGCGTAACGCACCGTGAGGCCGGCGAGGTTGGCGCCGCTCTCGTCGTCGTTCACCACGTGCGCGACGGGGTTGATCGTCGCGCCCGCGTACACCTGTGGCGTCCACAGCTCCCAGCTCAGCAGCACCGGCTGGTACGACACGCCGTACTGCGCGCCCAGTGGCTTGGGCTTCATGTCGTCGAACTTCGTGATACCGTGCCAGTTGTGGAAGAGGATCGTGAACGGCGTGAGTCCCGCGAGGTTCGGGTTCTGCTCGCGCGAGCGACGGAAGATCTCGATCGCCTGGCCGCCCATCCACGCCTGGTAGGCGAGCGCGCGCCTCGACTGCTCGTTCTCCGGCGCGTGCCCGGTCCAGTTGAGCTGCGAGTCGGGCTGCTTGGTGTTCGAGACGAGGTTGAAGCGTCCGTCCACGCCGGTGTAGTTGCCGGTGTTCTCCGTCATGGTCATCGGCTGCGCGACCGCCGTGCGCCAGCACGTGGACGGATAGCGCATCGTGTAGAAGCTGAGGAAGGAGTTGTAGTACCATCCCCAGTAGCGATGCAGGTCGCAGAGGTCGCCCGAGCGGCCGAAGCCGTAGCCGGCATTCGTGATGTACACGCGCGACGCATCCCATGTGTGCAGGGAGTCGTAGGCGGTCTTCAGGAATGCACCAACCTTGTCGGCGCCGGTGGAGAGGTAGCCGATCTCCTTGTCAGCCTGCTCGTTCGAGAGGACGTAGACGACGACGCTCGGGTGATTGGCGAGCGGCCCCAGCACGTCGTCCCTGTACCACTGCATGCTCTCTGCGAGCGGGATGCTCGGCGCCGCCGTCGCCTTCGCGCCCTTCGGCGTGCCGTAGTTGCCCTGGAAGAGCATCATGCCCAGCTCGTCGCAGACGTCGAACCAGGCCTGCGAGTGCCGCGTGAGGCGGATGATGTTGACGCCGACGCTCTTGAGGTACTTCACGTAGTCGGCGATGAACTTCGGGTTCTCCTCGAGCGAGTCGGGGATGTTGCGGTCGGGCGGGTTGATGGCGTTGCCCTTGAGGAAGATCGGGCGGCCGTTGAGGAGGATCTGTCCGTTCTTCGCGCTCACGCTGCGGAATCCGATGCGCGCGGTCGTCTTGAGGTTCGTGGTGCCGTGCGCTTCGACTTCGAGGCGATACAATGAAGGCGATTGGGGTGACCAGCGCTTCGGCTTGAGGCCTGCGACTCGTCCCGCGAGGTGCGCGTTGCCCTGCGCGTCCACGGTGAGGTGGCCGATCTCGCCTGACCAGAGGAGGCTCTCGTCGGCGAGGCTGTAGATCTTGCCATTCGCGACGACGTTGTTCATCTCAGCGGCCCTGGGCACGGTGAGGTCGACGCGCACGCTGGTGGTGTCGGTGAATGCGTAGAGGATCGGCCCAGCTGCGCGCTTGGGCGCGGGGCCGACTTCGTCCTGGGCGACCAATGGTGCGGCGACCAGGAAGAGCAGGCACATGGCCCTTGTCGCCCCACGCGCAGCGAGGGGCATGCACCTCATTTGATGAAGCGGGCGGAAAAAGCGTAGGTACATGGCCCTCGCTGCGCTCGGGCTGACAACTTTTCGGTACATGGCCCTCGCTGCGCTCGGGCCGACAACCAGATCAAAGCCTCCGAACACGAATCGCATTGACAATCGCCTGACCCTGGATGGGTGTGAAGTTCACCGTGATCCCTGCCCCGCCAACCGCGCTCGCCCGCGTCGTATACGTCGCCGC